>JBBPZN010000129.1:0-68092 GCA_038198705.1 Mycobacteriales bacterium
TAGTCACGTCGGTCTTCAGGCCCGCCTGATGAGCCAAGCGCTGCGCAAGATGACCGGTGCCATGAGCAACTCCGGCACCACGGTCATCTTCATCAACCAGCTACGCGAGAAAATCGGCGTCATGTTCGGCTCACCCGAAACTACGACGGGTGGTAAGGCTCTCAAGTTCTACGCCTCCGTCCGTCTCGATATTCGGCGTATCGAGACGCTCAAGGACGGGACCGATGCAATCGGTAACCGCACCCGTGTCAAGGTCGTCAAGAACAAGGTTGCGCCGCCGTTCAAGCAGGCGGAGTTCGACATCATTTACGGCAAGGGCATCAGCCGCGAAGGTTCGCTCATCGACATGGGCGTCGAGCACGGATTCATCCGTAAGTCGGGATCTTGGTTCGCCTATGACGGTGATCAGCTGGGTCAGGGCAAGGAGAACGCCCGCAAGTTCATGCTCGAGAATCCCGATATCCGTGACGAGATCGAGAAGAAGATCATGGAGAAGCTGCAGATCGGTGCCGACGTCACGGCTGTCGATGACGAGAAGGCTGCTCCGGTCGAGTTCTGACACGGGTGACCCGCTGTGAAACAGCGATCCGAACAAGAACAAGGAAATGACGGCGGCGGCACCGAAGCGCAGGCGAAAGATGTCTGCCTTCGGCTCCTCACCGATCGTGCACGGAGCCGATACGAGCTCGAGACTCGCCTGAGCAAGAAGGGTTTCAGTCCGGAAGTCGCGGACGCAGTCCTGACGAGGTTGGAAGCCGCGAACCTTGTGGACGACCAGGCGTTTGCGGAGCAGTGGGTGCATTCCCGCCATACCTACTCGGGCAAAGGCAAGCGGGCCTTGAGCGTCGAACTGCGTACCAAAGGTGTCAGCAATGAGGATGCTCTCAACGCTCTCGATCAAATAGACGCCGAGGACGAGCGGACGCGGGCAACTGAACTTGTCCACAAGCGTTGCCGCAATCTGACCGTGCCCGCAGGAACCGGAGCCGATGTCCGTGCCGAACGAGACAAGATTGCGCGAAAACTAGTCGGAATGCTCGCTCGGCGTGGCTACTCGGCAGGAATGGCATACGCAATCGTGAAAGCCGAACTCGCACGGATCGGGACCGAAAACTCGGACCATCTCGATACCCAAGATTTCGACGGTGACGAGTTCGGGTGATCGTCCACCCGGATCGGTCGCCGACGATATAGAAGAAGCCCGCAACACCGGAAGTGTGTTGCGGGCTTCTTCTGTCGGTCCGAGACCAGCCGGTCCGGTGACCAGCGTGGTTCGACAATTCAGGCTGCGCCTGCAGGTCCACCACCGAAGTCCGACGCTGCGAGGACGGCCCCACCTGTCTTACGCTTCTTCCGACGTAACCGACGCTCGACAACTGTTGCCAGCCTGGTGAGCAACGAGTTGATGACGATCATGATGACCGCAACGATGACGAGCGAGGGAAGATAATTGCCATAGAACGCACCGACCTGCTGACCGGCACGCACCACTTCGACATAACCGATGATGTAGCCCAATGCCGAGTCTTTCAATGCAACCACCATCTGCGAGATGATCGCCGGCAGCATCGCTGTGATCGCCTGAGGCAGCAAGATGATCCGCATGACTTGGTTCTTGCGCATCCCCAAAGCGTCTGCCGCTTCGGTTTGACCCTTCGGTAGCGAATTGACACCGGCCCGAACGATCTCGGCGATGACGGAGCCGTTGTAGAGAGTAAGACCGGTCACCACTGCGGCCAGAGCGAGGTAACTGACCTTGAAGACTTGATACTCGGCATAGACCGCGTACAAGAAGATCATCAGAATCAGCACCGGAACTGCCCGGAACAGTTCGACCAGCACACCACTGACCATGCGGATGGCGCGATGGTCGGACAATCTGCCGATACCGAGTACAGCGCCGAGGACCAAGGCGAAGACGATCGAGAGTGCCGCCGCGATCAGAGTTCCCTTGATGCCGGGAAGCAGATACGTAGTCCACGTGCTGGCAGTGACGAACGGATCCCATTTGTCAGCTGTCAGCTGACCTTTGGAGTCGAGTGCCAAATAGATGAGATACGCGATGCCCAGAGAGACGAGGAGAACGGCACCGGAGAGGATCCGGTACCTCAGTTTCGCCTTCGGCCCCGGGACGTCGTAGAGAACAGCTACAGCATCACTCATCACTTCACCGCCAATCGCTTGCTGAGGTACCCGAACAGAAGTCCGGTCGGAAGCGTCAGGACGACGAAGCCGAGCGCAAATATTCCACCGACGACGAAGATCGCAGCTTCGTTCTCGATCATCGTCTTCATCAGCAGAGATGCCTCCGCGACACCGATCACGGAGGCGATGGTCGTGTTCTTGGTCAACGCGATCAACACACTGCCCAGCGGTGCGATGACGGCGCGGAATGCTTGGGGAAGAACGACGATCGTGATGTTCTGAGTGAACGTCATGCCCAGAGAACGGCCCGCTTCCGCCTGGCCGACGGGCACGGTGTTGATGCCGGACCTCAACGATTCTGCGACGAACGACGCGGTGTAGATGCTCAGGCCGAGAACCGCGAGCCTGATGTTGTTGTCCACCAGAAACGTCGGCGAACTCTCCGGAGCAAGATTGACACCCATCGTCTGATACAAGCCGAACGAGGTGAACAGGATGATCAGTGTCAGCGGAGTGTTACGAAAGATCGTGACGTAAGCGACCGCGATGCCGCGTGCGACAGGGATAGGCGATACGCGCATCGCCGCGATGATCGTGCCGAGGATCAATGCACCCACGGCGGACAGAACCGTCAGCTTGATCGTCATGATGAACGCGTCGACGAGTTGATCGCCGTACTTGCTCAATAAGTTCAATGGAGGAATGTCCTATCGGCGTGGGCGGTTCGACCGGCGTCGGGGCGGCGAGCTACTCGAACTGCAGTTGCCCCGGCCCCGACGTCGGCGAGCGTCAGTAGCGGTCGACGGTCGGCGGTGCCGGAAGCGGGTAACCGGAAGGTCCTACGGTCTCCTCGAACGCAGTCTTCCATGCCCCGCTGGACACCATCTCCTCGATGGCGTCGTTGATCTTGTTACGTCCTTCGGTGTCGTCCTTGGACAAGCCAATTCCGTAGTTCTCGGTGGTGAAAGGCTCGCCGACGACCTTCAATTCGCCCGGATACTGAGCGGCGTAGCCGGCGAGGATGATGTCGTCGGTCGTCACTGCGTCGACTGCGCCGTTGCGCAGTGCTTCGACACACGCCGAGTAGGTGTCGAACGGCTGGAGCTGAACGCCTGGGTACTCGTCGGCGATGTTCTGTGCAGGCGTGGACCCGGTGACCGAGCACAGCTTCTTGCCGCCGCTGAGTGAATCGGGACCGGTGATGTCGGTATTGCCGTCGGCAACCAGCAGAGACTGGCCGGCGACGAAGTACGGTCCGGCGAACCCGACCTTCTCCTTGCGCGTGTCGGTGATCGAGTAGGTAGCGACGATGTAGTCGACCTCACCGTTCTGGATGAGCGTCTCTCGCTGAGCAGACGGGGATTCTTTGAACTCGATGTTGTCCGCCGACACACCGAGCTGGCCCGCAACGTACTTGGCCACCTCCACGTCGAATCCGCTGAAGGAACCATCCGGGTTACGGAGACCGAGACCCGGCTGATCGAACTTGATGCCGACGATCAGGTTGCCGTTCTCAGCGCTACTGCTGACGTCGCGGGCCCCTTCGCCCCCGCCACAGGCGGTAGCGACAATGGAGAGTGCGGCGATGCCGACCCCTAGACGGATCGAGCGACTAATTCTCACTGGTTAATCCTCCATGTTGATTTGACATGTTGTTACGGGCGACGAGAAAGAGCGATGTTCGGTCAGTGACCGAGAATCTTGCCCAGGAAGTCCTTGGCGCGTTCGGATTTCGGTGCGGTGAAGAAGCTGTCGGGGTCGGTGTCCTCGATGACTGCGCCGTCGGCCATGAAGATGACACGGTCACCGGCCTTCCGCGCGAATCCCATCTCGTGAGTGACGACGAGCATCGTCATGCCCTCCTTGGCCAACGACGTCATCACGTCGAGAACTTCGTTGACCATTTCGGGATCGAGAGCCGACGTCGGCTCGTCGAACAGCATCACTTTGGGGTTCATGGCGAGTGAGCGAGCAATCGCCACCCGCTGCTGCTGTCCGCCGGAAAGCTGAGCTGGATACTTGTCGGCCTGATTTGCAATGCCGACGCGTTCGAGCAGTGCTTGGGCGGACTTACGAGCCTCGTCCTTCTTGAGCTTGCGCACCTTGAGAGGCGCGAGCATGACGTTCTCGAGGATGGTCTTGTGCGCGAAGAGGTTGAACGACTGGAAGACCATCCCAACGTCGGCGCGAAGCGCGGCGAGCGCTTTACCTTCGGCAGGAAGGACCGAGCCGTCGACCTCGATGGAACCGGAGTCGATGGGTTCGAGTCGGTTGATCGTTCGGCACAACGTTGATTTCCCGGACCCGGACGGCCCGACCACAATGACGACCTGGCCGGTAGGGACCTCGAGATTGATGTCCTTGAGGACGTGCAGATCACCGAAATGCTTGTCTACCGATTTCAGGGAGATCATGGAGGGTCGATCGGCAACTGCACCGGAAGCCGGCGCGTCGGTGGCATGCGTCATAGAGCAGAACCTTATTCGTAGTTTGGTCGTCGACAACGCCGTTAACGCGACATTCTTCGATTATGTAATGGAAACTTTACTGTTGGTGCACTCAGCCCGAGGAGATTGATCGAGAAAGTGGCGTATCCCCGGCGCCGGACGGTCTAGCCGGGCCGTACCCTGGCAGTGTGGAAACGAGTGACCAGATGACCCAGAGGAGCTACGAGGTTCGCACGCACGGGTGCCAGATGAACGTGCACGACTCGGAGAGACTGGCAGGTCTGCTCGAAGAGGCGGGCTATGTGCCGGCCGAGGTAGGTTCCGATGCCGATCTCGTGGTTTTCAACACCTGCGCTGTTCGAGAGAACGCGGACAACAAGCTGTACGGAAATCTGGGCATGCTTCGGCCCGCCAAGACGCGCAATCCGCGTATGCAGATTGCGGTCGGTGGTTGTTTGGCACAGAAGGACCGCGACACGGTCGTCAAGAAGGCCCCGTGGGTGGACGTGGTGTTCGGGACCCACAACATCGGCTCGCTTCCGGTCCTGCTAGAGCGTGCTCGACACAACAACGAAGCTCAGGTCGAGATTCTCGAATCTCTGGAAGCGTTTCCGTCGACTCTGCCGGCGAAGCGTGAGTCCCCGTACGCGGGATGGGTATCGATTTCGGTGGGCTGTAACAACACCTGCACCTTCTGCATCGTCCCCGCCCTGCGCGGCAAGGAGATCGACCGCTCACCCGCAGACATTCTTGCCGAGGTGCAGGCACTCGTCGACCAAGGCGTTCTCGAAGTGACCCTGCTCGGTCAAAATGTCAATGCCTATGGGGCCTCGTTCGCGGACCCGGCACTCCCACGTGACCGCGGCGCGTTCGCCGCACTGTTGAAGGCCTGTGGCGCGATCGAAGGCCTCGAGCGGGTGCGCTTCACCTCGCCGCATCCGGCCGAGTTCACCGACGACGTGATCGACGCGATGGCCACCACACCGAATATCTGCCCGACCTTGCACATGCCGTTGCAGTCGGGTTCGGACCGAGTTCTCAAGGCGATGCGGCGTTCCTATCGGCAGAGTAAATTTCTCGGGATCATCGACAAGGTACGTGAAGTGATGCCCCACGCGGCGATCACTACCGACATTATCGTCGGATTCCCCGGTGAGACGGAGGAGGACTTCGAGCAGACTCTCGAGGTCATGCGCCGAGCGAAGTTTGCGAATGCGTACACCTTCCAATACTCGAAGCGCCCCGGTACACCGGCTGCTGACATGGAGGATCAGATACCCAAGGAGATTGTGCAAGAGCGGTATCTACGGCTCATCGCCTTGCAGGAAGAGATCGTCCTCGAATCCAACCGCGAACTCATCGGGACCGAAGTGGAACTGCTGGTCGCTACCGGCGAGGGCCGCAAGAATGCCGCCACGCATCGCAAGAGTGGTCGTGCCAGGGACGGGCGACTCGTTCACTTCCGAGCCGAAGACCACCAGATCGCCGCCATCAGACCCGGTGACGTCGTCACCACGACTATCACCGCGGCCGCGCCCTACCATCTCATCGCCGACACCGGCGTTGCCTCGCACCGTCGCACCACTGCCGGTGATGCGTACGAACGCGGAATACTTCCGAAGACGGCCCCCATCGGCGTCGGGTTGGGCTTGCCGGCTGTCGGCGTCCCGGCTCCTGCGCCCGTAGTGACAGGATGCAGCGCATGACCAAGTCGAGACCCAGTAGCGAAGACGGCAGTGCACCCGATTACGACACCGCGGAGCGGAAGATCGACTCGGAGATCGACCCGGGAGCGCGGGCAGTGGTGGTCGCCGTACTGGTTCTCGTACTGCTGGTCACGTTCGTGTTGCCACATGCCGGTTCTGCTACCGGACTCGACGTCCTGTCCGGCAGTGACAAAGGGCTCGGTGAATCCATCGCGTTGCCGTCCCGGATCTTCGTCGGGTTCGTGGCAGTGTTCGGCGTGCTGCTCTCCGTCCTCGCCCTCGTCACCAGGGTGTGGGCGCTGGCGTGGATAGCGCTCAGCGGCTGCGCCGTGGCGTCGGTGTTCGGAATGTTGTCGATCTGGTCCAGGCAGACACTGCCGACGGACTCTACGGGCGGCGGACCCGGAATCGGTCTGATCATCGCGTGGATTGCGGTGGTCGTGCTGACGTTCCAGTGGCTGAAGGCCGTGTGGAACAAGACCAACGCGCAGTTGGCCGCACAGGAACGTCGACGCGTCGCGGCGGCCGAGAACGAGCAGAACTCACGGTGGGCCGGACCCATTCTCGGGCGTCCGACCGACCGTAAGCTCTGACTTCGTCTTACATCTCGCCGACGGCGCCTTCTGCCGCTTCGGCCCACTCGCGCCATTGCTGCGCTTGCTCGAGCGCACGCTTGGCGTCCTTGTCCTTGCCTGCCGCTCGAGCTTTGGCGGCCTGCTCTTCGAACTGAGCGACGCGCTCGCGGAACTGAGCAGCGCGGGCCAACGCCTCCGGATCGGTGCGTCGCCACTGTGCGTCCACCGCGTCCCGAACCGACTTTTCCAGGGCGCGTAAGCGGCCTTCGAGTTCCTGCATCTTGTCCCGCGGAACCTTGCCCAGCGCGTCCCACTTCTCTTGAAGGTCACGGAGAGTCGCACGCGCACCATCGAGGTCGCTACTGGGATTTATGTTGCCGTATTTTGCAAGCAGTTCTTCTTTCGCGGTCGCATTCGATTCGAATTCCGCGTCGCGCTCGGATGCCGCAGAATTGCGCGCAGCGAAGAACACATCCTGGGCGGCTTTGAAGTCCTTCCACAGAGCGTCGTCGGCATCGCGAGGCGCGCGGCCGGCAGCTTTCCAGTCGACGAGCAGATCGCGGAATGCGGCGGCCGTGGGACCCCAATCGGTCGACGACGCGAGGGCCTGAGCCTGCTCGACCAGTTCTTCCTTGCGAGTTTTCGCGGCACCCCGCTCGCGATCGAGATCGGCGAAGTGAGCGCCTCTACGTCGATTGAAGTTCTCCCGGGCTTTCGAGTAACGCTTCCACAGAGCATCGTCGACCTTGCGATCCACTCCGCGGATCGTCTTCCACTCGTCGAGAATTTCCCGCAGACGGTCGCCGGCATTTTTCCATTGCGTGGACTCGCTACCGATCTGCTCGGCCTCGGTCGCCAACTCCTCCTTGCGGGAAGTGTGTGCGGCGCGCTCGATCTCCTTCTCTTGCTTCGCGACGGCTGCAGCGGCCTCGGAGTGCTCGACGACGATCTCCAGGCGGTGGTGCAAGCCGGCGATGTCGCCGATCACTGCGGCGGTGGGAAGCGTTTCGAGCAAGGCCAAGGCAGCTGCCTTCGTCTTCTTCGCATCTCCGGAGCCCGCAGCGAGCCTGGCTTCGAGCAAAGCAACCTCGGTGGAAAGGTCGTCGTAGCGACGACCGAAGTGTGCGAGACCTTCGGCAGCGTCTCCGGCCTGCCACGATCCGATCTGTCGTTCGCCGTCCGCGGTCTTCACCCAGGCAGCGCCGTCGTCGTCCACTCGGCCGAATTTGTTGGGATCGCTGGGCGGCGCGATCGTCGGGACGACGGACGGGACGTGGGAAGACACGGGATGAGGTTTGGCAACCCCGCCGTCGATCCTTGGTTTGGGTGCTCCCGGTTTCGGACCCCCAGGCTTGGGTGCCCCTGGCTTGGGGGCACTCGGTGTTGGGGCGGTCGGTGTTGGGGCGATCGGGGTGCTCGCTCCAGGTGTCTGGGCGGGCTGCTCGGTGGATCCGCTGGTGGTGTCGCCAAGATCGGACATTGCTCCTCATCTCTGCCGCGCGTCACGGCTGCCTCTATCGCGCTGAAAGTCACGGTGGACCACTCCGACTATCCGGTGCCACCGTCGACGCAGTGGACACCATGGACACTCGATGCCTACCGTGCTCACCATTCAAACAGGTCAGACGCTTCTACGCGTCGCCGTCCGTCATTTCGCTGCCGTGTCGGTGGGGCTTGGATACGAGCGACTAGCGTTGGCGCCGTGTTGTCTGCAGTAGCCATCGTGCCGTCGCCCCCAATCCTGATTCCCGAATTGACCGGACACTCGGTCTCGGAAGCGCTCGCGGTTCGAGCCGCGACCCTCGAAGCCGGTGGCATGCTGGGTGCGCTCGCGGACCGATGGATTGCGCTGGGTGTGCACGAGAAAGCCCGTACCGTTCCTTCGGACTCACGTGGAAGCTTCGGCGCTTACGGCGTCGATGTGAAAGTCGCGTTCTCACCCGCGGACGTCACCACGGAGATCGATTCGACCATTCCCTTGGCCGCGCTGGTAGCGGGGTGGATTCGAGACCACAGTGCCCCGGGCGCGGTTGTCGACGTGCACCTGGCGGGGCGCGACACACCGAGCGAGAGCTGTGTGAGCATCGGCCGCGAACTTCGGAAGTCGATGGATGACAGCGCGGAGCCATGGGGATTGCTGGTGGTGGCCGACGGGTCGACGATGCTGACGGCGAAGGCCCCCGGATCCTTCGACCCACGCGCGGAAGAGGTACAGAACAAGATCGATGATGCGCTGGCACACGCCGATGTCGATGCGCTCGCCGGACTCGATCGACAGGTGTGTGCTGGAGTCGGCGTGGAGGGCACTGCTGCATGGCAGACGCTGGCCGGGATCGTGGGTGACGGTGAGATGCGGCCGAGGACTCTCTACCGAGGCGCGCCTTTCGGCGTCGGCTATTTCGTCGGTACTTGGGAGTCGTTCTCTGGGGAGTCGTTGTCTGGGGAGTCGTTGTGAGGGTTCCGATCGCCGTGATCGGCCCCACCGCGACCGGGAAGTCCGATCTGGGCCTCGATCTGGCGGAGACGTTGGACGGTGAGATCGTCAACATCGACGCCATGCAGCAGTACCGCGGAATGGATATAGGCACTGCAAAACTGCCGGTGGGCGAGCGGCGCGGCATCGCACACCATCTGCTCGATGTCCTCGATGTGACCGAGACAGCCACAGTCGCGAGATATCAGGACGCCGCGGCCTTGGAGGTGGACGCCATCTTGGCGCGCGGCCGCGTTCCCATCATCGTCGGTGGTTCGATGATGTACGTCCAATCCTTGCTGGACGAGTGGGCGTTCCCGGCCACCGATCCCCAGGTCCGGACGAAGTGGGAGCAGATACTGGCGGACGGCGGAACCGATGCGGTGTATCGAGCGCTCGAAGAACGAGACCCCGAAGCCGCGGCATCGATCCTGGCCACCGACGGCCGCCGGCTCGTCCGTGCGTTGGAGGTAGTCGAGATCACCGGTAAGCCTTTCGCCGCGTCGGCGCCGAAGATCGGAAAACCGCGCTGGGGGACGAAACTTCTCGGTGTCGACCGCGACACGACCGAGTTGGACGAGCGCATCGCGCGCAGGACGGACGTGATGTTCTCTGCCGGCCTGGTCGGGGAGGTCGAACACCTCGTCGGCGTCGGCCTGCGTGAGGGGGTCACTGCTCCGCGCGCGATCGGGTACGCCCAGGTGCTCGACTATCTTGCAGGGGAGTGCGATCTGGATTTCGCGCGCGAACGGACATTCATTGGAACTCGCCGTTATGTCCGTCGTCAGCGATCGTGGTTCCGTCGGGATCCGCGCGTCGACTGGCTCGATGGCGCCGATCCTGCTCTGCGCGACTCGGCGCTGGCCATCGTCGGAGGTTGAGTCGGAAGTCAGCAGGAGCGCACCCGTAGACTTCCGGCTATGCATTTCGCCAAGGGCCACGGAACGCAGAACGACTTTCTCGTGCTGCACGATCCGGACGTCGAGATCGAGCTACTTCGTGCCCGCGTGACGGCCCTGTGTGATCGCCGGCAGGGCCTCGGAGCAGACGGAGTGCTGCGGGTCTCACGCGCAGGGCATCTTCGCGAGGCAGGTGTCCTCGACCGCCTGCCCGCGGGCGTCGGGCCAACAGACTGGTTCATGGACTACCGGAACGCCGACGGCAGCATCGCCGAGATGTGCGGCAACGGAGTTCGGGTATTTGCGCACTACCTGCGTGCGAACGGCCTCGAATCGAGCGATTGTTTCGTTGTCGGTTCCCGGGCAGGCGCGCGACCGGTCACGGTGCACGCTTTCGATGACACCACCGCAGACGTCACCGTCGGGATGGGCGAAGTCCACTTGATGGGTGCCAGCACTACGACCCTCGACGGACGTCAGTACGACGGCATCGGAATCGACGTCGGAAATCCCCATCTGGCGTGCGTGGACCCGGCCGCCGACATCACTTCACTACGTGCGCTCGATCTGTCGATGCCCCCGGAACTGGACGGCGGTTTCTTCACCGCGGGGGCCAACGTCGAAATCCTCACCCGACTGCAATCCGGTCGCGTCGACATGCGAGTTTTCGAGCGCGGGGTAGGGGAGACGCGTTCGTGCGGGACCGGCACGGTGGCAGCAGCAGCGGCAGCGTTGTCGTACGAAGGTCTCGATTCCGGTCGAGTGGTGGTATGTGTGCCAGGAGGCGAAGTGACGGTGTCGATCGACGACGAGGGCGCATCGCTTCGCGGGCCGTCTGTGCTATTGGCGAACGGCACCATCGATGACCAGTGGTGGCGCGAGCGTGCGTGAATCTCATGTGCATGCGCTGGGGATTTAGTGGATCATTGACGGCGTATGACCAACACACATCGAATCGATAGCGATTCCGACTCGAGGAATGACGATATAACGGATTCAGAACAGCAGGATTCAGTGAAGCAGAACCTCACTGAGCAGCATCCCCCTGAGCAACACTTTTCTGGGCCGGACACGGCTGATCGCGACACCGCCGAGACTGGCGCCGCGCAGGACAGTGGAGCAGAGCAAAGCTCGTCGTGGACTCGGCAGGAGTCCGATGCCTGGTCGCGTCGACTCTCCCGATCACCGCTCCCCGCCGATGAGTCCTCTCCGTCCGCTGGAGACATGCAGCTCGAAGAACGTACTGCATTGCGTCGTGTGGCAGGTTTGTCTACCGAGCTCGAGGACGTCACCGAGGTCGAGTACCGGCAGTTGCGGCTCGAACGAGTCGTCTTGGTCGGTGTGTGGACCAGCGGCACCGCAGCGCAAGCGGAATCGAGTATGGCGGAGCTGGCTGCGTTGGCCGAAACTGCAGGATCAGAGGTACTGGAAGCGCTCGTGCAGCGACGCGACAAGCCCGATGCGGCGACCTACATCGGTTCCGGCAAGGCCAAAGAGGTCCGTGATGTCGTCGTGACGACAGGCGCCGACACCGTGGTGTGTGACGGTGAATTGACCCCGGCTCAGCTCAATGCACTGGAGAAGGTCGTCAAGGTCAAGGTTATCGACCGGACGGCGTTGATCCTCGATATCTTCGCTCAACATGCAACCTCGCGCGAGGGCAAGGCGCAGGTGGCGTTCGCGCAGATGGAGTACATGCTCCCTCGGCTTCGCGGCTGGGGCGAGTCCATGTCACGTCAGGCGGGTGGCCGGGCGGGAAGCAACGGCGGGGTAGGACTTCGTGGCCCCGGTGAGACGAAGATCGAAACCGACCGGCGACGCATTCGTGAGCGTATGGCCAAGCTTCGCCGTGAGATCAAGGGCATGAAGCAAGCTCGCGACACCAAGCGTGAGCGTCGCCTCGAGAGCACGGTGCCGTCCATCGCGATCGTCGGGTACACCAACGCAGGCAAGTCGAGTGTGCTCAATGCGCTCACCGGTTCGGGCGTGCTGGTACAGAACGCACTGTTCGCCACCCTCGACCCGACCTCTCGCAGGTCGACGCTCGAAGACGGCCGCGCGATCGTGCTCACCGACACTGTCGGATTCGTGCGCCATCTGCCGACCCAACTGGTGGAAGCCTTCCGTTCGACGTTGGAGGAAGTGACGGACGCCGATCTGTTGCTGCACGTCGTCGACGGTTCCGATCCGCTCCCCGTGGACCAGATCACCGCAGTTCGCGAGGTGATCATGGACGTCGTCAAGGAACGAGAGTCCAAGATGCCGCCGGAACTGATCGTGGTCAACAAGATCGATGCCGCAGATCCGGTGCAATTGACTCAGCTTCGTGGTTTGTTCCCGGGAGCGCGCTTCGTCTCTGCACGGACGGGTGAGGGAATCGAAGAGTTGCGTGATCATCTCGGCGAAGTCCTAGCCTGGCCGGAAGCACAGGTCGACGTACTGGTGCCGTATACGCGCGGCGATCTCGTAGCTCGGATCCACACCGAAGGCCGGATCACGCAGTCCTCGCACGAGGCCGACGGCACACGCGTCGAGGCTCGGGTGCCTACCGCACTAGCCTCGGTGCTCGCCGAGTTCGCCGTCGGCGCTGCAGTGGCTCCTGCCTGAGTCGATGCGATCGATTGTGATTGCGGGGGCGCTCTCGTGTGCACTTCTCGGGGCCGCACCGGCGAGTGCGGCACCAGAGGTTCGCAGCGCGCAGTTCGAAACATATTGCAGCCCTGTGGATCCGGGTCTCGAAGAGCTCTCCGGTCTGACTTCGATCGACGGTGTGCTCTATGCGATCGGCGACAGCGGTACCGATCATCGGCTGGCTGTGCTCGACGAGCAATGTGCGGTCGTGCGTTGGCTCGACGTTCCTGTCGATCCCTACGATGTCGAAGATCTTGCTTCTCACGGCGGACGCCTGTGGCTTTCCGACACCGGAGACAACCGTGCGCGCCGCGACACCATCGCGATCACCGGCATGGATCCCTCGACCGGTGCGGGTGAACTGCATCGTCTGACGTATCCGGACGGACCACACGACGCGGAGACACTGCTGATCGAGCCGTCGGGACGGCCGGTCGTGGTGACCAAGAAGCTTTCCGGAGTCAGCGGGATCTACGTCCCTGTCGGCGACACGACCGTCGATCGGTTGCCGTCACCCGGTCCGACGCCACTGCAGAAGGTCGGCGAGTTGACCTTCCAGCGCACCGCAACTCCCGGTGGTCCGTCCTTCGTCGCCGGTTCGATTTTGGCCACCGGAGGGGCGATCAGTGCTGACGGCACCGTTGTCGCGGTCCGAACGTACAACGATCTCTACCTGTTCGACGTCCGAGACGGCAATATCGTGGAGGCCCTCGGCAAAGATCCTGTCGTTGTCGCGGCGCCCCAGCAGCCTCAGGGTGAGGCGCTGGCCTTCGATTCCGATGGAAACCTTCTCGTCGCATCGGAGGCAGTCGCGTCGGGGGCAGCGACCGGACCGCTGCCCCCCATCCAGATTCTTCGTGGTGCAACCGATCTGGTGGCCGCCGAACGTACCGATACACAACTCGCGACGGCCGGTGCCGAGTCCGAATCGAAGAGCCGATGGGTACTCGGTGCAATGGCCGTCGCGAGTGTTCTCGTTCTGCTGTCGGTTGCCTACGGCGTCAGGGCTGCACGCCGCAGGTGACCTGAAGTGACGTCAGGCGTCCAGATCGGCAGCTACCAGCGCCACGATCTTGTCGAGTGTTGCCTGATCCTCGCTCTCGACGACGACCTCGGTCCCCTTGGTGGCGCCGAGGGTCATGATCATCAGCGCGGATCCGGCGTCGACCGGCTCCTGGTCTTCCACCGCCAGGGTGACGTCGACGCCTGCTGCGGCAACGGCGTCGGCGATGAGGGCCGCGGGGCGAGCGTGCAGGCCGATGGACGATCCGACGGCGACTGTGGTGCTGGGCATGATGTGCTCCTTGGTTGTGTGTAGCAGGGTGGTCGTTCAGGCGGTGACGAGATCGGGGTCGAGCTCTGCCTCGGTGGGCGAGTTCTTGCCCTTGACGAACTGCTTCGCTGCGATGACCAGCGCTGCCGAGACGATCGTGCCTGCTGCGAGGGCGACGAGGAACCATAGGATCCCGCCGACGGCGAAGAAAACGAAGATTCCACCGTGTGGCGCACTCAGCGTCACGTCCATGGCCATGACCAGTGCGCCGGTGACTGCTCCACCTGCCATCATCGACGGGATGACGCGCAGCGGGTCTGCTGCGGCAAACGGAATGGCGCCCTCGGAGATGAATGCGGCACCGAGGAACCATGCAGCCTTACCGTTTTCGCGTTCTGCCTCGGTGAAGATCTTGGGGCGGACAGCGGACGCCAGGGCAAGAGCAAGAGGGGGAACCATTCCTGCGGCCATCACTGCTGCCATGATGCGAAGCGACGCAGTGTCGGTGACGGACAGACCTGCGGTGGCGAACGCGTAAGCAGCCTTGTTGACCGGTCCGCCTAGGTCGAAGCACATCATGAGTCCGAGGATGATGCCCAGGATGATGATCGAGCTGCCGGTCAGACCGTTGAGCCAGTTGGTCAGTCCGCTGGTGATGGCGGCAAGCGGCTTGCCGAGCACGAGGAACATGATGCCGCCGACGATCAAGGTGGCGAACAGCGGAATGATGACGACGGGCATGAGGCCGCGGAGAACCGTCGGGATCTTCCACCTGCTGATCCAGAGTGCAACGAAGCCCGCGATCAGACCGCCGACGAGACCACCGATGAAGCCCGCACCGACGAGCACGGCGACAGCGCCTGCCGTGAAGCCCGGAGCAAGGCCGGGTCTGTCGGCGATGGCATACGAGATGTAGCCGGCCAGTGCAGGCACCAGGAAGCTGAACGACAACGCGCCGATCTGGAACAGCACCGCGCCGAGGTACGCGGTCAGCCCTCCGGTGGGAAGCGAGGTGAGGGAGTTGTTGACAACGATGTCCTCGGCGACATCCTTGATCTCGTATCCACCCAGCAGGAAGCCGAGAGCGATCAGCAGACCACCCGCTGCGACGAACGGAATCATGTAGCTGACGCCGGTCAGCAGAATCTGCCGGATGCGTGTGCCCCAACCCAGTTCTCCTGCGCCGGTGTTGGTCAATCCTGCTGCTGCCGCGGTTCCGGAAACACGTGCGGCATCGGGATTTTCGGCGGCGCGCAATGCCTCGGTCACCATGACGTCGGGTTCGTTGATCGCGCGTTTGACACCCGAGGATACGACGGGCTTGCCCGCAAATCGTTCTTTGCCCTTGACGCCGACATCGGTGGCGAAGATGACGGCCTCGGCGCTGGCGATCAGAGCCGGATCGAGGGGAGTGCTACCGCTCGATCCCTGCGTCTCCACATGCACGGTGACTCCAGCGCGCTCACCGGCGGCGACTAGCGAGTCAGCAGCCATGTAGGTGTGGGCAATTCCGGTGGGACATGCCGTCACCGCCACGATGTGCTTGGCAGCAGAGGTGGCCGCCGGCGCCGAGGCTTCTGGAACGGAAGGTGCCGCAGCCATTGCGGGGGCCTTTACGGACGTCTTTGCCGCCGGGTTGATGACGCCGTCTACGAGCGCGACGATGTCGGCCGGCGAGGGGGCGTCTCGCAGCGCGGTGACGAACTCTGGCTTGACCAGGGCGCGAGCCAGACTGGAGAGCAGCTTCATATGGGCTGAGCCGGCACCCGCGGGGGCGGCGATCAGGAACACCAGGTCTGCAGGACCGTCGGGTGCTCCGAAGTCGACCTTGGGATCGAGCCGTGCGAAACCGAGGGATGCCGAGGTGACTGCCTCTGCACGGCAGTGTGGGATGGCGATCCCGCCTGGTAGGCCGGTAGCGGACTGAGCCTCGCGAGCCAGGGCGGCTTCGCGGAGCGGGGCCGCATCGGTGGCACGACCGGCTGTGGCAAGTAGCTCCGAGAGTCGTTCGATGACAGCATCTTTGGAGGCGCCGAGATCGGCATCGAGGAGGATGAGCTCCTCCGCGATGATCGCGGGATCGCTGGTTGGTGTGGACATGACTTCGCTCCTAGGAGTGTGTCGACGAACGGGTGGGGGATGAGGTCGGGGGGATAGTCGAGCTGGTATGCGGTGAATCGAGCGCCCGCACTGTCACCGATTCAGGGTGAGCTTGCTCGGGCGTCGGCAACGTCGTACCGGGGAGAGCGGTAGCTGCGGTGCCGTAGGCAACGGCTCGGCGGAGCTTGTCCGCACCCGAGCATCGTTCGATATCGGCCAGGATGTAGCCGGCAAGCGAGGAATCGCCCGCCCCCACGGTGCTGAGGGCCTCGATCCGAGGTGGGATCGCGAACCACGCGCCCTCGGTGGAGACGAGTACCGCTCCCGCGCTGCCGAGCGTCGCGAGTACCGCACCGACTCCGCGATCGAGGAGTATCCGGCAGGCGGTGACCGTAGCCGTCGGATCGCCCGCCGCCGCAGCGCGTTCCAATTCTTCGGCATTCGCTCCGGTGAGTTGCGCGAGTTCCTCGGAGTTCGGCTTCACCAAGTCGGGAGCAGATTCGGGGAACGAGGCAGCGAGCGCAAGGAGCGGCGCGTCGGAGGTATCGACGGCAACCTTCGACGGTGTATCGCGTAGCGCCTGCACGATGCTTGCGTACCAGTCGGTGGGGATGCCGGGCGGAAGCGATCCGGACAGTACGACCCATGCGGCGTCCCGGCCCAGATCGAGAACCGCATCGAACAATTCCTGCCGAGTGGCTACGGTCAGGGTTGCTCCCGGTTCGTTGATCTTCGTCGTCGTTCCAGCTGGTTCGCTCACGGTGATGTTGGTTCGAGCCTGTCCGCTCGTCGGTACAGCGCAGTAACGGACGCCTTTCGTCTCCAACGCAGCGAGGAGTGGATCCGTCGGCGCTGCAGGTAGGACGGCCATCGCCTGCACTCCGGACGAGGTCAGGACCCGGGCCACGTTGACGCCCTTTCCGCCTGGATCGCTGACCGATGCCCGCGCTCGATACACCCCGCCGCGGACTAGCTCGGAGTCGAGCACGACTGTCCGGTCGATGCTCGGATTGGCTGTCAGTGTGACGATCATGCGATCACGACCTCGATTCCGTTGTCGGTCAAACTTTTACGATCCGTCTCGTCGATCTCGTCGTCGGTTATCAGAACGTCGATGTTGTCCAGGCGACCGAAGCTGACGAGGTGCTCGCGGCCGATCTTGGATGAATCCGACAACACGACGACATGGTTGGCGGTGCGCACCATCGCTCGTTTCACGGCGGCTTCGTCACTGTCGGGCGTGGACAACCCGTGCCCCACACTGAGTGCGTTGGTCCCGATGAATGCCACATCGACGCGCAGCCATTCCAAAGCCGACAACGCTTCCTCGCCCACGGCAGCCTGTGTCGTGCCGCGGACCCGACCGCCGAGAACGTGAAGCTTCACCCCCGCCAGAGGTGCGACACGGGCAGCGATAGGAATCGAATTGGTGATGAGTGTCAGCTCGCGTTCGTTGCTGAGAAGGGCGGCGAGTCGACCGGTGGTGGTTCCTGCATCGAAGACGGCGCTACCGCCGTTGAGCGGTAGGTAGGCGAGCGCTGCGGCCGCTATTGCGTCCTTCTGCTCGGCCCGCGTGTACTCGCGCTCGCCGACGCCCGGTTCGGTGGCGGTCAAGGCCGACGCCGGAACTGCACCACCGTGGACCCTGCGGACAACCCCGAGGCGGTCGAGGACTGCAAGGTCGCGTCGAACGGTCTCGGTCGTCACGCCGTATGTGGTCGACAGATCTGCAACAGAGACTCGACCGCGGTTGCTGATCACCTCGGCGATTGCTTGCTGGCGCTCTTCTGCGTACACCTGCGCCTCCCTCCGAACTATTGTTGGTTTATGTTGTTTTACGCCCGTATGTGTTGACATGTCAAGAGCAAAGAGTAATCTCAGTCACATCAGAGGTAGTTCTACGAGTTACACCACACTTGTTCCAGAAACCGAGGAGGACGCATGGCGGAATCGCTTCGAGCCGACACACGAGAAGGTGCCACGGCTGCAGGAGAAGCCCTGACGTTGTCGGGCTCGTCGGTTCTGCATGGAACGCCGGTAGTCCCGGGTGTCGGATACGGCCCGGTCATCCGCCCGGGCAAGCGTCCGGATGTCCCCGTCGACACAACTGTCGTCGACGAGGCGGAGCGAGGAACCGAACTCGAACGTTTCCGTTCGAGCGCAGCAAATGTTTCGGCGAGACTGCGTGCCCGTGCGGAACTGGCCACCGGAGCAGCGTCGGAAGTGCTATCGGCAAATGCAGCCATGGCCCAGGATCGCGGCTGGATAGGCGCCGCCGAGAAACTCATCGCGAAGGGCGCTCTCGCAACTTCGGCAACAGTCGCCGCAACCGAGCAGTTCGTCGCCATGTTCACCAAGCTCGGCGGACTGATGGCCGAGCGCGTGACCGACCTGCGTGACATCCGCGACCGTGTTATCGCCGAAATACTGGGCATCCCCGAGCCTGGGGTTCCGACTCCCGAGACGCCCTCGGTACTCTTCGCCGACGATTTGGCGCCTGCTGACACGGCGGGACTCGACGCGCGGTTGGTTCTCGCACTGGCAACATCACTCGGTGGACCGACAAGCCACACCGCGATCATTGCGCGTCAGCTCGGCATCCCGTGCGTCGTGGCGGTCACGGGGCTCGACGATGTAGCCGAAGGTGCTCCCGCTTTGGTGAACGGAATCACCGGCGATATCGTGCTCGAGCCCGATGCGACGCTCGCGAAAGCGTCGGTGGACTCGGCTCGAACCGAATTGGATCGGGTGTCCCAATGGACAGGGCCCGGAGTTACCGCAGACGGCCACCGAGTCGACATCCTTGCCAACGTTCAGGACGGCGCGGGAGCTCGCGCAGCGCGGAAGACTGCCGCCGACGGCATCGGACTCTTTCGCACCGAACTGTGCTTCCTGGATCGCGACTCGGAACCGAGCGTCGACGAGCAGGCCGAAATCTACGGCCAAGTTCTCGATGCGTTCGCCGGGCACAAGGTTGTCGTTCGTACCCTCGACGCCGGATCGGACAAGCCCCTGCGTTTCGCCAATCATCCGGACGAGGCAAACCCCGCACTGGGTATTCGTGGCATCCGAATCGCCGAGCAGGACAGAGGAATTCTCTATCGTCAGCTCGACGGGATCGCTGCGGCTGCCGCGGCCACCAAGTCGAGTCCTTGGGTAATGGCACCCATGATTGCCACCGCGGCCGAAGCAGCCGCGTTCACCGCCGACGTCCGCGAGAGGGGTTTGACTCCGGGCGTCATGATCGAGGTCCCGGCCGCGGCGCTGCTCGCCGAGCACATTCTCGAGCATGTGGAGTTTCTGTCGATCGGAACGAATGATCTGGCGCAATACACCATGGCTGCCGATCGGATGTCCTCCCAACTCGCATCGCTCACCGATCCGTGGCAGCCGGCGGTCATCGCGCTGGTCGCCCACACCGCGAAGGCAGGTATGGCCGTGGGCAAGCCGGTTGGAGTATGCGGAGAGGCCGCCGCCGACCCACTGTTGGCGTGCGTCCTGGTTGGCCTCGGCGTCACGTCACTGTCCGCTGCGTCGGCCGCAGTCGCACACGTAGGGGCGAAATTGTCCACGGTCACGCTCGAGCAATGCCGGCGCGCGGCCGCGGCCGCGTCGAAGACCGACAGTGCCACTGCGGCACGTGAGGCGGCAGCGTCGATCCTGAACGAGTGACGAAGCGGCAGGCCCTAGGATTCGAACCCGTGAGAAGACAATTCGGATGGACCCTGCACGGCAACGGCAAGAACGTCGAGGCAGGGGCGGTTGTGGCACCGGACCAGCGCCTGTCGTGGCCGCGCACCGTGGGTATCGGTATGCAGCACGTCATCGCCATGTTCGGCGCCACGTTGCTCGTTCCCACGGTGACCGGATTTCCCGTCACCACGACCCTGTTGTTCTCGGGCATCGGTACCGCGCTGTTCCTCGTGATCACGCGGGGGCGCATCCCCAGCTATCTCGGATCCTCGTTCGCTTTCATTGCACCACTCAGTGCGGCGCAGGCAAGCGGCCCCGCCGCGCAACTCGGCGCAGTCATGTCCGTAGGCGTCGTGCTGACCCTCGTCGGATTGGTCGTCAAGTTCGCGGGCGGACGACTCATCGAAGCGGTGATGCCTCCGGTCGTCACAGGTGCGGTCGTGGTTCTCATCGGACTCAACCTCGCTCCCGCAGCGACGTCGTCGTTCGAAGCTCAGCCACTCGTGGCCACGGTGACTCTCGCGGCGATCCTGCTGGTGACCGTCGCCGGCCCGGGACTGCTCGGACGCCTCGGAATCCTTGTCGGTGTCATCGTCGGATGGGTATTCGCTGCCGTATCAGGGCAGATCTCGGACGTCAAACTCGACGCGATGAGGGCTGCGGAATGGATCGGTATTCCCGAATTCCGCGGACCGACGTTCGAATTGTCCGTCGTACTCATCGCGCTACCCGTCGTCATCGTTCTCGTGGCCGAGAACGTCGGCCACGTCAAAGCAGTGTCGGCAATGACGGGTAAGAAACTCGACGACCTCGCCGGGGACGCACTCATCGCAGATGGATTGGCGACGACGCTGGCAGGTGCTGCGGGTGGCTCGGGCACGACGACCTACGCCGAGAACATCGGCGTGATGGCGGCGACCCGCGTGTATTCGACCGCGGCCTACTGGGTGGCCGCGGTGACGGCCGTCGTGCTCGCGTTCTCGCCGAAGTTCGGTGCGTTGGTGTTCACGGTCCCGGACGGAGTCATCGGCGGCGCGACACTGGTTCTGTACGGACTGATCGGCCTGCTGGGTGTGCGGATCTGGTCGGATAGCAAGGTCGATTTCACCGATCCCGTCAACCTGGTCGTCGTTGCTGTTGCCATCGTTGCCGGCATCGGCGATCTGACGCTGACGGTCGGATCGGTGGAGCTCGGCGGTATCGCCTGGGGATCGGTCGGAATCTTGGTCGGTTATCCCGTTCTGCGCGCACTATCTCGCACACCGCGCCGATAGCGGTACGGTCTTCGGTCACCGATTCCGCGCGGCTCGGTCATCGACCGTGTGACCAACTCGGCCGTAGGCTCGAATGAAGTCAGTTCACCGGCGGTGAAACATTGTGCCGCCGGTTGGCAATTCGAAGGAGACCGAAGTGGAACGCACGATATTCGATTCCGAGCACGACATGTTCCGCGAGTCGTACCGCAAGTTCCTCGACCAACACGTTGCGCCGAACCATGCCAAGTGGGAAGAGCAGAATCTCGTCGATCGTTGGGTGTGGGTAGAAGCTGGAAAGCAGGGGTTCCTCGGCACCGACGTGCCGGAGGAGTACGGCGGTGGCGGTGTCAAGGACTTCCGCTACAACGCCATCGTCACCGAGGAAACCACTCGCGGCGGCTACAGCGGAATCGGATTCACGCTGCACAACGACGTCGTCGCGCCATACCTAGTGAATCTGACGAACGAAGAACAGAAGCAGCGTTGGCTACCAGGATTCAGTTCCGGTGAGTTGATCACCGCGATCGCGATGACCGAGCCCGGTACCGGAAGCGATTTGCAGGGAATCAAGACCAAGGCTGTTCGTGATGGTGACGAATGGGTCCTCAACGGGTCGAAGACGTTCATCACCAACGGAATCAACGCCGACCTCGTCATTGTCGTAGCCTGCACCGACCCCGACAAGGGTGCGCAGGGATTCAGCTTGCTCGTCGTCGAGCGCGATATGCCTGGATTCGAACGCGGACGCAATCTCGACAAGATCGGGATGAAGGCCCAGGACACCGCCGAACTCAGCTTCACCGACGTTCGCGTGCCGGCCGCGAACCTTCTCGGTGAGGAGGGGATGGGCTTCATCTACCTGATGCAGAACCTGCCTCAGGAACGACTGTCCATCGCGGTCGTCGCAGCAGCCGCCATGGAGTCGGCGCTCGACATGACAATTCAGTACTGCCGTGATCGCAAGGCCTTCGGTAAGTCCATCGGCAAATTCCAGAACACACGATTCGTGCTGGCGGAGTTGGCAACCGAGACGACGGCCTCACGGATCATGGTCGACAAATTCATCGAACTGCTCAACGACGGCAAGCTGACAGTCCAGGAAGCCGCAATGGCCAAGTGGTGGACCACCGAGAACCAGGTGCGTCTCATCGACCGCTGCCTGCAGCTGCATGGCGGATACGGATACATGAAGGAATACCCGATCGCCAAGGCATACATGGACTCTCGCGTGCAGACGATCTACGGCGGAACGACCGAGATCATGAAGGAAATCATCGGGCGGGGACTGAATCTCTAGTACTCACCTCTCGATCGATACATAGAAGGGCCGCAACCTCGAAACCTGAGGTTGCGGCCCTTCATTCGTGCGAACTCGCTGATCAGAGCTTGCGCATGACCGTGACGACCTTGCCGAGGATAGCTGCGTCATTGCCCGGGATCGGTTCGAACAACGGGTTGTGCGGCAACAGCCATACCTCACCCTTGGTGCGCTTGAACGTCTTCACCGTGGCTTCGCCTTCGATCATGGCTGCAACGATGTCACCGTTGTCGGCGACACTCTGCTGTCGAACCACCACCCAGTCGCCATCGCAGATCGCTGCTTCGATCATCGATTCGCCGACCACTCTCAGCAGGAACAGCGAACCCTGGCCGACCAGTTCGCGGGGGAGAGGGAAAACGTCTTCGACCGCCTGCTCGGCAAGAATCGGACCGCCGGCAGCGATTCGTCCCAGTACCGGAACGAACGTCGGAGTCGGCAGCTGATCCTCCGCAGGCGCCGAACCGTCGGCTACGGCTGCAGCGTGGTCTGCCTGAACCTCGTCGAGTCCGCGTACATCGACTGCGCGTGGGCGGTTCGGATCACGTCGGAGGAAGCCTTTGCGCTCCAGCGTTCGAAGTTGATGAGCGACCGACGACGTAGAGGTCAACCCGACCGCATCCCCGATCTCCCGGATACTCGGCGGGTAGCCACGCTCGGTCACCGAAGCTCTGATGACCTCGAGAACCTTGCGTTGACGTTCGGTCAGACCCGCATTGATGTCGGTGCCCTCACCTTCGAATGCCTTCGCCGTCGGCACTGAGGTTGGCTTGGGGGCTGCGGTCACCTTGGCGGTTCCGGCGGTCTTGGCGGATGGAGCGGTGGCCTTTCCGCTGGCGGTACCTCCGCGCGCCTTCGCGCTCGCTACCGTGGCCTTCGCCTTCCCGCTTGCCTTGCCGCTCGTCTTGCCCGTGGACTTCGGTGACCCTGACGAGGTCTCTTCTTTCATTCGTGCATCCTCCTGCATCGCCTTCCCCTGCCGGGCCTTCTCGTGTGCTCGAGTAGCCCGAACGCGTGGTGTGGATGTGACGTGTGGTTTCTGACACGAATCTAGCCCGAAAACCCTGTTCGATCAAACATCTGTTCGATCCGTGTCGTAACTTCTGCTGACATTGTCCGAGCCGCGTGATAGAACTTCGAACAAGCGTTCATCGAACGCCTGATCGAACAAAGGTGAATATCGCGGCACCCGCGAGCATCGTCACGGTCGATCTGTACACCGCAGTGGAGGTTCCGATGAGCATCACGACAGAGCGCCCCAGAGCTCTCACCAGTCTCGCAGCAGCAGATCGCAGTGCAGATGGTCGCGACACCCTCGATCGCACAGCACGCTCGGCGTCGTCTGTCCGTACTTCTCGGCCGCGCACGTCATGCGCATCACTCGAACGTCGGCACTACCTTCACACCGCGGCGCCACAGGACGGCGGCAATCGGTTCATCGATCAGAACTCCGCCGATCGACGATTCGACGAAGAGACGTCACGTCAGACGATTTCATGGACCGCCACGATCGCGGGGGTGCTGCTCACGGTCATTGTTCTTCTGGGCTTCGTTGGGCTGGCGAATCTACGCGCCGGACATCTCGACAGCGGCTCAGCGGGTGAAGTTGCGGTCGTGGAGCAAGGCGGTTTCGTCGGTACTGCCGTGCAGGACCTCACCACGGCCACCGACGCGGGCAAGTGATGCAGCGATGCCTGAAGCACTCCTCGGTGACCGAGCCAGGTACGCAGCACTGGGTCCGATAGCTGTCCGAGTATCCTCAGTACCTGCACCTCTTGCGTTACCTACGAGATGGTGTGACGGCTACGACGGAGGCTCTTACATGCATTGCCCGTTCTGCAAGCACCCCGACTCCCGCGTGGTGGACTCTCGCGAGGCGGACGAAGGTCAGGCGATCCGTCGTCGTCGCTCATGCCCGGAGTGTGGACGCCGCTTCACCACAGTGGAAACTGCTGTCCTGGCTGTAGTGAAACGCAGCGGAGTTACCGAGCCCTTCAGCCGCGAGAAAGTGGTGCGAGGTGTCCGTCGTGCCTGCCAGGGCCGAGATGTCGACAACGACGCCTTGAATCTGTTGGCTCAGCAGGTCGAGGATGCAGTTCGGGCGTCCGGATCGGCCGAGATCCCGAGCAACGAGGTCGGACTGGCCATTCTCGGTCCGCTTCGAGATCTCGACGAGGTTGCGTATCTTCGGTTCGCGTCGGTGTACAAGTCTTTCAGCTCGGCCGAGGACTTCGAGAAAGAAATACAGGACCTTCGCGAGCAGCGACAGTCAGCTGCCACTGTCGACTGAAGAGAGCGTGCCCTGGACAGGCGTGAATATGGTCGACGTGAGGCCGTCACTGTTGGCTGACGGCCTGAATTTCTTTTGTGATCCTTTTTTCCGATATCGGATACGCGGTCCGAATTCCTTGCGCGAAAAGTTGAATTCGTAACTCCTCGATCATCCAGAAGATCTCCTGCACTGGTTTGCTCTGCTGTCTGGCTTCAGGAAGCGATTTCAGCAGTCGGTCGTATGCCTCGTAGACTCGATCGAGTGCGTTCATTCCGGTTTTGTCCCGGTTCGCGCTGCTGGGTAGTGAGCCGAGTCGTCGAGTAGCGGCCGTGAGGTACCGGGGAATTTCAGCGAGCCTGGCAGAGCCGAATTCGAATACGAAGCCATTGAACACCAGACCGGCTAGTTGTTCGCGAACGTCATCGGCGGCTTCGCCGCCTGCTCGTTCGAGTGCGGCTCGAAGCTCCACGGCCGCAGTCAGAATCGGTCGAATCAGAGCAAGGACCCGAGACGTGCGTTCGGTTACCTCGGCATTCACCGACTTGACCAGAGCTTCGAATTCTTCCGGCGAGCGGACGGGACCGCCGTGCGCACTCATCGACTCGTCGATTGCTGTCGTGCGGCAGTCCTCGAGTAGTGCTTCGATGCTGCCGTACGGATTCTGTCCGAGTGCGATTCTTTCCTTTGTCGGAATTCCAGCGATGAGTGCCTTTGTGCCGCGCGGTGCACGCTCGCTCAACAGTGCCCTGGTTCCGTTGCGCATTGCGGCACGTTGCTGGGCCGGTGTGCTCAGTACCCGGACCGCGACACCACCGCTTTCCGGTACGAGTGCGGGATATCCGGTGACTCGTTGGCCACCGACAGAACGTGAGACGGTCTCCTCGAGAGTTCCCAGAGTCGAGGACGTCCATGCCAGCGTTGCCGCCCGCTCGGCTTGGCCGACGGCACTGGCAACTTCGCGGTTCACCCGCGGTGAGAGGGTCCGTCGGAGGGCAGTCAGGTCCTTGTTCGATCCGAGTACGTCTCCGTTGATATCCACTGCGACAAACGTCATCCGGAGATGGTCGGGGAGCTCCGAAGTCTGAAAGTCTGCCGGATCGATCCGGCATGAACCCAACCGCGAGAGTTCACGAGCCAGGGCGGTGAGAACGGGTTCCGATCTCGGCTTCATCGCCGTCAGTGCGGCGGCGGCAAAGTCGGGAGCGGGCACCACATTGCGTCGTAAAGTCTTGGGCAGCAGTTTGATCAGTGTGCTGACAAGTTCTGCTCGCATGCCTGGGACCAGCCAGTCGAATCCGACCGGTTGAACCTGCGCAAGCAGAGCGATCGGGATGCGGGCGCTGACTCCGTCGGCGGCGGAACCGGGCTCGAACTGATAGGTCAGCGGAAACTGGACCTCGCCTTGGCGCCACGCATCGGGATACTCGCCCCCCAGTACGGATGCAGCGTCAGGATTGACGACGGTCGATGCCGTGAAGTCGAGTAGATCCGGCGTCGTGCGTCGCGTCTTCTTCCACCACGTGTCGAAGTGGCGAGCGGAAACGGCTTCCGCTCCGATTCTCTCGTCGTAGAACTCGAAGAGTGCATCGTCGTCGACCACGATGTCGCGACGGCGGGCCCGATTCTCGAGCTCGCCGACGTCGTCGAGCAGTGCGCGGTTCTTGTGAAAGAACGGATGCTGCGTCGTCCACTCGCCCTGCACCAGTGCATGTCTGATGAACAGCTCGCGTGAGACTTCTGCATCGATGCTGTGGTATCCGACCGGTCGGCCGGTCACGAGGGGAAGCCCGTACAGGGTGACGCGCTCGTACGCCATGGCAGAGTGGCGTTTCGTCGACCAATGTGGCTCGGAGTACGTTCGTTTCACCAGATGTGGGGCGAGTTTTTCGGCCCATTCGGGTTCGATTCGGGCCGCCATCCGGCCCCACAGACGTCCGGTCTCGACCAATTCGGCCGCCATCACCCAGCGTGGAGGCTTCTTGAACAGCCCGGACCCGGGGAATATCGCAAAGTGGGTTCCGCGGGCACCGAGGAATTCGCGTTTGTCACCTTCTTTGACTCCGATGTGCGAAAGAAGTCCGGCCAGGAGCGCCTGGTGCAACGAATCGTGCGAGCTCGGCGCGTCGGGCACAGTCCAGCCGAGACCTCTGGTGATCTGACGTAGTTGACCGTGCAGATCCTGCCATTCGCGCACCCGGAGATAGTGCAGGAATTCGTTTCGACACATTCTTCGAAACTGATTCGACGACAGGTCGTTTCGTTGGTCTCGAAGGTATTCCCACAGTGCGGTGTAAGACAGGAAGTCCGAGTTCGGAGCCGTGAATCTCGCGTGCTGCTCATCGGCTGCTTGCTGGTGTTCGGCGGGACGTTCGCGAACGTCCTGGATGGACATCGCAGAAACAACGACGAGAGCGTCGGCGAGCGCGCCCGTCTTGTTCGCTTCCACGAGCATGCGGGCCATGCGTGGATCGACTGGCAGCTGAGCCAGCTCGCGTCCGATCGGCGTGAGCTCGGACTCGCCGGTGTTCGAGGACGGCTTCAATGCCCCCAACTCTTCGAGCAGACCGATTCCGTCGCGAATGCTGCGCGGATCGGGCGGCTCGACAAAGGGGAATGCATCGATCTTGCCCAGGCCAAGGGAGGTCATTTGCAGGATTACCGAAGCGAGGTTGGTGCGGAGGATCTCCGGTTCGGTGAACGGTGGCCGTGCATCGAAGTCGTCTTCGGAGTACAGACGGATGCAAATTCCGTCGGCCACACGGCCACATCTACCTGCCCGCTGACGGGCCGATGCCTGCGAAATCGGCTCGATAGGGAGTCGCTGGACTTTGGTGCGCAACGAGTAACGCGAGATTCGCGCGGTACCAGGATCGACGACGTATCTGATTCCGGGGACCGTCAGTGACGTCTCGGCGACGTTGGTCGAGAGAACGACGCGGCGGCCGGTGTGCGAGGAGAACACTCGATGCTGCTCATCAGCGGACAAGCGCGCATACAGGGGTACGACCTCGGTGTTGCGTAGTTGCCGATCGCGCAAAGCATCGGCCGTATCGCGGATTTCGCGTTCACCGGAGAGGAAGACGAGAATGTCGCCTTCACCTTCGGCCATGAGTTCGTCTACGGCATCGCATGCTGCGTCGACGGGATCTCGGTCGACAGTGGTCTCGCCTGCATCGACCGTCAGGGGCCGGTAGCGCATCTCGACGGGGAACGTGCGTCCGGACACTTCGATGATGGGGGCCGGTACGCCGTCGCGGGCGAAGTGCTGGGCGAACCGTTCCGGATCGATCGTTGCGGAGGTGATGATCACCTTCAGATCCGGCCGGCGGGGAAGTAGCTGAGCGAGGTAGCCGAGGATGAAGTCGATATTCAGACTTCGTTCGTGAGCCTCGTCGATGATGAGTGTGTCGTACTGCCGAAGCATCCGGTCCCGTTGAATCTCGGCCAAGAGAATTCCATCGGTCATCAGCTTGACCAGCGTCGAGTCCGAGGATTGATCGGTGAATCTGACCTTGTAACCGATTGATTGTCCGAGAGTCTCGCCCACCTCCTCGGCGATGCGCTCGGCAACCGTTCTGGCAGCGAGTCGACGGGGTTGGGTGTGGCCGATGGATCCTCGAATCCCACGGCCCAGTTCGAGACAGATCTTGGGAATCTGTGTCGTTTTGCCCGATCCGGTTTCGCCGGCGACGATCACGACCTGATGTTCCTCGATCGCGGCGGCGATGTCGTCCTTGCGGCGGCTGACCGGAAGTGCCTCGGGGTACTCGATTTTCGGAAGCGCGGCCCGCCGGTTGGAGGTCAGAGTCTCGGCGCGAGCGATCTCGGGTTCGATCGCCGCCAGGGCATCGTCGGTGCGGGCACGTTCGAGCTTGCGTCGGAGGCGGTGGGCGTCGCGCACGGAGACCGACGAAAGTCGGGTGGTCAGGGTGCGTCTGAGAGTCGAAGACGGGGATGTTGATGTGGACATGCTGCCCACCAGGGTATCTGCCCGGTGGCGCGAGAGCCGGACTGCCCGACGCAAACGTGGGGAAATCACTGCCGGTCCGTGCCAAGATCGACTATGACGACCTCGCGGCGTGCGCCCGCTGTACTCGGTACACACGTGCTCGTGAGGGCATTCCGGCTTCTGTTTGCTGCGCTCACGTTTGCTGCGCTCACGTTCGCCGCGCTCTCGTGGATCGTCGCCCGAGGCCTGGACAGTAGCTCGTTCTCACTCGCCAACTACTTCAGTTACTTCACCGTGCTCAGCAATGTTCTGACTGTCCTCGTGCTTGCCGTGGGCGGGGTGGCGGACCCGCAGGGGGAGCGCTGGCAGTTGTTCCGCGGGGGTGTGACGTTGTACATGGTGATCACCGGGATCATCTACGCCGTTCTTCTCGCCGGGATCGACGTCGGCGTCGCTGATCCTTGGACCAACAATGTGGTTCATCGAATCATGCCGGTGGTGCTTCTGATCGACTGGATCGTAGTGCCGCCGCGTCGGAAGATTTCCGACGCACAGTCGCTGATCTGGGTTGTCTTTCCCCTCGTCTACGGGATCTACAGTCTGATCCGCGGTCCGATCGTCGACTGGTATCCCTATCCGTTCCTCGATCCGCGCAGCCAGGGATACGTTGCGTTGGTTGTCGGTCTGCTCGTACTCACCGTCGCATTCGTGTTGATGGCACTTGCGGTGAACGCAGTCGGCCGGCTCGGCAGCCGATGGCGGTACGGGGCACAATCGGACGCAGTTCGTTGACTAAGCTCGGAGCCATGTCTTCTATGGCTGATACTTCCCCTGAGTCCACCCCATCCGCCCTATGGCACGGTTTCGCCGATATGGGTGCAGTGACCAGAACAGGCCCCTTCGTCGTATCACGTGGCGAGGGAGCTCACATCTGGGACCGGGACGGCAACAAGTATCTCGATGCAACTGCCGGGCTGTGGTTCACGAACGTCGGTCACGGCCGGACCGAGATCGCCGACGCCGTCGCCGCCCAGCTCGGATCGCTGGCGCACTACTCCAATTTCGGTGATTTCGTCCCGGAGACGACGCTGGCTCTGGCGGAGCGGCTCGGGAAGATCGCGCCCGTCGCGGGTAGCAAGGTGTTCTTCACCTCGGGTGGTTCCGACTCGATCGACACAGCGGCGAAATTGGCCAGGCGTTACTGGCACGAGGTGGGCAAGCCTGGGAAGACACTTATTGTCGGACGTGAAAAGGCTTACCACGGAATGCATGTCGCCGGTACCGCACTGGCAGGTATAGCGGTGAATCGGGAGAACTACGGCGAGCTGATGCCGGATGCGCGCACTGTCGCTTGGGACGATGCGAAGAGCTTGCTGGCTCTCATCGAGGAAGTCGGTGCCGACAAGATCGCAGCGTTCTTCTGCGAGCCCATAATCGGTGCTGGTGGGGTCTACCTGCCGCCGAAGGGGTACTTGCAGGAGGTACGCCAGATCTGTCGTGACAACGACGTACTGTTCGTCGCGGACGAGGTAGTGACCGGTTTCGGCCGGATCGGCGGCTCGTGGTTCGCGTCGACTCGTTTCGACCTGCAGCCCGACCTGATGACCACTGCGAAAGGACTCACCTCGGGATACGTCCCGATGGGAGCGGTGTTCGTCGCCCCGCACATTGCCGAGCCGTTTTACTCGGGCGGTGTCTGGTGGCGCCACGGTTATACCTACGGTGGACACGCAGGGGCTGCGGCCGCGGCGATGGCAACACTGGACATCATGGAGCGCGAAAACCTACTGCAAGAGTCCGCTCGACTCGAGGCATCGCTGCACACCCATCTGGCGCCACTCGCCGAACATCCTCGCGTGCAGGAGGTTCGCAGCGGACTCGGTGCAGTAGCTGCGGTGCAGTTGGTCGATCCGGCCGAAGCGCTCCCCTTCGTCGCGACGCTCCGCAAACACGGTGTCTCCGGGCGCGCTGCAGGGCAGGGTGCAATGCAGATCTCGCCGTCGTTCGTGATGACGGACAACGAGGTGGAAGAACTCGCTGCCCGAATCCTCAGCGCGCTCGGCTGAACCGGTCCTTCAGGCGCTGCACTCGGGTTCGCTCGGGTACAGCGTTGAGCAGTGGGGTTCCAGCTGCCTCGGCAAACCGCTTGTGCAATTGATCGCGGACCTCGTCGGGGGCATACGCCTGCCGCTTGCGTTCCGACTTCACGACGAGGGCGCCTGTCGCGGCAACACCGACGACGCCTGCCATCCCGAGGATCTTCCAGAGCTTCATCGCTTCACCGTACTGTGATCGCGGACGGGTGAGCGATCGCGGAGTTCGGCGACGAGGTCTTCGACGTTTAGAGTGCGCACCCTTTTTCCAAAGCTGCACGCTTGATTCGCGTTCGAGCGCGGCCGTTCGGTTTACAAAAAGGGTGCGCGGTCCACGTAGCCACCGCTTACCGAAGCCACGTACGCCCGCCGACCACCGAACTCGGTGGTGTCGATGCCTGCTTCGCCCGCTTCGTGTGAGCAGCAGAAGCCAGTGACCTCGCGCCCTTCTGACAGCTCGATCGACGTCAGACCCAGCAGACGAACAACACACTGGGGACGCTGGACATCAAGAGTCCTGTGTCGCTGCCGGCGAGTCCGAAATGAAGCGTTTACGTAGTGCGAGCGAGACGTAGACGAGACCGACGAGGACTGGGACTTCGATGAGTGGTCCGACTACCCCGGCCAATGCCTGCCCGGATGTTGCGCCGTAGGTGGCGATCGCGACGGCGATGGCGAGTTCGAAGTTGTTACCTGCCGCGGTGAAGGCGAGAGTGGTGGTGCGTCCGTAGCCTAGCCCCATTGCGGCCCCGAGGGCGTAACCGCCGCCCCACATCACCGCGAAGTAAACCAACAGTGGCAGTGCGATACGAACGACGTCCAACGGTTGGGAAGTGATCCGATCACCCTGCAGCGCAAAGAGAATGACGATGGTGAACAGCAGGCCGTAGAGGGCCCACGGCCCGATCTTCGGGATGAACTTCGATTCGTACCATTCCCTGCCCTTGGTGCGTTCGCCCAAGTAGCGAGAGGCGAACCCCGCGATCAGCGGTATGCCGAGGAAGATCAGCACAGACTTCGCTATCTGCCAAGGGGAAGCCTCGATGGTGGTCTGCTCGAGGCCGAGCCAGCCCGGTAGGACGGAGAGATAGAACCATCCGAGGACGGCGAACATGAATACCTGGAAGACCGAGTTGATGGCGACCAGTACAGCGGCGGCTTCGCGGTCGCCGCACGCGAGGTCGTTCCAGATGATGACCATCGCGATGCAACGGGCGAGACCGACGATGATCAGGCCGGTGCGGTACTCGGGTAGGTCTGGGAGGAAGAGCCAGGCGAGAGCAAACATCAGTGCCGGGCCGAGGACCCAGTTGAGTACCAACGATCCGGCCAGCAGGCGCTTGTCACCGGTGACGGTTTCCAGTCGGTCGTATCGGACTTTCGCCAGGACCGGATACATCATGATCAGCAGACCGACAGCGATAGGTAGTGAGACCCCGTCGATCGAGATGGTCGACAAAGCGTCGTTCAGCCCCGGAATCAACCGGCCCAACGCCAAGCCGATGACCATCGCGACGCCGATCCATACCGGCAGAAACCGGTCGAGAGTGGAGAGCTTGCCGACGACGGCCGGATGATCGGAGGTGTTCGCCTGGCTACTCATGCGGTCACCAGTGCGGCACCGTCGGTGGTCGGGTCGGCGGCTGCCAAGACTGACGACAATTGTTGCAGCGCAGCAGGTATAACCCAGTAGTAGACCCAGGTTCCACGGCGTTCGCAGTCGAGCAAACCAGCTTCACGCAACACTTTGAGATGATGGGAGATCGTCGGCTGAGACAGGTCGAACGAATCGGAAATGTCGCACACGCACGCTTCACCACCGGCGTGACTGGCAATCAGGCTCAGAAGTCGAAGCCGGGCCGGATCGCCGAGCGCTTTGAACATTCGCGCGAGATCCCCTGCCCAGTCGGCGGACAATGGCTCGGCAATCAGCGGCGCGCAGCACACGCCGTTGCTGAGGTCGTCGACGGGGAGCGGCTGATTCGACATATGCCTATATTGATGAAATTCGAATCAAACGTCAAACGACTCCAGTGAATGCCTGGTGGGGGAGTTCGAGGTTTCGGGACGATCTAGGCTGGGCGACATGACTGCGTCGCGGATCGATTTGAACACAGCGGTTGATGCGACTCGTACCGGAGACATCTGGATCTTCCGCGGCCATTCTGCTACTGATCGTGCGATACAGACGTTGACCAACAGTCCGGTCAACCACGTCGGCATGGCCGTCGTGGTCGACGACCTTCCTCCGCTCATGTGGCACGCCGAGTTGGGAAAATCGCTGCAGGACATGTGGACCGGCAATTTTCAGCGCGGCGTGCAACTGCATGATCTCCATGCGGCAGTGATGCAGTGGTCGAACAAGTACGAGCAGCGTTGCTGGCTCAGACAACTCGACAATGCAGTCACGCGAGAGCAGGAAGATGCATTGCTGCGCACCATAGCTCGAATGGACGGAACGGCGTTTCCGACTACTGCGAAACTTGCGGGGCGATGGTTCAAGGGGCGCGTGCCGAGCTTCTGCAAGAGTGAGCACCATGCCGCCGCTCTCGAAACAGCGTACTGCGCAGAAGTAGTCGCCATGACGTACGACTCGATGGGTCTGCTGACGGGCAACAAGAAGGCGAATTGGTTCGATCCCGGAAAATTCTGGAGCGGTGACCGGCTACCTCTCGCTGAAGGCGTCCACCTCGGCGACGAGATCGCCGTCGATGTACCCGAGAGCCGGCCGGCCATCACCGAGTGAACTGACGGCGAAAGAGGCCCGCACACACAGTGTGCGGGCCTCTTTCGCCGTGTACTTCGTCTATCAGACAGTTGCTCCATCGAGCGTGCGGCTGGCCTCGATGGCCTGGCCGACGCCTGCGACGATCGAAGCTGCGCGGATCGACTCGAAGATGACCTCACGGTCGACGCCTTCGTCGCGAAGGGTCTTCTCGTGTGCCTCGACGCAGTGGTTGCACCCGTTGACGGCCGAGACTGCCAGCGAGAACAGTTCGAAATCGGCCTTGTCTACGCCGGGATTGCCGATGATATTCATCCGCAGACCTGCGCGGAGGTCGTCGTACTTGCCGTCGAGGTAGCCCTTGGTGCGGTAGAAGACGTTGTTCATCCCCATGATGGACGCTGCACCCAGAGCGGCGTTGTAGGCATCAGCGGACAGTGTGTCCGCAGCCTCCTCGGCGATCTCTTTGAGCGTCGTCGCAGACTTGGTGGCTGCAGCAGTGGCGAGAAGTGTGCCCCATAGCTGCTGCTCACTCAGAACCGTCGATCGCGCAATGGAACTCAGGTTGAGCTTGAGATCCTTGGCATACTCCGGAAGAGCGTTCTTCAGATTCTCTACGCTCATGTCAGACGCTCGCCGTCAGCAGCTCGCCCGCGTCGATGGTGGGGTCGCCCTTCTTCCAGTTGCATGCGCACAGCTCGTCGGACTGCAGTGCGTCGAGAACACGCAGAACTTCGTCGACGTTGCGGCCGACGGAACCTGCGGTGACGGAGACGAACTGGATCTCGTTGTTCGGATCGACGATGAATGTCGCGCGGTCTGCGACGCCATCGGAGTTGAGAACACCTGCAGCGGTTGCGAGCTCACGCTTGAGGTCGGAGAGGATGGGGAATGGAAGGGTCTTCAGGTCCTCGTGCTGCGCACGCCACTGGAAGTGCACGAACTCGTTGTCGACGGACGCTCCGAGTACCTGGGCGTCGCGGTCGGCGAACTCTTCGTTCAGCTTTCCGAACGCGGCAATCTCGGTCGGGCACACGAAGGTGAAGTCTTTCGGCCAGAAGAAGACGATGCGCCACTTGCCTGCGTAGTCATCGCTGGTGACGGTGGTGAAGTAGTCGTCGGGCTGCTGGGCATTGACCTTCGACAGGTCTCCGCCGATAACGCCGGTGAGGTTGTATGCGGGGAACTGATCGCCAATTGTCAACAGGGCCATATGGTCCTCCTCTGTAGTGGTGCGCATGCGTCGCGCTCGTGGTGCGCGTCGGATTCGTACATGCACGGTGTCGCGAATGGGTGGAGTCGTGTGTGGAGCACCGCCGGTGCAGTCGGTGCTTCCTACGGTCGAACTCCGACATGTACGAGTGTGCCAAAAAATTCGCGAAAGGTAAAGGTGATTAGTAGCACTAGACTGATAGGCATGACTGATAGAAGTTATCAACCGACGCTCTCACAGCTGCGTGCTTTCGTCGCCGTTGCCGAGCAACGTCACTTCGGAAGTGCCGCGGCGCGACTGCACATCAGTCAGCCGACACTCTCGCAGGCCCTCGCCTCGCTGGAACAGGGACTGGGTGTTCAACTCGTCGAACGAAGTACCAGGCGAGTTCTGATGACCACTGCCGGCACACATTTGCTCGAGCATGCACGGGCAACCCTCGATGCGGCCGCCGGATTCGTATCCGAAGCATCCGGGATGGGAGGCCGACTGGCGGGTCCACTTCGACTCGGACTGATCCCCACGGTTGCACCGTACGTTCTGCCTGCCCTGCTCCCGGCGATGCGAGCCGAATTCCCGGACGTGAACGCGCACATCGTCGAGGATCAGACAGATCGACTATTGGCCTCGCTACGGTCGGGTGCGATCGACGCGGCCGTGGTCGCGCTGCCGACCGAAGAATCCGGCCTCATCGAAATACCCTTGTACGACGAAGATTTCGTGCTGGTCGTCCCCGTCGGGCACGACCTCGACGGACGCCGTGATCTGACCCTGTCAGTGCTCGTCGACCTGCCGATTCTGTTGCTGGACGACGGTCACTGTCTGCGAGATCAGACACTGGACCTATGCCGGTCGGTCGACGCTGTTCCCGCGGCCGGGGACACGAGAGCAACCTCGCTTGCCACGGTAGTTCAATGTGTCGCAGGCGGTCTCGGCGTCACACTCGTCCCGAGATCGGCTGTTGCCGTAGAGATGGGCAAGGGCGCGCTGGGCCGGGCCGAGTTCGCGGACCCAAAACCCGGTCGGCGCATGGGCCTGGTCCACCGTGCGTCGAGCGGTCGCGCCGAAGAGTATCGGGCACTGAGTGCACTGGTCTCGAGAATCGGATCGGCCGTCGCCCAGTAGCCGGCCGTCGAGATAGCGAACTCAGCCGGCTGTGATCGTGATTTCGTCGAACACGATCTCACCGAGAGCATCGGACTCCTCGACATCGACGACCGCGTCGAACGACCACCCGTGATCGCCGTCGGGATCTTCCAGCACCTGCCTGACCGTCGTCCGGTCGCTGCCAACCGTGAGTTCGAACAATGCAGGCCCACGCGCGGATGGGCCGGTGCCGATCTCGCCGTACTCCTCGAAAAAGGGCTCGAGTTCTGCTTCCCAGTCAGGGCCGTCGTCCAACGCGTCGAGCGCGTTCCACCAACCCGCCGCCGCGAAGTCCACTCGTTTGAATATGGCGTTGCGGACCAACACACGGAACGCGCGCGCATTCGCGGAAATCGGCTTCGGCGTGTCACCACCATAGGGTTCGGGCTTCGTCTCGGCATCCTCACCCGGGTCGGTGAGATTTTCCCATTCGTCCAGCAGACTCGAGTCGACCTGGCGAACGAGTTCCCCGAGCCACTCGGTGATGTCCTGTACTTCCTCGGTTCGGGCTTCGGGCGGCACCGTCTGGCGTAGAGCGCGATACGCGTCGGCGAGGTACCGAAGAACGAGTCCTTCCGAACGGCTGAGACCGTAGTGACTGATCAGCTCCGTGAACGTCATCGACCGCTCGATCATGTCGCGGACGACGGACTTGGGGGAGAGCGCGACTTCCGTCAGCCACGGATGCCCGCCGCGGTAGATCTCGAAGGCCGGCACGAGAAGCTCGGCGAGGGGCTTCGGCCACGTCACCTCCTCGAGCAGTTCCATTCGCTCCTCGTACTCGATACCGTCCGACTTCATCTGTGCGACTGCTTCTCCGCGAGCCGCGTGCTGCTGGGCCATCAGAATCTGACGGGGATCGTCGAGTGTCGACTCGATGATCGACACCACATCGACTGCATGCGTATCGGATTCGATATCGAGCAGATCGAACGAGGCGAGTGCGAACGGTGACAATGGTTGGTTCAGAGCGAAGTTGGGTTGCAGGTCGACCGTGAGCCGGGCGTGTCGTCCTGCGGCATCCGGCTCCGCGAGTTGTTCGACGATGCCCGCCGAGACGAGACCACGATAGAGCGAAAGTGCTCGGACAATATGCTTGCGCTGGGCAGGTCGAGTCTCGTGATTGTCCTCGAGCAGATGGCGCATTGCAGTGAAGCAGTTCCCCGGTCGAGCAATGACATTGAGCAACATCGCATTACTGACCGAAAACCTCGAGACCAGCGCCTCGGGACTCGCTGTGATGATTCGGTCGAACGTCGGCTCACCCCACGAGACGAAGCCATCGGGCGCTTTCTTGCGTTGGACCCTCTTGAGCTTCTTCGGATCGTCACCCGCCTTAGCGACGAGCCGTGCATTCTCGATGTCGTGTTCCGGTGCCTCGACGACGACGGTTCCGAGCGTGTCGTATCCGGCCCGTCCGGCGCGTCCGGCGATCTGGTGAAACTCTCGGGCGCGTAGTTTGCGGGTTCGAATGCCGTCGTATTTGGTCAGTCCGGTGAACAACACAGTTCGGATCGGAACATTGATGCCCACACCAAGGGTGTCGGTGCCGCAGATGACCTTGAGCAGACCGTCCTGGGCAAGTTTCTCCACGAGGCGTCGATATTTCGGGAGCATGCCCGCATGGTGTACGCCGATTCCGTGCCGCACCAGTCGCGAGAGTGTCTTGCCGAAACCCGTCGTGAACCGGAATTGGCCGATCGCATCGGCGATCTGCTGCTTCTCGGACTTGGAGGCCACGTTCACGCTCGTCAGCGCCTGCGCCCGTTCGAGGGCAGACGCCTGGGTGAAGTGCACGACATACACGGGCGCGAGATGCGTCGAGACCAACTCCTCGATGGTTTCACCGATCGGTGTACTCACGTAGGAGAACATCAGGGGCACAGGCCGTTCGGAGCCCGACACCACGGTGGTGGGGCGTCCGGTACGGCGGGTGAGATCGTCTCTAAAGAAAGACACGTCGCCCAGAGTCGCCGACATCAGCAGGAATTGAGCGTTCGGCAACTCGATGATGGGAACCTGCCAGGCCCATCCTCGGTCGGGTTCGGAGTAATAATGGAACTCGTCCATCACCACTTGGCCGATATCGGAGTTCGCACCTTCGCGGAGAGCTAGATTCGCGACGATCTCCGCGGTCGCGCAGATGATCGGAGCGCCTGCGTTGACCGCGGCATCACCCGTCATCATGCCGACATTCTTCGCGCCGAAGATATCGCACAGTGCGAAGAACTTCTCGCTGACCAGAGCCTTGATGGGTGCGGTGTAGAAAGTTCGCTTGCCGGCCGCCATCGCAGCGAAGTGGGCACCGACGGCCACCATCGACTTCCCCGAACCGGTCGGTGTCGCGAGGATGACGTTGGACCCCGACACCAACTCGATCAACGCGTCTTCTTGGGCCGGGTACAGATTCAGCCCTCGATCGCTGGTCCAGGTGGTGAAAATGTCGAACAACGTGTCCGGATCCTGCGCCTCGCTGGTTGTGGGGGCAGGTACGAGTTCGGAGAGGAGCACCGTAACAGGCTATGGTGCGCCGGCCGCGTCGCCATCAGCGGCCCGTGCGCAGGGCGTGTCAGGTCGCGCTGCGTTCGTCCGCTCCCATGGCACCCAGTACCGCGAGCCTGATGTCGGCGTTCCCGGTGATCATGTCTTCACCGACTCCGGCGATGAGGAAGTTCCGCCAACGAGTCTCGTCGAATTCCAGGCACGGCGTCGAGGCCAAGAATTCCTCGAGCACGTGCAGGAAGCGCATCGGATCGTCACGAAACGGGAAGTGACCGGCCCCGCGAAACACCGAGAGTCCGGATCCGGGCATCGCGGAATGAGCGAGGTGCGCATGGCTGACCGGTATCACCACGTCCCGATCTCCCCATACGAGCAACACCGGGAGGTTTTCGGTGAGATAACAACGGTCGAGCATCGTCACAACCTGGCCACGCCAATCGACGACAGCGCGCAGGGTCCGTAGGTATGCCTCGTGCGCAGTGGGATCCGGCAGGCCCGCCAGGACGCGCACGAGATCAGGTGTGTCGTGGAGCAAGGCGCCCGGCCGCAGCCGCGTCGTATTCAGTCTTCCGATGAGGTTTCCGGCTAATCTGACGACCGACATGGCTCCAGGGAGGCGCAAAAGCTTGACTGCTTCGCTGGCCAACGGTACCGAAGCCAACCTGAGAAGTGGATGGACATCTTTGGTGACGCCACCTGAGGACACGAGAACGAGTCGGTCGACCATGTGCGGAAATTGGTAGGAGAACTGCATCGCGACCCCGCCGCCGAGCGAGTGGCCTACCACCGTCACATGGTCGATTCCCAGGACGGACAACAGGTCGCGCATACCGTTGGCGTACGCCGCCACCGAGTAGTCGGCGCGGGGTCTGTCGGATTGCCCGTGTCCCAACAGATCGGGTGCAATAACCGTGTGGTTCTGCGCAAGATGCGGAATTATTGCGTTCCACGTTTCGGAGTGGTCACCGATTCCGTGAATCAACAACAGAGCTGGGCCTTCGCCCGCCATCCGGAAAGCTCGCCGATAGCCATGAATGGTGCGGAACATCAATTCCGGCTCGGCATCGGGAACCGGGCGGAGCTTACGCGTGCGAGGACTGCTCATGTCGCACCTCTTGATTCCTCACTCCTGTACTTCCTTGACAGCTCTCTCCTCGAAGACTCTCGCACGAGTAAAGACGCTCGGTACGGCATCGAAAGGACTTCTGGTTGCAGGTGTGTTTCGTTATTCCACAGGTACGGAATCTGTACAAAATTAGGATGGGTGATCGTGTGAACGTTCACCCAATCACCCATCCAATGGTCGAACTACGTACCGGTCAGTGCCCGGTATCGGTGCCGTCCGTGTCGGTACCTGTCGTATCCAGATCTTCCGGCTCGGCCTCGAACCCGCCCTGCTCGGCGAGGAACTTCTCGAACTCCGCTCCCAGCTCGTCACCGCTCGGAAGGCTCTCGTCGCTGGCGAGAAGCGTCGACTGCTGTTCCTGAGCTGCGACGTAGGTGTCGTACTGGCGTTCGAGGGCGTGTACGACCGACTGCACTTCCTCGTTACCGGTGATGTGCTCGTCGACCTGCTCTTGCACTCGAGCGGCGGCAGTGCCCAGCGCGACCAGAGACAACTCCAGACCTCCCGCCTCACCGACATGTTCGAGCAAGGTCTGCGCGGCACTTGGATAGTCGGTTTGAGCCAGGTAGTGCGGAACGTGGACAGAGAATCCCATGGACACGTGGCCGTGCTGGGCCATCCGTAGTTCGAGAAGTGAGGACGCACTACCAGGGACTTGAATGTCACCCGACCAGCTGTGCTCCGCCGAGATCAACGACTTGTCCGAGGAATGAGCGGTGACGCCCAATGGACGAGTGTGAGGGATTGCCATCGGGATCGACCCGAGACCGATGGTCCGACGTACCCCCAGTTGCTCGGCCAGTAGACGAACTGCAGTCGAGAACTTCTCCCACCGAAGGTCCGGTTCCATTCCGGCAAGAAGCAGGAACGGCGTGCCGGCGTTGTCCTTGACGGCATACAGATTGAGCTCTGGCGCGTCGTAATCCGAGAAGTGATCGGTCTTGAACGTCATCGTCGGCCGACGCGACCGGTAGTCGATCAGCTCGTCGACATCGAACGAAGCCACCAGTTCCGTCTCGAGCGTGTCACGAAGGTGCTTGGTGGCGAGCTTTACTGCGTGACCAGCATCGGAGAAGCCTTCGAGTCCATGTACCAACACCGGACCGACACCGTCACCGGACATCGTTTGCGGCGCCGGAAATTCCAGCTCGTACATATTCGATTGTTCGTCCATGGCCGAACCCCTTTCCGTTTCTTCGTGCCCACTCGGGGCCAGCACCACGGCCGTAACCGACCTCGCGTGGAGAATACCCGTCGGTTCGGCATGGCGATCGCACTGCCGTGAGTGCGGCTACTACCAAGGGAGAACGCCGAGAAACACCGAGTTCATTCCCGCAGGCGTCGCTGGTCGTGTGCACACGTTGTGGGAGTCTGGTCTACAGAGATCACAAGTTGAACGTCGAAGGAGTACTTATGCCGCAACAGGTGCGTGCCGTCGTCGCCAAGGCCAAGGGCGAGACGGTGTCGATCGAAACGGTCACGATTCCGGATCCGGGCCCCAACGACGTCGTAGTGAAGATCGACGCGTGCGGAGTTTGCCACACGGATCTGGCTTATCGCGACGGCGGAATCAATGACGAGTACCCCTTCATGCTCGGTCACGAGGCCGCAGGAACTGTGGAAACTGTCGGCGACGCGGTGACGCACGTCGAGGTCGGTGACTTCGTGGTGCTGAACTGGCGCGCAGTATGTGGCGAGTGCCGGGCATGCAAGAAGGGCACACCCTGGTACTGCTTCGATACGCACAATGCCTCGCAGAAGATGACGCTCGCAGACGGCACCGAACTCACGCCGGCACTCGGTATCGGCGCGTTCGCAAACAAGACTCTCGTCCACGAGCGGCAATGCACCAAGGTTGCACCGGGCTCGGACCCGGCGGTCGTCGGGCTGATCGGCTGCGGCGTCATGGCAGGTATCGGTGCTGCGATGAACACCGGCAACGTCTCGCGCGGTGACTCGGTTGCAGTCATCGGCTGCGGTGGCGTCGGCGACGCGGCCATCGCCGGAGCCAAACTGGCAGGCGCGACGAAGATCATCGCTGTCGATCGGGACAAGGGAAAGCTCGAGTGGGCGAAGGACTTGGGCGCTACCCACACGGTGGACGCGTCCGCGGTCGACCCGGTCGAAGCCATCCAGGAATTGACAGGTGGGTTCGGCGCCGACGTCGTGATCGATGCTGTCGGTCGACCGGAGACGTGGAAGCAGGCGTTCTACGCTCGCGATTTGGCCGGCACAGTTGTTCTGGTGGGTGTGCCGACGCCGGAGATGACACTCGAGATGCCTTTGGTCGATTTCTTTTCCCGTGGTGGCTCGCTCAAGTCTTCTTGGTACGGCGATTGCCTCCCGGAGCGGGACTTCCCGATGCTCGTCGATCTCTACGAGCAGGGTCGATTGCCACTGGAGAAGTTCGTTACCGAACGAATCGGAATCGACGACGTGGAAGCGGCATTCACTGCGATGCACGACGGCAAGGTGCTGCGTTCGGTGGTCATCCTATGAGCGGAAAATTGCGCATCCAGAGGGTGGTGACGTCTGGGACGTTCAGCCTCGACGGGGGTACCTGGGACGTCGAGAACAACATCTGGTTGGTCGGTGACGACACCGAGGTGGTGATCGTCGACGCAGCGCACCAGCAGCAACCGATACTGGACGCGGTCGGTAACCGAACCGTCAAGGCCATCATCTGCACGCACGGCCACAACGACCACGTGACGGTCGCCCCGCAGCTCTCGCAGGCGCTCGATGCCCCGGTGCTGCTTCACCCAGCGGACGACATGCTGTGGGAGCAGACTCATCCGGGTGTTACGCATCGGACCGTCGAGGACGGTGACCGGATCTCGATAGCGGGAACCGACATCGTCGCTATCCACACGCCCGGTCATTCACCAGGCTCTACCTGCCTGTACGTACCCGAAGCTGGAGAGTTGTTCAGCGGAGACACCTTGTTCTCCGGTGGACCCGGAGCGACAGGGCGTTCGTATTCGGACTTCCCGACGATCATCGGTTCCATCCGGGACAAGCTGTTCGCCCTTCCAGCCGAGACGCGCGTCAAGACCGGTCATGGCGACGGCACCAGCATCGGCGACGAGTCTCCGCATCTGGAGGAATGGATCAAGCGCGGGTCGTGAGTCGCCTGGATCACCGGCAATCACGGCAGAGGTTCGGCCTGTCTCCCACCTTGTTCACCACTCGAATGAGAAGGTAGAACCGGGCGGGAGCCGGTTATCCGCAGGCGCCGACGCGATGCCCAAAGACAGAATCGTCTGCGAATACTGGAGGACCTTCCGTGCCGTGCCGTTCCGTATCGAGATCTCGCCCGCTTCTGATCGCGCTCGGGGCGACAGCTTTCCTATCGGTCGCCGGATGTGGGTCTGCTGTGACCGGCACCGCCGAGGCCGGCGGCCAGGGGTCGACGTCGATTACATCTCGAGACGGGGCGAACACACCTGAAGACGGGCAGGATCTCGGCGCACTTCTGATCGACCCTTCCCAGTTCCCAGCCCCGTACGAGGCCATAGTGCTCCCTCCACAAGCGATTGCACAGGCGTCGCCGGATCTCACCGGTATTCCGGCTGGCGCCGAGGTGTCACCAGCGGGCTGCAAGCCCACGGAACCAAGTTCGGCGCCCAGTGGCGCTGCGTTGATCGTCGGAACCGACAACGCCAACCGGTCGACGATATCGATCGAACTGACGGTGGTCGAGGAGCCTCTGTCGGTACGTGAGGATCAACTTCAGCAGTGCGGTGAGGTCGAGGCAACCAAATCCGGTGCCACCTCGGTCATTCGGTCGACTATCTCCCCAGCGCCTCCGATCAATGCCGACGAGACCCTTGCGGTGAAGCAGACCGTGAATTCTGGCACCGGCACAGACTCGGTGACGCAGTCGATGCTCACGTTGATGGCTCAGGTCGACGACGTTCGGATAGCAGCAACGTTCATGTCCTTCGACGACTCCGCGCCGGACGCAGCCGTGTTGGACGAGTTGTTCACCACTGCGGTCCAAAAGGTGAACGCCGGATAGCACAACCGTCCGACGAGAAGAGTCGGATCTCGAACCTGTGAGCAGTGTTCTTCCACAGGGAATTGCCCCGTCCACAGCTATATTTCGTCCCAGGTCAGCCGATCCGTAGTCGAATGTCGACACGTCATTGTTCTCGCTATGACGACGTTCCCTGACAATCGACCCACTCCACCGATGCTGGCGACAGTGTCGGCTACCGGTGACCTGATCGCTGCCATCCCGGCAATGCTCGGTTTCGCCCCTTCGCGATCTCTCCTGCTCATCTGCCTTGACGGCGGGATCGGCGAAACCCTCACTATCGGCACAGTGATGCGTCACGATCTGAGCTTTCCGGACCCCGACGTGACACGTCGCTCGGTAAGCACGGAGATGGCCGATGTGATCGACCGCTTCGCGGCCGTCTGCATGCGGGATGAGGTTCGCAAGGCTATCGCCGTCATCGTCGATGACGGAACGAAGACCTCTGTGGCAGCCGGCCGCGGTGATGCCCGTTACCAGGCTCTCGGGAGTCGACTCGAGGACCGACTCCAGGCGCGGGGCACCCACTTGCTCGATACGTTCCTGACCGAGAACATCGCGCATGGATGTGCATGGATCTCGCTGACCGAGCCGCGAGAGAGGGGGACTGTATCGGATCCGCGGTCTTCGGCCGTGACGCTCGCGTACGTGCTCGGGGGGAGGGCAATGCTGGACTCCAGAGAAGCGCTCGAAGATCTGTTGCAGCCCTTGGACACCGAAGTGAGCAGGCAGGTGCGCGCGTGTATAGGCGCGGCACGAGAAGCGGACATGCCGTCGGAACGAACCTCCATCGAACGAATCCTCCAAGAGATCGATCGGTGGGAACGATCGCCACTCGATCAGCCGAGATTGCTCGAACTTCCGGCGGAGCAGATCGCCGAGTTCGGGGTTTCCTTGACGCGCTTGATGGTTCGCGACAGCATGCTCGCGCTGGTCCTCCACGACAGTGCTGCCACTGCCGAGCAACTGTGGTCGCATCTGTTGCGTACATTGCCGGCACCCGAGCGGGCCTGCCCCGCAACGTTGCTCGGGTTCAGCGCCTACTCACGCGGTGACGGAGTAATGGCAGGGGTTGCGATCGAACTAGCGTTGGCCGCCGACCCCGACTATTCACTTGCGCGTCTCCTCGACTCCGCCTTGAACGCTGGTGCCCGTCCGGAGATGATCAGAGAAGTCGCGCTCAGTGGCTATGCAGTCGCCGAGCTGTGTGGTGTCCGATTATCGCCACCTACGACCGCGAGGTGACCTGTACCGCGTGGGAGCGGTCTCCGAGATCCTGCAGGAACTTCCATGCGTCCGCGACGATGACGTCGAGATCGGTGAAACGCGGAGTCCACCCCAACTCCGAGATGGCACGATCGCTCGAAGCGATCAGGACAGCAGGGTCGCCTGCGCGACGGGGTGCATCCTCGACGGTGATGGGGAGGCCTGTCACTCGCTTGCACGCGTCGATGACCTCGCGCACGGAGAATCCTGTCCCGCTGCCGAGGTTGTAAATCCTATGACTGCTCGGCGTCGATGCTTCCAGAGCAAGGATATGAGCCTCGGCCAGATCCGCGACATGAATGTAGTCGCGTACCGCAGTTCCGTCCTGTGTCGGATAGTCGGAACCGAACACCGAAATCTTCTCGCGTTGGCCCAGAGCTGTTTGCAGCACGAGCGGAATCAGATGTGTCTCGACGACCCGATTCTCGCCGAACTCCTGGTACGCACCAGCGACGTTGAAATATCGCAGGCTGGTGGCAGCCAAACCATATGCCGCTGCATAAGACGTGATCGCGTGATCGATCGCCAATTTGGTTGCACCATAAGGATTGGTCGGCGCTGTCGGTGCATCTTCGGTGATCGGTGTCTTCTGCGGCTCACCGTACGTGGCGGCAGTCGAAGAGAACACCAGCCGAGGGGTGCTCGAGGCGCGAATTGCATCGAGCAACGCAAGTGTGGTCACGACGTTGCCGGACCAGTACCTTGCCGGCGCGACAACTGATTCACCGACAAGCGACTGGGCGGCGAAATGCAATACCCCATCGAATTTCGTTTCGGACAACAGCGAGGCCGCGACATCCTTGATGTCGGCTTCGACGAACGTCGCGTTCGTCGGGACGGCCTCGCTGTTTCCGGTGGATAGATTGTCGACGACGACGACGTCATGTCCTCGATCGACAAGTACTGCTGCGCAGACACTGCCCACGTAGCCGGCACCGCCGGTCACCAAAAGTCTCACTACTTCATCTCCTCGTAGGGCCCGAGGCCGCTCGATGAATGCCGGCCTCCGCGCCTCGACGCGATGAACTAGACCAACTTCACCTGGACGGCGTGAGCCATTTCTTCCGAAATATCGATCCCCTCATGACCTGGAACGGTAATGGTGACCGTGCCAGGCTTGGCCTCGACTGTAACCCGGGCGTCTGGGACGACACCCGCATCACGCAACTGTGCGATGACCTCTGGATCGGATTGGACGTGCTCTGAGAGTCGACGCACGACCACCGCTGTCGGGTGGTTGTGGGATACGTCCGTCAGGCGAATCAAATCTTCGTGGATGGTCGCCGGTTGGCCGAGACCCAGCTCATCCAAACCTGGAATCGGGTTTCCGTAGGGCGATGTCGTCGGATTGTTCAGTACCGCAACGAGACGACGCTCCACCTCTTCGCTCATCACGTGTTCCCATCGGCATGCCTCGGCGTGTACGTCTTCCCAGCGAAGACCGATGATGTCGACCAGGAGCCGCTCGGCGAGGCGATGCTTGCGCATCACCGCCACTGCGAGTCCGCGTCCCTTTTCGGTCAGCTCCAGGTGACGATCGCCCGCGACGGAAAGCAGCCCGTCACGTTCCATCCTGGCCACAGTCTGACTGACGGTAGGACCACTTTGTTCGAGGCGTTCGGCGATACGTGCCCGCAAAGGCACCACACCCTCTTCCTCCAAATCGTAGATCGTGCGGAGGTACATCTCCGTGGTGTCGACCAGATCCTTCACACTCAACCCCTTCGTCCTGGCCGATTCTACCGTTGATCGGCGCGTATAGGTGTTCCAGGCCGTCCCGCTGGCGAGCCGGACGGCACCGGGGCGCAGCGGAGGCAACGTTCGGCCTTGCACGCCCAGTGCCTTTGCTCGCCCAGTGCCTTTGCTCGCGCAGTGCCGTTGCGGCACGTAGCGTGTCCTTCATGGCAGACCAGGTGGCTCGATCGCCGTTCCAGGATCCGGCAGTCGCCGAAGACATCGTCGTGTGGAGCGCGGAGTACCTCTCGTATCGGTGGAGCGATGACCACCCCATGAACCCGACTCGACTGGATCTGACGATGTCGCTGGCGCGGCAGATCGGCGTGCTCGATGGCATCGAACTCGTGGAGCCGATCGCTGCGCCGGATTCGGAACTGTTGAGGATTCACACTCCGGCCTACATCGAAGCGGTCAAGCGGGCCCCCGAAAAACTTGCCGCTGCGGAGGAACTTGCGACGGTCGGCCATTCGGAGGAACCGGAACACGGGCTCGGTGGGGACGACAATCCGATCTTCCAACGCATGCACGAAGCCAGCGCGATGCTGACCGGCGGTTCTCTGGCAGCAGCTCGGGAGATCGCGGCGGGACGGGCTCGACGAGCCGTCAGCATCGGCGGCGGAATGCACCATGCCATGGCGGACTGGGCATCCGGTTTCTGCGTGTACAACGACGCTGCAATCGCTATTTCATGGTTGCTGGACAATGGGTTCGATCGAATTGCGTACATCGATGTCGATGCTCACCACGGTGACGGTGTGCAGCATGCCTTCATCGATGATCCGAGGGTGCTGACCGTCTCCTTGCACCAACATCCGGCGACGTTGTGGCCCAACACCGGGTGGTCCAGCGAAGTCGGTTCCGGTGCTGCTGAGGGCACAGCAATCAACGTTCCACTACTGCCCGGCACTGGTGATCGACTATGGTTACGCGCCTTCCATGCAATCGTGCCTGGGGCCATCGCGGCGTTCCGCCCTCAGATCATCGTGAGTCAATGTGGAGTCGACAGTCACCGAGAGGATCCGCTCGCGGACCTCGCACTCACTGTCGACGGCCAGAACGCCGCATTTCTCGCTATGCGTGACCTCGCGGACGAGCATGCCGAGGGGCGATGGCTGGCAGTCGGCGGGGGTGGCTACGGACTGGTTCGCGTGGTCCCCAGAGCGTGGACCCATCTGATCGCCGCGGCACTCGGTCGCCCGATAGACCCTGCGATGCCTCTGCCCGATCTTTGGCGCGATCGGGTTCGGCACTTGGCGCCCAGCGTCGACCTGCCACAGGCGATGGGTGACGGCGGCGACGTGGACTATCCCGCGTGGGACGGCCCAGGGGGTGCCGTCCAGGGATCGACCGATGCGGCCGATCGTGCACTCGAAAGGGTGGATTCGGCGATCATCGCTACTCGCAGAGCGAGCTTCCCGCTTCTAGGACTCGACCCGGAGGATCCTCGTGACTGAGCCGACCACCCAAGATTCCGACACGGCGAAAGAGCGCGACCGTGTGCGCTCGGAAACGACATTTCCCAAGCACTGGGTCGTCGACGTACTCGCCTCGGACGGGGGAGTGGTGCATCTGCGCCCGATCGTGCCGTCCGATGGGACGGCGTTGATCGAGTTTCACAGCGGACTGTCCGAGCGCACTCGATATCTGCGGTATTTCGGTCCGTACCCGACCATGCCGCAGCGTGACGTCCTCAACTTCACAACTGTCGACCATCACTCGAGGGTCGCGTTCGTGGCAATACTCGGCGACGACATCATCGCGGTCGGTCGCTACGAACGTCTGCCGGAGGGCGATGGTAACTCTGCGGAGGTCGCATTCGTCGTCGCCGACTCACATCAAGGCCGCGGGCTCGGGCCCATCCTGCTCGAACATCTCGCCGGAGCAGCAGCGGAGAACGGCGTCCGGATGTTCGTCGCCGAGGTGCTCGCCGAGAACCGAAACATGGTCAGTGTCTTCCGCGAAGCCGGATATCAGGTCAGCCGAAGCTACGAAGGGGGCGTGCTGCGTCTGGAATTCGCCATCGACCCGAGTGAAGCTCTGCTGTCGGTGCGCAATTCGCGCGAGCGAGCGGCCGAGGCGCGCAGTGTCCGAAACGTATTGAGTCCGACCTCCGTCGCAGTGATCGGCGCGTCGACCGACAGTTCCAAGGTGGGAAACGCGGTATTGGCCAACCTCCTTGCCGGCGGTTTCACCGGACCGGTGTACCCGGTCAATGCCGATCACAAGTCAGTGCGTGGCGTTCGGGCCTACCCGTCGGTGCACGACATTCCGGATTCAGTGGATCTAGCCATCGCAGCCGTTCCCGCCGATGCCATAGACGACGTCCTCGACGATTGTCTCGACAAAGGGGTCAAAGCCCTCGTCGTCGTGTCAGGTGGGTTCGGTGAGACCGGTGAAGCGGGTCAGGAGAGCGAGCGCCGGTTGGTACACGCGGCGCGTGCGCACGGTATGAGACTCGTCGGACCCAACGCGCTGGGCGTCGCCAACACCGACCCGGCCTTCGCCCTCAACGCAACCCTCGCACCACGACTTCCGATGCCTGGGCGCGTCGGCTTCTTTTGTCAGTCCGGGGCCCTCGGCATCGCAATTCTCGACCAGGCAGCGAAGCGCAGACTGGGTCTGTCGACATTCGTCTCGGCGGGCAACCGCGCGGACGTGTCGGGCAACGATCTTCTGCAGTACTGGGATTCGGACCCCGAAACAGAGGTCGTTCTGCTCTACCTCGAAAGTTTCGGTAACCCACGCAAATTCACCCGGATCGCGCGTCGCGTAGCGCGTACCAAGCCCATCATCGCGGTCAAGAGTGGCCGCGGTGCGGTGCCGCCGGCATTGGCAACGGGCCCTGCTATCGATGATTCCATCGTCAAGGCGTTGTTCGAGCAGGCAGGTGTGATCCAAGTCGACACCATTGCGCAGTTGTTCGATTGTGCAATTCTGTTCGGCTACCAGCCACTGCCTTCCGGGCCACGCGTCGCGGTCGTGGGTAACTCGACGGCCCTCGGAGTTCTCGCTGTGGACGCGGCGCGCGCCGATGGATTGCACGCGGGCGTGCCGATCGACGTAGGACCACAGGCCGGCCCGGAAGAATTCGCGGCCGCGGTGGCGGGCGCCCTCGCCGCCGGCGACGTCGATTCGGTCATCGTCGTCTTCGTACCACCGGTGGCGGTCACGGTCGAGCCGTTCGCCAAAGCTCTCGGCGATGCAGTTCTCGGTGCCGATAAACCCGTCCTCACGACGTTCCTCGCGACAGAGGGCATACCGGATGTATTGGCCGTGCGCGGGGAATTCGGACAGCCGATCCGCGGTTCGGTGCCTTCGTATTCGAGTCCGGAGCGTGCGGTGACGGCACTTGCGAAGGCCTGGCGTTACGCGGCCTGGCGGAGCAGGCCTGTGTCGACACCCCTGCGGCCCAGCGGTATCGATTCCGAACGTGCACAGTCCTTGGTTCGTGACTGGTCGGCTCAGGAACACACTCGATGGCTTTCGGATTTCGAGACCGCCGAGCTTCTCAGGTGCTACGGGATAGAGATAATCGAGTTTCGTTCAGTGATAGACGAGGACGAAGCTGTTGCTGCCGGTGAGGAATTGGGTTACCCCGTCGCGGTCAAAGCAACAGGAGCGCAGTGGAGACACCGACCGGACCTCGGGGGGGTTCGGCTGGATCTGACCGGCCCCGAGGCCACACGTCTTGCCTATCGCGCGCTCGCGGCCGATTCCGGCGAGCCTTTGCTGCACGTCCAGAAGATGGCAGCAAAAGGTATCGGGTGCGTGGTGCGTATTCAGGACGACCCGTCGTTCGGTTCGCTGATCTCGTTCGGACTGGCTGGAGTGATATCGGATCTGCTGGGCGACAGGGCATATCGAGTGCTGCCGTTGACGGAGGACGAAGCGGTGCAACTGATCGACGCACCGAAGGCTGCTCCATTGCTGTCGGGGTACCGAAACGCAGTCCCGGTCGACAAAAGCGCGCTCGTGGACCTGGTTCAACGAGTATCGGCCATGGCCGACGATATCCCCGAGATCAGAGAATTGGCGTGCGAACCGGTTCTGGCGTCGGCGCACGGTGCTCAGATCACCGATGCACGCGTACGTCTCGGACCCGAGCCGAGCAAGAACGACCTCGGCCCGCGACGCTTGCGTTAAGCGTCACGGGCGCGAGTGGTGAATCGTTCCGTGGAGAGCGGTGGCCGAGTCGACATTCCTAGAGGGGGGAAGGAAGTCGACTCGGCCACCCACATCTGAGGTGAGGGCGGCGGGAACCCTCACCGCTGCGCCACCTTTCAGTGCAGTTAAGCAGTCGGCCAATTTTCAGCTTGCGTAGGACCGCAGCTTCTCCGCTCGGTCACCCTGCCGAAGCTTGACCATTACCTCACGCTCGATTTGACGAACACGCTCGCGCGAGAGACCGAACAATTTGCCGATCTGATCGAGCGTGCGGGGTTGCCCATCATCCAAGCCGTATCGCAGGCGAATGACTTGTTGCTCGCGCTCGTCCAAAGTGGAGAGCACTGTGCGGACGTCACTGTGAAGAAGTCCGGCGATAACTGCGTTCTCAGCGGAAGTAGCTTCGGAGTCCTCGATGAAGTCGCCGAGTGGGGCTTCCTCGTCGCTTCCGACCGGCATATCGAGGCTGACCGGGTCGCGACTGTGATCGAGTAGGTCGGCGATCTTCGCGGCAGGAATTCCCGATTCGTTGGACAGTTCGTCGTCGGTGGCCTCGCGACCGAGTTGCTGATGAAGTTCACGCTTGATCCTGGCCAGCTTGTTCACCTGCTCGACCAGATGTACGGGTAGCCGAATGGTTCGACTCTGATCTGCCATTCCTCGGGTGATGGCTTGCCGGATCCACCAGGTTGCGTAGGTGGAGAACTTGAAGCCCTTCGCGTAGTCGAACTTCTCCATGGCCCTGATCAGACCGAGGTTCCCCTCTTGAATCAGATCGAGCAGCGGCATGCCACGTCCGGTGTATCGCTTCGCAAGGGACACCACGAGACGCAGGTTCGCCTCGAGTAGATGGCTGCGAGCGGCACTCCCGTCGCGAACTATGACCGCCAACTTGCGCTTTTTGACCGCCGTCAAGCGCTTGGTGTTCTCCAGCACATTCTTCGCATACAAGCCAGCTTCGATGCGCTTGGCGAGATCCACTTCCTCTTCCGCAGTCAACAGCGCGGTGCGACCTATGCCGTTGAGATAGACGCGAACGAGATCCGCAGCCGGGCTCTGGGCGTCGAGATCGGCGTCGGTCGGACGTGGGCGGGTCGTAGTGCTGGGGCTGGTCATGACTTGCCTCCTGATCGGTGGTGTCTCATAGGGTTCAACGTCCGGGTGTCCCCGAAAAGTTCCCACGCTCCACCCGCAGATACCCGCTTGACCAGCGTCTATCCCGTACCCGCCCTGAGAAGTTGCTGAGAAGGTTCAGGCCGGGAACTCAGTCGTCAACTCCCTCCGGCGCGAGGAGTCCATGACGGAAGAGACCGGTGATCAGCTCCACGGCACCGCCCAGCATGTCGGTCTCATCTAGATCGTTCGCCGCCGCCAACAGTGCGACCAGTTCGCGTAGCGTCATACCATTCGGTCGCATTCCTGCGAGCAAGCGTGCGCCCAACTCGTCGATCTCGTGCTGCCAGTTCGGGCCGTTTCCTCGGTAGACACGGACGACCTCCTCGTTCCACCCGTCTTCGCCCGGCAGATAGACACGTTCGAGGGCAGTCGCCGCATCGAGTACGAACACGGAGTCAGCCGGATCGTTGTCACGAAGCCAGGCGACCCTGTCGAAATATGCGATCGCCTCGTTGCCCAGCGGATCTTCGAAGGCATGGTGAAGGTCCTCGGCCAGAACATCGCTCGGCAGGTCGGTTTTACGCAGGTAGACGAATCCGAACCCGATGCCCTCGACCTCGGCCTCGGCGAAATGCGCCAGCCACGACTCTGCGAGGACTCCTCCAGCAGGATCCCGTTGATCGACCCCACCGTCTCTCAACCACGTACCCACATACAGTGCTGGGTCGGCAACGTCGCGCTGCACTATCCACGCATCCACGCCGTGATCGGGAATCCAGGATGCGACTCGCGCGCGCCAATCCTCACCGCTGACGTGGATCCAGGACGCCAGAATGACCGCTGTCCCACCGGGCTTCAAATGGTTCGGTGCCTGTTCGATCATCAGTCTGCTCGCCCCGTCGAGATCGATCCCCGAATCGCGGTAACTGTGTTCGATCGTTCCGAGCCCGACGACGAACGGCGGGTTGGCAACGATCCGATCGAAGGTCCTCCCCGCGACGGGCTCGAACCAGGATCCGCGCAGCAGTTCGATGGTCATGCCGTTGAGAGCACACGTTGCCTCGGCCAGAAGCATCGCGCGCTCGCTGATGTCGGTACCGGTCACGATGTCGGCGTACTGGGCCGCGTGGATCGCCTGCACCCCACATCCGGTACCGACGTCGAGGACATCTCCCACCTGGGTGGTCGGAGTTCCGCGAAGTAATGAGAGCGATGCCTGCCCGACACCCAGTACGTGATCGGTGGCGGTCGGTAGCGGCCGCATGCTGCCGTCGAGATCGGAGACGATCCAGCGGGTCCCGTATCCGGCATCGAGTGGTCGAATGTCCAGCAGTGCACGCACGCGATCCGGTTCGACTCGCTCGACGATTCCAGTTGCGACAGCGTCGTCGATCGAGAGCGGGGACAGGGCTTCGGCAGCCTCGAACTCTTCGATGTCGTCGACGAGCAGGAACAGGCGAATCAGAACACCCAGGCGCCCACGATCTTTGCTTTCGCGCCGCACTGGAACCGGTTCGCTACGCATCAGGGCGGCGTGGGCGTCATCGCCGAGGGCTTCCAGCAGACTGTCGGCGTCGTAGGAACTCGTTTCGAAAGCTTGTCGCAGAGATGGGCATGCAGAGAGCAGTGTTGCAGTCACCGACACAGTCTTTCAGGTAGCGCGCACCCAGGTGTCCACCCGGCGGGTCCGTCAGTCTTCGCTTGCGTCGATGACGCGATGGGCGCGTGCCTCGATCTGTGTCGACTCGACATGTCGGCCGTCGTAGCGGCTCACTTCGTTCTTGGTGCGCGGCGGGCGGTCGTTGGCGATGAGCACCGCAACCCAGGGGAGTGGGATGGAGACCCCGACGATCGCCATCGCTATCCACGGATTGGCCCACATGCTGTACGACACGGCGGCGAGAACCAGCGCTGGGATACGGAAAGACATGATGAACATGTATTTCCGCACCCGAGCTTTGTGCTGATCTTCGATCGACTGCTGCGCCTCGGTGATCAATGTGGGGTTACGGGCCGATCCACTCTCGGCCGAGCCGGAAAACCCCTGGGTTCTCGTCATCCCTCCACTGTGGCACTACCTCACCCGGAATGCACTTGTCGGCGTCGTTCGTCTCAGAACGACGAATGCGGAATAATCGAATCATGAGCACACAGACGAAAGACCGCCCCGAGATCGCGCCGGACGAAACCACGGAAGACGACCGACCGAAATTCTTTCATTATGTGAAGAAGAACAAGATCACCGAAAGTGCAGTGATGGGCACACACGTCGTCGCGCTGTGCGGTGAAGTTTTTCCGGTCACCAAATCAGCGAAGCCAGGCTCACCGGTGTGCCCCGATTGCAAAAAGGTCTACGAGGGATTGAAGAAGGGCGACTGACCGCGGTTCGAATCCGGCAGGTAATCGCCGGAGGGCGGAACCTTCGGGGTGGGGCCCGGCTGAGGTGGGCTCTCGGGTTCCGCCGAGGTGTCGGGGGAGGGTGAACTTTCCGATGTTTCCTTGGACCTGGTCGATCGGCCCCTGTCCTGTCCAACCCGGATGGGGCCGGTGGCCAACCTCCATGCGACCGCTGTCACCGGCCCCGACTCCTCGGAATCTGCCTGCGCGGCGAGCCATCCCTTCATCTGATCGATCCTGGTTGCCCTCGCGGGGAAGAACTCCTGGATGGTCGCGTTGAACTCTGCGCCGAGAACGACTGCGAACCCAAGAAAGAAAGTGAACAACAGAAACGCGATGGGAGTCGCGAGCGCACCGTAGGTGTAACCGGTTCCGGTGATCCAGGTCAGATAACGGCGAAGTACCGCGCTGGCTATCATGAAGAACACACCCGCCAGCAATGCTCCCCCCAGGAGTCGATGCCACGGGAGCGAGGTGTGCAGCGCCACCTTGTAGAGCGTGGTCAAGCCGGCGATGAGAAGCAGTCCGACGGCAGGATAGTAGAAGAAGTCGACCAGCTCACTACCGATTTCGAACCATGGACCCGGGAGGATCTGCTTCACGTACGTGGGGCCTAGCGCCACCAGCGGCAACACGAATACTGCGGCGATCAGAAACGCCACGTAGAGCAGCAGGGCGAACACTCGTTGCCAAATCGGGTGACGTGCATCCTGCTGGCCGTGCGCTTCGACTATCGAGTCGACGAACGTGGAGATCGCGGACGATCCCGCCCATAGAGACAGGACGAAACCGGCGGACACGACCTCGCCGCGTCCTTGCTGCAGGATGTCCTGCACCGTCGGAGTGATGATGCCGTCGACGACGCTGTCGCTGAACACCGTGCGGCTGAACGTGATGATCTTCGACTCGATGATGTCGATGGTGTCGGGTCCGAACCAGCCGGCGACGAACCCGAGGCTGCCGAGTACTCCGAGCAACAACGGCGGGAGTGAGAGCGTCTGCCAGAACGCTGCAGTCGCAGCTTTGCTGAAGATCGAGTCGTTCCAGGACTTGGTCAGTGTGCGTAGCGTCACAACCCAGAGGGATCGAAGCGGCCGTCTCCTGGACAACTGCCCGCTTGGTGGTGTTTCGCCTGCAGAATCACTCATGGTCCCTCCAGCATTCCTGAACGAGGCTCGAAGTGCCCGTTTGCACCCGTCGTGTCGCTGGAGGAGTCGAACGAGCGGGCCCCTCGGGTGGGTCCTTCCGATGCGAGATCGGTCGGTGCGGAGCGATAGGCTCCACGGCGGGAACTGCAGGGCAACCGAGAGCGCGAGGAATTCGATCGAATGCCAGGAACCGGCGGGCCAGTGAGCGCGGACATGACCGAAGCCGAATCAAGAGACCAGAGAACCGCACCCCCTGAGAGTTCGGCAGGTGGTGCGCCGCTGCGCGCATGGCAGAGGCGCGCCCTGACCCGATATCTGGTGAGCTCGCCCAAGGACTTTCTCGCGGTCGCGACGCCGGGAGCAGGTAAGACCACCTTCGCCCTGCGCGTCGCGTCGGAGTTGTTGGCGCACCGAACCGTCGATCAGATCACCGTCGTCGCCCCGACCGAACACTTGAAGCACCAGTGGGCGGAAGCCGCTGCTCGCGTGGGAATTGCGCTTGACTCTCGCTTCTCCAACTCGACCGGTCAGACCTCGAGTGACTACCACGGCGTGGTAGTCACGTATGCCCAGATCGCTTCACACCCGTTCCGCCATCGGGTGCGCACCGAGGCTCGACGCACGCTCGTGATCCTCGACGAGATCCATCACGGTGGTGACGCCAAGAGTTGGGGCGAGGGCATCCGCGAGGCCTTCGGCGACGCAACCCGCAGACTGGCGTTGACCGGTACACCTTTCCGCAGCGACGACAGCCCGATTCCGTTCATCAATTACGAACCGGACGACGAGGGATTGATGCGGTCACGCGCCGACCACTCGTACGGCTATTCGGAGGCTTTGGCCGACGGTGTCGTACGGCCGGTTGTGTTCCTCGCGTATTCGGGTGAGGCGCGGTGGCGAGACAACGCCGGTGAGGAGTTCACCGCACGTCTGGGTGAGCCCCTGAGTGCTGAGCAGACCGCGCGGGCGTGGCGGACCGCTCTCGATCCGCAGGGTGACTGGATGCCTGCCGTGCTGTTGGCTGCACACACCCGACTCGGGCAACTGAGGGCCGGAGGCATGCCGGACGCAGGTGGACTCGTGATCGCGACCGACCAAACCGTTGCGCGTGCCTATGCCAAGCTGCTCGAAGTGATCACCGGGGAACCGCCGTCGATCGTTCTGTCCGACGACCCGACGTCGTCGGCGCGGATCGCCGAGTTCGGGAAAAGCACCCAACAGTGGATGGTCGCGGTCCGAATGGTGTCGGAGGGCGTCGACGTTCCGCGATTGGCAGTGGGTGTGTATGCGACGAGCGCGTCGACGCCGCTCTACTTCGCTCAGGCCATCGGGCGCTTCGTTCGATCACGCCGCAAGGGGGAGACCGCGAGCGTTTTTCTGCCGTCGGTACCGGTCCTGTTGGACTTGGCAAGTCAGCTCGAGGCGCAGCGCGACCACGTCTTGGGCAGGCCTCATCGCGAAAAGGACGGGTTCGACGACGAGTTGCTCGCCGATGCCAGCAAGCAGAAAGACGAGCTAGGCGAGGAGGAGAAGGCGTACACCTCGCTCGGTGCAGACGCGGAGCTCGATCAGGTGATCTACGACGGATCATCTTTCGGGACTGCGACGTTCTCGGGAAGCGACGAAGAAGCCGACTACCTCGGCCTCCCTGGGTTGTTGGATGCCAAGCAGATGCGCGACTTGCTTCGGCAACGCCAGCAGGAACAGATCGACAAGCCGACAGCACCCGGACTGTCCGTGCCCGCTCCGGTAGCGGTGTCGGAACGCGCGTCCTCGGCCGGCCAGTTGGCCGGGCTTCGTCGTGAACTCAACAGTCTGGTTGCGGTGTACCACCATCGCACCGCGAAGCCTCACGGGGTCATTCACGGGGACTTACGGCGCATCTGTGGCGGGCCACCGACTGCTATGGCCACCGCGGATCAGCTGAGCGAGCGGATCGTTCAACTGCGGAAGATGTAACGCCGAAAGTTTCGATCACGGACGCAGTGCAGAACGGGGGGCCACGATTTCTCGTGGCCACCCGTTCTGGTGTCGCATGACTGTCGGTTCGTCGGCGCTTGCGCCTTCCGATACGAGCGAGCCGGTTACACTGCAGAGTCCGATTCGGTCATCACTGTTGCGTTCACTTCACGCAGACGGTCCTCGTGCTCCTTGGCATGATGGCCGCAGAACAGGAGTTCTCCACCGGTCGAGAGCACAACACGTGCACGAGCCCCAGCGCCGCACCGGTCGCACCGGTCGGTCGCTGTCAATTGTGGGCTGGTCAATGTTCCGGGCATGACTCCTCCGTACTGGCTTTCGGTATCAAGCGATCGCCTGGGGCCGGTCCGCCGCGTCGGTATGGCGCGGTCCGTACACTCTCTCAGACGTTTGGCAGTCACGCGTTGTTCCCTTAGGTGTTTCTTTGTGTTATCACTAACAGGAATCGAGCGGAAAGCCCCTGGCAGTTGGGCTTTGCCGAAAAATGCGTTCGCTTACAGCTGATTCCTTTTTGTGAACGATCGGCGTTTCGGGCGTGACATCACCGGATGTGCGATGTGGACGAATGTCCACGAGTCGATGGGCGTATCTCTCTCGTACGATGATGACGTGACCGACACCTCGCCCGTTCTGCTCCACATGTGCGGTCTCGAAGAATGGCTGTCCGTGCGCGCTTCGAGCGAAATCCGGCCGCCAGGTTTCGACGATATCGGGTTCGTGCACCTGTCCACTGCGGAGCAGGTCCATTTACCTGCCAACAGACTGTTCGCGGGACGAACTGATGTGGTCTTGCTTCTCGTCGACCCTGACCGTCTCGGATCACCAGTGCGCTGGGAGCCCGGCGTGCCGGGAGACCCGGAAGCGGTGCAGTTTCCGCATCTCTACGGGCCACTGCCAACGTCCGCGGTCACCGGCGTCATCGACTATGCCCCGAACGAGGATGGGAAATTCCTGCCGCCGAAGCTGTGATCGTCCCTTCGCGTGCCTGCCGAACCAATGACGCCCGACAGTTCGCCGACAGATACGCAAAAGCCGCCGCCCACTGTGTGGACGACGGCTTTGTGCGCTGAATGAAGAAATATCAGTCCAGGTAGTCCCGGAGTACCTGCGAACGGGATGGGTGCCGAAGCTTGGACATCGTCTTCGACTCGATCTGTCGAATACGCTCACGCGTCACGCCGTAGACCTGACCGATCTCGTCCAGAGTGCGAGGCTGGCCGTCGGTCAGACCGAAGCGGAGACGAACGACACCTGCCTCACGTTCGGACAGTGTCTCGAGTACCGACTGGAGTTGATCCTGAAGCAGCGTGAACGACACGGCGTCCACCGCCACTACGGCCTCGGAGTCCTCGATGAAATCGCCGAGCTGGCTGTCGCCCTCGTCGCCGATCGTCTGATCGAGTGAAATCGGCTCACGAGCGTACTGCTGGATCTCGAGAACCTTTTCAGGTGTGATGTCCATTTCCTTGGCGAGCTCTTCCGGCGTGGGCTCGCGGCCCAAGTCCTGAAGCAGCTCGCGCTGGATGCGGCCGAGCTTGTTGATGACCTCGACCATGTGCACCGGGATGCGGATCGTACGTGCTTGATCGGCCATGGCCCTGGTGATGGCCTGACGGATCCACCACGTGGCGTACGTGGAGAACTTGTAACCCTTGGTGTAGTCGAACTTCTCGACCGCACGAATCAGTCCTAAGTTTCCCTCCTGGATCAGGTCCAGGAAAGCCATTCCGCGGCCGGTGTATCGCTTGGCCAGTGATACGACAAGTCGGAGGTTGGCCTCGAGAAGGTGATTTTTTGCGCGGTTACCATCGCGGCAGATCCAGGTGTAGTCGCGTCGTGCGGCCACCGGGAGCTTCTCGCCTTTTTCGGCGAACTCGCGCATCTTTTCGGTCGCGAAGAGGCCTGCTTCGATTCGCTTGGCGAGCTCGACCTCTTCTTCGGCGTTGAGAAGCGCAACTTTGCCGATCTGCTTCAGATACGCGCGGACCGAGTCGGCCGAAGCGGTGAGCTCGGCATCCTTACGGGCTTGACGAAGCGCCTCCGACTCCTCTTCGTCCCAGACGAAGTCTCCGGACGCCTTGTCCTCTGCAGTGGGCTCTGTGGTCGACTCTTCTTCGGTGTCTGCGCCCACGGCAACAACCTCGACGATGTCGTTGGCTGCCGTGGCAATGTCACCCTCGGAAATATCGATCTCATCGATGCCGGGTGCATCAGCGTCGGAGGTCGCGTCTTCGGCGGACTTCTTCGCAGGTGCTTTCTTTGCAGGAGCTTTCTTGGCTGCTGCGCGTTTGGCGGGAGCTTTTTTGGCGGCGGCTTTCTTGGCCGGTGCTGACGCGACCTTTGCCGCTGGTGCAGCTCCGACCTCCAGGGTCGTGCCGGTCGGTGCTTCCGCAGCAGGTGCAGTGGACGCAGACTCCGATGCTGAATCTACGGTCTGACGAATATCGGTGGCTGCCACGTACGCCCTTTCGTGACGGTGTCATGCGGCGTCACGCCAGAGTGGTTTCCGGCGGAGAGGTCTTGTCGAATGTGCCGGCGTGCAGACCGGCTTCCCCCATTGTAACGACCCCCAGGAACTTTGTTACCGGTCGATGGCTGTATCGCGCGCTGTGTCGGCTGCTAGAGCAGCACCGACGATGCCTGCGGTGTTCAACAAAGTGGCCGCCACCACTGGTGTTCTGTTGGTCAAGTGCGGAATCCACTTCTCGCTCTTGCGACTTATTCCCCCGCCGGCAATGAAAAGATCGGGCCACAGCAGTGCCTCGAACGTCTCGAGGACCTTCGACACCTCCTTGGCCCACACCTTGTAGGACAAATCCTTGGACTCCTTGACCGACGAGGCCGCACGATGTTCCGCTTCCTTGCCGTCGACCTCCAGATGTCCGAACTCGGTATTGGGAAGCAATACACCGTTGTGAAGGACAGCGGACCCGATTCCGGTGCCGAAGGTGAGTAGCACGACGACACCGGTCTGGTCTTTGCCTCCACCGAAGCGGTCTTCTGCAACACCTGCAGCGTCGGCGTCGTTGAGGACCGTGATGTTGTCGTTGCCGATCGCCTTGGCGAACAAGGCCCTTGCGTCGGTGTCGATCCATGACTTGTCGATATTTGCTGCCGAGCGCGCAACCCCACCGGTGACGACGGCTGGAAGAGTCACGCCGATCGATCCAGTCCAGCCGAAGTGCTGCACGATCTGCGCTACTACGCCCGCAATGGCGTCCGGGGTCGCGGGTTGCGGAGTCTCGATCTTGTACCGGTCACCGACCAACTCTCCGATGACCAGGTCCACGATCCCACCCTTGATTCCACTGCCTCCTACGTCGACTCCGAAGCCGTGCCGATGTGCACTGTCGGTTGTGATCGATACCGAACCTGCCTGTGTCATGTGCCGCGTACTCCTGTTGTCGAGGATCGTGCAATGAAATTCGTGCACTGAAATCTGCGTGAGACTGATGTAGTACCGAGAATAGATCCTCGATGTCCAATCCAGTGGACGATGTGTCGATGACTCGACTATTGGACCGCAATCGCGAATATCGTCGAGTGGTGTTGCCCTGTGCGGTGTGATGCGATGGTCGGGTGTCGAACCCACGTGTATCGCAGGACTTGTCGTCATCGAAGCCGAGCTCAACTCTCGCAAAGGAGTTGATGGAGGTTGCCCGCGAGATTGCCGTTGCTGCAGCTGTCCATGTGCGTACGAGGAGGCCCGAGGTGTTCGGTCCCGGTGCTCCGGCGGTGGCTGTGGGGGCGGGCGACGAATCGGTGCAGACCAAGAGCACTCCGACGGATCCGGTCACAGTCGTCGACACCGAAACCGAGGAATTGCTCCGGGTATTATTGGCAGAGCGCCGACCCGGTGACCCGATCCTGGGCGAGGAGGGTGGGGGAGCCACCGATTCGGTGGCCGGAGTCCGTTGGGTGCTCGACCCGATCGACGGAACAGTGAACTTTTTGTACGGCATACCCGCCTATGCGATTTCGGTGGCAGCGCAGGTCGACGGTGTGAGCCTTGTCGGAGTCGTGGTCGATGTTGCACGGGAACAGGTCTATGCCGCGGTGCGCGGGCATGGCGCGACGGTGACCGAATCAGACGGATCCACAACAGTATTGGGGTGCAATCCGGTTGTCGAGGTATGTCTTGCCCTGGTCGCCACCGGCTTCGGATACGGATCGGAGCGGCGAACCGTCCAAGGCCGCATCATCGGCGAATTGCTTCCGCTGGTGCGTGATATCAGGCGGATCGGATCTGCAGCGCTGGACTTGTGCATGGTGGCGTCCGGCTCGGTGGATGCTCATTTCGAGCACGGGCTGAGCCCGTGGGATTGGGCAGCGGGTTCACTCATCGCAGAGGAGGCAGGCGCGACGGTGCTCGTGCCCCACCCCAACTCCACGAGCTCGGGAGGGGCGGTCACCGTCGCGGTCGCGCCGGGTATCGCAGCTGAATTCACCGAAACCTTGCGGAACCTGGGTGCGCTGGATCCGATTCCGGCCGATTGAACGAGTTCTACTCCCAGTGCTCGGTCAGCAGGGAGCTTTCCGCGCGGCCGAGAGCAGGTCGATGTCGAGTGGGGCAGGCGCGGCGCCGGGCGTCACTCCTGCGAGCGACTGCAAGACCGACTCTGCGTCCGGGTTCGGCTGCAAATCCTTGAAGTAGGTTCCCAGGGCCAAGTCGACGGTGTCATCGGGGCGTTCGTCCTGGATCAGTTCGGCGCAAGGGGCAGCCAGCCACATGGTGCTCGCAGCAGCCGTCCCAGCCGCGCCGAACCGGATCTGACCTTGGCACTGCATGTTCTGATCCAGGTAGACGGGGTCGTTACCGACCTGGACGTCCGGTGCGCTCGCGAATCCGTAGTCGCTGAGCTCAGCGGCCACCGTCGCTGCCTGTCCGCGTTCTCCGTTGGCGTTGAACACCCGAACCTTCGTGTTCGCGACAGGCGCCGGTTCCACTTCCAACAGGGTCGATGGGTCGACGCGTTCGCCGAGCGGTGCGGGCACGGTGCCATCGCTCGCAGGTGCTGTCGAAGGTGAATTACATGCGACGGTCGTCGTTGCAGCCTCGCCTGATGTGAACACTCGGATCCAGGTGACTACACCGAGGAGCGCCAACACGAGCAGCACGATCAGAATGGGAAACGCTCGCCGACGTCGAAACGGACGGCCTTGGTCGTCGGCCGATCGGCCCTCGGTGATCAGAGAAACCACGGTGTGGAAAGCCTTTCCGTCGGCAGAATCGAAGCTGCGCCGAGTCGAACGAGTGTCGGCGCACGCCCACTGTAGTTGGCGGGAGAGGCGAAGGGCACTGCCGCTGTCCGAAGGTGCACACTCCGGCTGTCTTCGGGCTGCTGGGTGGGCCGCCGGCACCGGTTCGTACCGCTCGCGGAATGTACTGGCGGTCGATGTTGTTCTTGCGGATTGGTCAGGTGAAAATAGGCAGGACGGCGATTCGGCCTAGCTATTCTCTCGTCGCTCGGCTATTGTCTGGCGGCCCCGGTGGTTTCAGAACGGAGCCGATTCGGTGGACCGCAAGAGCGATTGGTGAAGTATCGATCAGGTTTCGATTACAGCTATTCGGGCATCAATCGAAGTAGTTTCGGACGCCTCGACTTCGGCCAGTCGCGCAGTGCAAGTGAAGTTGCAGGAAGAAAGCTCGAACGGCAGCACGGTTCAGTAGTGCGCACCGAAAGAAACAGGACGGTGGGAGCAACGTAAGCGCCCTCATCACAGCTGGCGATCACGCTAGGACGTCGCCCGCAGCAACCACCGGAAACATGCAAGAGAACGAGGGGTTAGAGGAATAATGGCAACCGACTACGACGCACCGAGAAGAACAGAATCCGACGATGTCTCCGAGGATTCGCTCGAGGAGCTGAAGGCACGTCGCAACGAGGCGCAGTCCGCTGTGGTCGATGTGGACGAATCAGACACAGCAGAATCTTTCGAACTTCCGGGCGCAGACTTGTCCGGGGAAGAACTATCGGTTCGCGTGGTGCCGAAGCAGGCCGACGAGTTCACCTGCTCGAGCTGCTTCCTCGTCCATCACCGGAGCCGATTGGCTAGTGACGCGGGTGGAGTTCTGATGTGTAGAGACTGCGCTGCGTAACCGAGGACGAGAACGCAGTCGACGCGCAGAACAACTGACGCACGGGCAGCTCGGGTCGATGTAGCTCGCCGAGCCACCTGGCCTCGCGCGAGCACTATCGAGTGGCTCAGCCAAGACCGTTACGCGTGGTCTTCGGGGGTGGGCTGAGCCAAGGCGGCCAACAGTTCGTCCGGACGCCGAGTGCTGACCAACCAATAGGGGGTGGGGTCATCGGGATCGTCGAGAACAATCAACACCATTTGTTTGACCCAGGTGCGGTGCTGAACGAAGGCAAGGGGATCCAGCTGCCTTCCCAGCGCCGCACTTTTCGCTGTCGCCGGTATCGCAGCGCACTTGTCGATCACATCCAGCGGTAAGTGTGCGCGCCCGACACGGAGCTCTCCAGCTCCGTCGTTGTTACGAACTACCTCGACGGCCATTCTGCTCGACCAGTACAAAGCCCAGATCGGGAACGGAAGCAGAATCACATATGGAAGCCACGCCCGCACTCCCGGCGCGCCCATGTGGACCTCGGCTGCGAGCAATGCGCCGACAGCCAACGCTGCCGGCCACCACCACAGTGGAACCCAAAGTTTTTCGGTATAAACGACAGTCCCCGTCGCGGAATCCGGGACGGCTGCGGGTTCGAGATCGTGATGTTGTTCCTGTGGCACTCGTCCAGGATACGTGCATCCCTGTCGAACACGTAGAGCCGTCCGTCGAGGGAAGAAATAGACCGAGCGTCGTGGCAGCGTAGTCTCGGTGCACGTGAGCGACGATCCCAACAGTGCCTCGGCCGACATCGGCAAAGTCGATCCACCGACTGTCGCGTTGAAACGACTCGACCCGGACCTCCCGGTCCCGAAGCGAGCCCACGAGGGTGACGCTGGGGTAGATCTGCACATCACAGCCGATGCGTCACTCGCTCCCGGTGAACGCCTGGTGGTGGGTACCGGAATTGCAGTGGCTCTCCCCTTCGGAATGGTCGGCTTGGTTCATCCGCGCTCGGGTCTGGCGGCGAAATCCGGACTCTCGATCGTGAATGCACCGGGAACTATCGACGCAGGTTACCGAGGCGAGATCAAAGTGTGCTTGATCAACCTCGACCCCAGCGAGAGCATCGAACTGGTCCGTGGGGACCGGATAGCTCAGCTCCTCGTGCAGAAGGTCGAATTGGTGTCCTTCGTCGAGGTCGAGATTCTGGACGACACGACACGAGGAACTGGCGGCTACGGGTCGAGTGGTGGACACGCGCGCCGACACGCCGCCCCCAATCGACAGACTTGAAACCCTGACTCGTAGAGAACGCACTGATTTCGCAGAGAAAGAGAACTGATCATGTTCGGACGGCGGAAGAAGACCGCAGCACAGGATGAAGCGTCGACCGGTGGGTTCTTCGGGGACGAAGACACCTTCGACAACTCGAGTTCGGCAGGCGGGAACGACGCGCGCGGCACCGAGACCGCCGAGCGCGACGAAACTGTCGGTGAGCACGCGGACCCCGATCTCGGTCCGTTCGACCTCACCGAATTGGACGAAGATCGCGACACCCTTGCCCAGACGCGACTCGACTTGGGATCGGTACTGGTGCCCTTGCCTGCCGGAGGCCAGTTGCAGGTGGAGATGAATCAGGGCGGCGCACCGCAAGCTGTACATGTCGTCACTGCTCATGGCCGAATCACCATTGCGGCCTACGCCGCACCGAAGTCGCCCGGACAATGGCGCGAGGTGGCAGCCGATTTGGCTACCTCGCTCCGCTCGGATCAGTCCGCAGTCAGTATGGAGACCGGTCCTTGGGGACGGGAGCTGCACGGAGTGACATCGAACGCGGATCTGCGCTTCATCGGAGTCGACGGCTATCGGTGGATGATCCGTTGTGTTCTGGCCGGCCCAGCGGGCGCGGTCGGCAACGATTCGCCTCTCGTGCAGATCGCGCGTGACGTCCTTGCACAGACGGTGGTCGATCGCGGTACCGAGCCTCATCCCGTGCGCACCCCGCTCCCGGTGGTCCTTCCCGCAGCCCTGACCACGCAGCTCGCTGCGGCACAGCAGCAACAGGCGGAGCAGGCAGAGCAGGCGCGAGCAGAACCACAGGATGCGCAGCCTCAGCCACAGACCTCCGCCGCGCCCGCGAACCAGACAACACCTACCGAAGGGCCGCGTCGAGGTTCCTCGGGGTCTGCAATGCAGCAGCTGGGCGGCTGACACTTCGGCGGTGCTGTCCGCGCGGCAGATAACCCGGATCCATGGCCATGGCCATGGCCACGGGCACTTGCCTCAATCGACGAGGCTCATCAGATCCTGCATCGATCGGTGACCGAGCACCCCGGGATCGGTACCGATGTCGGCAAGAGTGACAGTGGACAGGCGCGAGTTCGGGATCTCCTCGTGCCAAGTGAGCGCAACGTCGATCGGGTGAACCGGATCGTCGACGGCGCCTATCACGGCAGTGGGCACGGGGGTGCTGCGTAGTTCGTCGAGATTCGGCGCCACGTATGCGGCGGCTTCCGCGAGAGCGCGAGGAAGATCGGGCCATTGGGACGCCCATGAACGCCGGAGAGTCGACGCCAGCCATTCCGGAGTCGTCGCTTCCATCGCTGCGGTCACCGCGTCTAGTCCGGAAGCGTCGAATTGTTGCTTGGTATATCTCGCGCTGAGTGCCGCCGGTGCGTCTGCCGGTTCGGCAATCCAGGGCGGCAAGGCTGCCAGCACGCCGATCACCGACCGTGGGTGGCGGCGTGCCCAGGAAAGCGCCACCGCGGCGCCGATCGAGATGCCGCCGACGATGATTCGGCCATGGCGGTGTGCCGCGGCAGACATCGCCTCCTCGTAAGACGCGACGATGCCGTTGGGGTTGGGGCTCACCGCCTCGATCGTGGCTCCTGCTGCCGCTACCGCCGCCGCAAATGCGTCGAATGCGAACTCCGCATCCGATCCGGTGCCCGGCAGAACGACCACGTGAGTTGCTGGTCTCATCACGTTCATTTCGGTGATTGTGCCCGGTGCCTCACGCGGACCGTCGACCGGACGATTCGGCCCCGTCGACGCAGTTGAACTGGCGGTTGGCCGTCGGCCTCACGCGGGGCTACAGTGGCGTTGGTACAGGTCTTCACAGCGATGTAACTCGTCGCAGATGCTTCCAGGAGCGCACCATGGCACCCGTTGCCGCAGGATATTTTCGCAGGCTCACGCGTAAGTTGACGGAGGACATCCATCAGCTCGATGCCGAAGAGATGGCGGAAACTGCGGAAGCCTCGGGCGCCCGCCGTGCCTGTGACTGCTCCAGGGGCGAAGAGGTCACGATGTTGGGGCGGTTGCGCAGCGTCGAGGCATGTTCCAAGGCGGCAAATGCAAACATCGAAGCCGAATTCTTCGACGGCACCGATCCGGTGACGTTGGTCTGGATCGGCCGACGAAAGATCGCGGGAATCGAACCGGGCAAGACCGTCCTCATCCGAGGCCGGGTGGGGGAGCGAAACGGTCGAAAAATCGTCTACAACCCGTACTACGAACTCCGCGACGACTCCTGACAGCGTTCATGTGGCACGCTCGATGATGTGACCGAGAGAGACAGTCGCCCGATGGGCGGCCATGACATACGCCCCGAGCTCGACCTTCCCGCCGACGGAACCGAGCCGAAGAACAGCTCGCTGGCACGGCAGGGCTCAACGGCGGATCACCCATCCCAGCCGATCGAGCAGATTGACTCCGACGTCGTCGATGCTACGGCGAGTCTGGACGAAGAGAGCAAGCAAACTGTCCTCGAGCAACTCGGCGGATTGACCGGTTTGGTGTCCTCGACTCTTCCTGTAGTGGTGTTCGTACCTGTCAACAGCATGTTCGGGCTTGCCGCCGGGATTTGGTCGGCCCTCGCAATCGCACTGGGTGTGTTGGTGTGGAGATTGGTGCGGCACAACCCGATTCAGCCGGCAATTTCGGGATTCTTCGGTGTCGGAATATGTGCGTTCATCGCGTACCGAACAGGCGACGCCAAAGGCTATTTCCTCTTCGGTATCTACACGAGCCTGCTGTACGGGGCCGTGTTCCTGGCGTCGATGCTCGTTCGGTGGCCACTGGTCGGGGTGGCCTGGGGATATCTGAATGGCAAAGGGACCGAATGGCGTGGGCACCGTCGGTCGGTTCACTCCTACGACATCGCCACGTTCGCCTGGGCACTTGTCTTCGGCACGCGCTATCTCGTGCAGTCCGAGTTGTACGACGCCGACCAGACAGGTTGGCTGGCCGTCGCACGTATCGGCATGGGTTGGCCGTTGACCGGCGTCGCGCTACTGGTCACGGTCTGGGCGGTCCGACGGGCCGATCGAGCGATCGACGAAGAGAACGAATCGACACACGATCAGGCTGGAAAGCCCTGACGTTTCCCGTTGGGTGATGAACGCCGCGAGGCGCCGGCACGGTTGGAAGGACGATCAGCCGGACGCGACGTTCAGCCCGACTGCAGCGCGTAGATCGTTTTCGACTTCGACGGAGGCTACGAACAGCAGTTCGTCTCCACCTTCCAAAGGATCGTCCTGTTGCGGGACGATGACACGGCCGCCCCGAAGAATGGTGACCAGTGCGGCGTCACGCGGGAGCCGGAGTTTCCGAACGGGCTTTCCGGCCA
>JBBPZN010000130.1:0-2594 GCA_038198705.1 Mycobacteriales bacterium
GAGATTCGATGGACATCACTCCCCAGCATAGGGAAGCGAAGATCGCTCGTCGGCTCAAAGGCCTCCTAGACTCGTATCGAACGGATTAATAGCTGACCGCTTGGCGGTCGAGAGGAGCACGGTGAGCTTCACCGCACCCATTCAATTGCCTGGACTGACACTCGACCCGCAGTGGTATCGACGAGCAGTGTTCTATGAGGTGATGGTCAGGTCGTTCGTCGACAGCAACGGCGACGGTGCCGGAGACCTCCAGGGCCTGATCGGCAAGCTCGATTACCTGCAATGGCTCGGCATCGACGCGCTCTGGGTGCCGCCGATCTACGAATCGCCGCTGCGCGACGGCGGCTATGACGTCTCCGACTTCCGCGCGATCCTCCCCGAGTTCGGCACCCTCGACGAATTCAAGGACCTCGTGACCAAGGCGCACGAACGCAACATGCGCATCGTGATCGACTATCCGCTCAATCACACCTCCGACCAGCACGACTGGTTTCAACAGTCGCGCTCCGATCCGGATGGTCCCTTCGGCGACTACTACGTCTGGAGCGACACCGACGAGAAGTACGAGAACATCCGCATCATCTTCGTGGACACGGAGGAGTCGAACTGGACGTTCGATCCAGTGCGTCGACAGTTCTTCTTCCATCGCTTCTTTTCGCACCAGCCCGACCTCAACTTCGAGAACGAGGGCGTGCGAGAGGCGGTGTTCGACACCGTTCGCTTCTGGATGGATCTCGGTGTCGACGGCATCCGTCTCGATGCGATCCCGTACCTGTTCGAGTCTGACGAAGGAAACGGCGAGGGCGAGCCTCCGACCCACGAGTTCATCAAGCAGCTGAGGGAAATGGTCGACCGGGATTACCCGGGGCGCATCCTCATCGCCGAAGCGAACCAGTGGCCGCGCGAAGTCGCCGCGTTCTTCGGAACCGAGGAAGAGCCGGAGTGCCACATGGCCTTCGACTTCCCCGTGATGCCCCGCATCTTCTACTCGCTGCGCTCCCAGCACGCCGGCGAACTGATCAGTGTGCTCTCTGAGACCCTGGACATCCCGAACGGCGCCGGATGGGGCGTGTTCCTGCGCAACCACGACGAGCTCACGCTCGAGATGGTGTCGGAGGAGTATCGCCAGGCGATGTACGGCTGGTATGCCTACGATCCGCGGATGCGCTCCAACGTCGGCATCCGTCGGCGACTCGCTCCCCTGCTCGACAATTCGCGCGCCGAACTCGAACTCGCCCACGCGCTCCTATTCTCGCTCCCGGGAAGCCCGTTCCTCTACTACGGTGACGAGATCGGCATGGGCGACAACATCTGGCTGCCGGATCGCGACAGCTCGCGTACACCGATGCAGTGGACGCCCGATCGGAACGCGGGTTTTTCCACCGCAGACCCGGGCAAGCTCTACCTGCCCGTCGTGCAGTCCCTTGTCTACAACTACAACCTCACGAACGTGGAGTCGCAGCTCGCGCAGTCCCGGTCGCTCCTGCACTGGGTTCGCAACGTCATCCACGTGCGAAAGGCGCACCCCACGTTCGGCCTCGGTCGACTCACGGTGCTCGAGACCTCACACGAGTCGGTGCTCGCCTTCGTGCGCTCGTATGAGGGCTCGGGAACGCAGTTCGGTGACTCACCGGAGGACGTGTTGTGCGTCTTCAGCTTCGCCCACAATCCGGTCTCCGTGACCGTGAAGGTTCCCGGATGGGAGGGTGCCTCGACGTGGGACCTGTTCGGCGGCGGCGAGTTCCCGACGGTGGGCGAAGACGGCTCGTTCCACCTGACGCTTGCGACACAGAGTTTCTACTGGGTGCACCTCGGAACGCCTGTCGGTCGCCGACCCTAGGGTGAAGGGGTGACGATCGAGGATGCGACACCCAGGGCCTCGGAGGGTGCTCTGGCAGTGGTCGACCAGCCTGAATCGACGACATGGCACGAGACACTCGGGGTATTCGACCTCGAGACGACCGGAATCGATGTCGAGACGAGTCGCATCGTATCGGCCTACGTCGGAGTCATCGACGCCGGCGGCGTGGCGAAGGGGGTCGCCTGGCTCGCTGATCCGGGAGTCGAGATCCCCGTGCAGGCGACCGCGGTGCACGGCATCAGCACTGAACGAGCACGGGCCGACGGTCGCCCGGCGGCGGACGTGGTCGCCGAGATCATCGCGGTGCTGCGCGCGCTCCTTGCTCAGGGGGTACCGGTGACGATCTACAACGCACCGTATGACCTGACCCTGCTCAACCGTGAGGCGCTGCGCTACGGCATCGAGCCGCTGTCGTCGCCGACACCGATCATCGATCCGCTCGTGCTTGACAAGGCGATGGACAAGTTCCGCAAGGGAAAACGCACGCTCGAAGTTGCTGCGGGCGTGTACGGTGTGGACCTCACTGATGCCCACGACGCGACCGCCGACGCTGTGGCCGCTGGTCGGGTCGCGCAGGCGATCGCGCGTCGGTATTCCGCCGAGCTGGGAAACGACCTAGGAGAGCTTCACGGCCGGCAGGTTCGCTGGTGTGCCGACCAGGCGGCGAGCTTCCAGGAATTCAAGCGTCGTAACGATCCCGCGTTCGTGTCATCCGGAGCCTGGCCGGAACGCC
>JBBPZN010000131.1:0-37969 GCA_038198705.1 Mycobacteriales bacterium
AAAGGGCTGATGCTCATTCACGCCGACGCTATCGATGCGGTGATGGGCACCAAGAAGGCCGAGGCGATCGGGCAGTTCGACCTCTTCGGTGGCGAGGACGCCGACGAGTCGATCTCGGCAGTCTTCAACGTGCGTGTTCCGGACGAGGAATGGGATTCGAAGCATCGTCTGGCACTCGAACGAGAAATGCTCGGTCTGTATGTGTCCGGTCATCCGCTGTTGGGTGTCGAGCACATGCTGAATGCGCAGTCGGACACCAACATTCCAGCGATTCTCGAAGGGGACGTCAAGGACGGCACCCAGGTCACCATCGGCGGAATTCTCGCCTCGGTCAACCGGCGCGTCAACAAGAACGGTCTTACCTGGGCATCGGCGCAACTCGAAGACCTGGTCGGTGGCATCGAGGTGCTGTTCTTCCCGCAGGCGTATTCGGTCTTCGGCGCAGATGTGACCGAAGATTCCGTGGTTTTGGTCAAGGGTCGAGTATCGGTGCGTGACGATCGGATTTCACTCATTGCCAACGATCTCGCGGTTCCGGACCTCTCCGCCGTCGGAGTTGCGAAGCCATTGGCCGTCAGTCTTCCGACCCGTCAGTGCACGGCCGACAAAGTCGGTGCACTGAAGAAGATATTGATGTCTCACCCGGGTACTTCGGATGTGCATCTGCGTCTGGTGAGCGGAGACAAGGTGACCGCAATGAAGCTCGACGACAGTCTGCGGGTTACCCCGACGTCGGCGTTGATGGGTGATCTGAAGGCACTGTTCGGTCCTGGGTGCTTGGCAGGCTGATCGCTTCTACCAGAATCAGGGACCACCAGGCGGCGACCGTTGCGCATGCGCTACCGGAGCACGGCTACCTGTACGTACCCAGAGATTCGGGCGACCGAACTCCGGTATGAGGTATTCCCTGTCATCGCGCAACCGGCAGGTATGCGGCGATGGTGGCATGGGGGCACGAGTAGGTGTTGACTGGACGCTATGCCGTTGACAGGGGAATACGAACCGAGCACCTCCGACTGGGCCCGTAAGCAAGCCGAACTTGTCGAGGAATCGGGCGGCACGCAGGGCACATCCATGAATGGAATGCCGGTAGTTCTGCTGACCACCAAGGGGAACAAGACGGGCAAGCTCCGTAAAACACCGTTGATGAGGGTCGAGCACGACGGTGAGTACGCCGTCGTTGCGTCATTGGGTGGAGCTCCGAAGCATCCGGTTTGGTACTACAACGTGGTGGCCGATCCGAACGTGGAGTTGCAAGACGGAACCGACAAGGCCGACTACGTAGCGCGGGAGGTCACCGGCAACGACAAAGCGGTGTGGTGGGAGCGCGCTGTTGCGGCGTACCCCGACTATGCGGATTACCAGAACAAGACCGATCGCGACATACCAGTCTTCGTACTGAGCAGAGCCTGAAACGCGCCGTTTGAGGTACGCATTTCGCCGTGAAGTCCCGGTCAACGAGAGTGCGACATCCTTACGGCGCAAGACGACGTATCGTCTATTTGTGAACCGTAACCAAACCTTCCCGCACCTGCTCGCCTCCGGGACCATCGGTCCGATGACCGTTCCGAACCGCGTCGTTCTGCCGGCAATGGACATGAACCTCAGCCACGACGGTGAAATCGAAAAGGGCGACATCGACCACTTCGTTGCTCGCTCGGGCGGCGGTACAGGGCTGATCATCACCGGCTGCTGCGCTGTTGCCTACCCGGTGGGATGCACCAGCCGCAAGGAGCCGGGGCTCTCGGAAGATCGGTTCATCCCCGGAATCAAGGCGCTGGCCGACGCGGTGCACGCCTCTGGCAGCAAGCTGTGCGTGCAGATGACGCACCACGGCAAGGTGGCGCGCATCGACACCCTCGACGGCCGACCGCAGCTGGTGCCGTCCATGCCGAAGCCGCCGAGTGACATGAGTGCGATGATCGATTGCACACCCGAAGAACTGGGCAAGATGGGTGCGATCAACGAGGGCAAGAAGGCGACGTACCACGAAGCCACCAAGGAAGATCTGGATTGGCTGGTCCGCATGTTCGCCGAGGCTGCCGGACGGGTGAAGGCCGCGGGCGGCGACGCCGTCGAGATTCACTGTGCCCACAACTACGTCCTCGGGGCCTTCCTGAGTCGGTACACGAATCAGCGCAGCGACGAGTACGGCGGTTCCATGGAGAATCGGGCTCGCCTGACTTGTGAAGTTGTTCGGGCGGTCAAGGCGGAGGTCGGCGATTCGCTTGCCGTCATCGTGCGCCTGGCCGGTCAAGAGTATGGCGAAACCGACGGGCTGACCGTCGACGAAGCCGTTGCGGCCGCAAAGATGTTCGAGGAGGCCGGCGCTGACGCCATCCACGTCACCGGTACCGCACTGAACGCTTTCGCCAACTTCACCGACGGCCCCCTGCCCGACAAGGTCGGCTTCTACACCGATAATGCAACGCGAATCAAACAGGTGATATCGATCCCCGTGATCACCGTCGGACGTATGCTCCCCGACGTCAGCGAGAAGATGATCGCGGAAGGACGCACGGACTTCGCGGCGATGGGTCGCCAGTTGCTCGCTGATCCGGACTTGGTGAACAAGCTCGCGGCCGGAACGCCGGAGCGCGTCCGTCCCTGCATCAATTGTTATGTGTGCGTTCAGGAGAACTTCTGGGACGAGACTCCGCTGTGTGCGGTGAACCCCGCCTTGGGTAACGAAACACTGCTTCCACTCGTGCGGACCGCTACCCCGAAGCATGTCGTCGTGGTCGGGGCCGGTCCCGGCGGACTCGAAGTCGCCCGTGTCGCCACCGAGCGTGGCCATCGAGTCACGGTCGTGGACAAGGCCGATCGGCTCGGCGGCACGCTGTGGTTCTCGAGCCTCACGACCCCGGACAACGGGCGTCTACTGAAGTGGCTCGAATCGGAGACCTCGCGGCTGGGCGTCGATATCCGGTTGAACACCGAGGCGACAGTGTCTTCTATCAAAGCGCTCGACGCCGACGTCGTCGTCGTCGCCACCGGTGCTGTGCGTGATCGGCCCTCCGTTCCCGGTGGCGATCTCCCGCACGTGCATACCGGAGATACGTTGCGTGCCTTGATGACCGGTGCCGGTGACACTTCCCAGGTGCCGCCGTTTCTGCGGATCATGGCCAAGCTGGGCAAGCTCTCCGGCATCACCAAGAGCCCCGCTGCCATCCGCGCAGTGACACGCAAGTTCCTGCCGATGGGCAAGAACGTCGTAGTGGTCGGTGGTTCGCTCGTGGGGCTCGAGCTCGCAGAGTTCTTGGCCGAGCGTGGACGGAATGTGACGTTGCTCGAAGAAGGGCAGCAGCTCGGCGTGCCGATGGCGATGCCGCGTCGCTGGACAGCGGTTCGCCATGCGAAGGAGCACGGTGTGGTGATCCACCGCAATGCGACGGTGCAGCGAATCACCAAGGACCACGTCGAGTTCCGAGTCGGTGACGAGACGTTGACCGCCCCGGCCGCCATGGTTGTCGTCGCTTCGGGTGTTTCCGCGCAGGCTCCGCTCGCCGAAGCGCTGGCGGGTGTAGTTGCCGATGTGCAGGTTGTGGGTGACGCTGTCTCGGTCGATTACATCGAGGGTGCGATTCATACGGCCTGGAAGGTCGCCACGGCTCTGTAAGCCACAGGCTGAGCCACAGGCTGCGGCCGACTCCGGAGGTGATCGGGGTCGGCCGCAGCAGGTCTTCGGTGGCGCAATACACGCCCGGTTCGAATCGGGAACTGTGCTGGTGGCAGCATGGACGAGTGTCCAACTCGCCTGACGTAGTCGTATCCAACAGTCACACGTTCGCAGTCACTGCGGACGATATCGATGCGGCTGCGCGACGAATTTCGAGCGTGGTGTCCGCGACGCCGTTGCAATACTGCGAACGACTCTCTGCTGTTACCGGTGCGCAGGTCTATCTCAAGCGCGAGGACCTCCAGATCGTTCGCTCGTACAAGATTCGTGGCGCCTATAATCTGATGGCGCAGCTGAGCCCTGAGGAGTTGGTGGTCGGGGTAGTGACTGCCAGTGCCGGGAACCATGCGCAGGGTGTGGCGTTCGCATGTCGCTCGATGCAGGTGCACGGCCGGATCTATGTTCCTGCCAACACTCCCAAGCAGAAGCGTGACCGTATCCGCGTACATGGTGGCGAGTTCGTCGAACTGATCGTCACCGGGGACACGTTCGATGCTGCCAGTGCTTCTGCCGCGGCCGATGTCGCGCGAACAGGCGCGACGATGGTTCCACCGTTCGACGATGCGCGGACGGTAGCAGGGCAGGGAACAATCGCAGCCGAGATCATCGAGCAGCTCGGTGCTGCTCCGGACACCGTGGTCATGCCGGTGGGTGGTGGTGGCTGTATCGCAGGCATCTCGACGTACCTGCGCGAGCGCTCCCCGGCGTCCGCATTGGTCGGGGTCGAGCCCTCCGGAGCCGCATCGATGACGGCCGCACTCGTCGCAGGCGGGCCGGTGACGCTGGCAGAGATCGATCCCTTCGTCGACGGCGCCGCAGTCCGTCGGATCGGTGACGTACCGTACGCGGCTCTGCAGAACCTGGGCGCCGAGGTCGTCTCGCATGCGTCGTTACCGCTCATGGCCATGCCTGCTTTCCGGCCGGGAACCCTCGACGCCGGCCCGTTTCTCGTCACGCAGATCGACGAGGGAGCCATCTGCACGGCCATGCTCGATCTGTACCAGAACGAGGGTGTAATTGCCGAGCCGGCCGGCGCATTGAGTGTCGCTGCGCTGCATCAGATTTCGGTTGCACCCGGCAGTACTGTGGTGTGCCTGATCTCGGGTGGCAACAATGATGTGTCGCGATACGGCGAGATACTCGAACGTTCCCTCGTGCACCTCGGACTCAAGCACTACTTTCTCGTCGACTTTCCACAGGAACCAGGCGCACTTCGTCGTTTTCTCGACGACGTTCTCGGCCCGGACGACGACATCACCCTGTTCGAGTACGTGAAGCGAAACAACCGTGAGACCGGCGCGGCGTTGGTCGGCATTCAACTCGGGGTCGCGTCAGGACTCAGTTCGCTTCTCGAACGTATGCGCTCGTCTCATCTGCAGGTCGAGCAGTTGGAGCCCGGAACACCCGCATACCGCTATTTGACGTGATCGGTTCCGAGTAGCCGTTCTACGACCTGTTGGTGCAGTGTCGGGTCCACCGGCGGCAGATTCAGTAACGCGCCCAGGTAGATGCCGTCGCCGACGAGTCGCACGATCTCGGCGTGCACCGGGTCGTCGATCTCGGACTGGAGGCTCTCGTCCCAGAGTCTCATCATGTCGATGACGGCTTGTTGTATCTCTCCAGGCTTGCCGTCGACGCTACGCAGTACGGCGAGGGTCGAACGGTAGAGGGCCGTCTCTTTGTCGGAGATCGTTCCCGGTGGTTGTAGATACCAGTGGGCGACGGTGGATCCTCCGCGTTCGGCTTCGGCCCGTTGCGTGTCCGAACGCTCGCCGAGTCTGCGGACCATGGCGGCGATCATCGCGTCTTTGGTATTGAAGTGGTAGAGCAATCCGCCTTTTGAAACCCCCGCCGACGCGGCGACACTCTCGAGTGTCACTTTCGTGGATCCTTCGTCGAGTAGCAGCATCTCGAGGGCGTCGAGTATTCGATCACGTGTGTCAGACGACATACCCGCCACTGTACCGACTGGACGGTGTACTGCTATTCTGGGTGACTGTACCGTCTGGACGGTCTAGCCTCGGGCTTTCACGCCGGTAAGTGAGCACGGCGTGTCAAAGTAAAAGAGTGGTGCTCTGAGCTGGGATAATTCGACTTGCGAAGGTCCAAATTATCTCTACTCGAGGAGCACCACTCTGGTGAGTCATTCTACGTCGTCGTACCCCGCCCTGTCCGTCGATGCCACCGGAACAGGCATCGTGTCGCATGCCGGTGCCGTCACCCTGCTGCGGACCGCCGAAGTCACCGGACTCACCTCCTCGTTGTCGGAGCAGCTCGCGCCGTGGCGGAAACCGTTGGCACAGTTCGACCCCGGCAAGATCATCCTCGACCTCGCAGTGTCGTTGGCGCTCGGCGGAGACTGCCTCGCCGACATCGCCACCCTCCGCGAACACACCGCCGTCTTCGGGAAGGTGCCCTCGGACCCGACCGTCTCTCGTCTGATCACCCTGCTCTCCGCTGACGCGGCAACTGTGCTCACCGCGATCGACACCGCCCGAGCATCCGCCCGCGCCGCCGCATGGGAACACGCCGGTCAGCACGCACCCGACCACGCCGTCACCGCCAAGGATCCGATCGTCATCGACCTCGACGCCACCCTCGTCACCGCCCACTCGGACAAGGAATCCGCTGCTCCGACATACAAACGAGGCTATGGATTTCATCCGCTGATGGCGTTCGTCGATCACGGCACCGGCGGCACCGGTGAACCCGTCGCCGCGTTGCTTCGGCCCGGCAACGCCGGCTCGAACACCGCAGCCGATCACATCGACGTGACCCGGAAAGCGTTGGCGCAGTTGCGCTCCACGAGTAGTATCCGCCCCGGCAAGTCGGTCATGATCCGTACCGACGGCGCTGGCGCCAGCCACAAATACCTCACCTGGCTACACAACCGACGCGTCTCGTATTCCATCGGGTTCGGGCTCACCGACGCCATGGTCACCGCCCTCGCCGAGGCTCCCGAGGACGCGTGGTCGGTCGCCGTCGACGCACAGGAGAAGGTCCGCGACGGTGCGTGGGTCATCGACGCTACCGGCATCGTCGACCTCACCACCTGGCCCACCGGGATGCGCGTGATCATCAGAAAAGAACGACCACACCCCGGCGCGCAACTACGGTTCACCGATTCCGACGGACTTCGGCTCACTGCATTCGCCACCAACACCGTCCGAGGTCAGGTGCAGGATCTCGAACTTCGTCACCGGCGCCGTGCTCGCTGCGAGGACCGTATCCGCGTCGCGAAGGACACCGGTCTCACCAACTTTCCGTTGCACGGATTCGACCAGAATCGCATCTGGTTGGCCATCGTGCAGCTCGCCCTCGATCTCATGGCGTGGACGCAGATGCTTGGGTTCACCGACCACGACGCGCGGCGTTGGGAGCCGAAACGTATTCGACTGCGGGTCTTCTCGGTCGCCGGACGTATCGCCGGTCATGCTCGTCGCATCCACCTTCGACTGTCGAAGGACGCGACATGGTCGGAGCTGATCGTCACGGCACTGACCCGGTTGGCCGCGCTGCGCGCGCCCGCCTGACCCAAATCCACCCACCCATTCGACCCGAAAGAACCGCCTCGGACCGTGGACACGAGCGACCCGCCGATCGACATCGGCAACACCAGCATGCTCGATCGGCACGATCACGGCGAAAACCACAATCTCGAACTGATCAGGCCACCACGTCAGCGGGAAGAAAGATCGAGGCTAGTAGATGATTGTCGAACCGAGGAGAAGTTCGTGAACGAGTCGAGCATGCCCAGCATGCAATCCACCCCTGACCGACGGGCCACCACACAGGACTGGCTCGGGCTGGTGGTGCTCGCGTTCGCGGTGCTTCTGATCTCGGTCGATGGCACGGTACTCGACATTGCGCTGCCGTTCATCAGCTCCGACCTCGCGCCGACCAGTAATCAATTGCTCTGGATTATCGACGTCTACTCGTTCGTGTTGGCCGGACTGCTCATTACGATGGGCACCCTCGGTGATCGGATCGGACGTCGTCGGCTGTTGCTCATCGGTGCCGCCGGATTCGGCATCGCATCGATCATCGCTGCGTTGTCCGTCAGCCCCGAGATGCTCATCACCGCCCGAGTTCTCCAAGGCGTATCCGGTGCGACATTGATGCCCGCGACCCTCGGCCTCATTCGGACGATCTTCACCGATTCGCGTCAACGGATCATGGCCATCGGGGTATGGGGCGCTATGGCGGGCGGCGGTGCTGCCGCTGGTCCGCTCGTGGGTGGGTGGCTGCTGGAGCACTTCTGGTGGGGATCTGTGTTCCTCGTCAACATTCCGGTCATGCTGTTACTGATTGCGCTGGGCCCGCTGGTGATCCCAGAATCGAAGGATCCGAACCCGGGCAAATTCGACCTCGTGAGTTCTGCGTTGTCTCTGGCTGCCCTCGTTCCTTTGGTTTTCGCAATCAAGGAGACCGCGACCCATGGTTTCGATATGGTCAACGCCGTCGCGGCAGCCATCGGTATCGCTGCAGGTATCGCGTTCGTGAGGCGTCAGCGCACGCTCGAATCACCCATGATCGATCTTCGGCTCTTCGCCAAACCGGCATTCTCGACGGCGGTGTTCACCAACTTCCTTTCGGTGTTCGCGCTTGCCGGAGTCCTGTTCTTCGGTGCTCAATATCTACAGCTCGTCCTGGGCAACAGCCCGCTCGAGGCCGGTCTGCTGTTACTCCCGGGTACCGTCTCGAGCATCGTGGCCGCGTTGACAGCGGCCTACCTGGTTCGGATCTGGTCGCCGGGGACGGTGCTCGGAACCGGATTGGCCGTCGCTGCACTAGGCGCAATTCTGCTGATAGGGCTTAGTGCCGATGGTGGCCCTGCGTTATTCATCGCCGGATTCGTACTGATCGGAGCCGGCGCAGGTACAGCGCTGACCCTCACCTCGGACCTGGTCGTGAGCGCGGTCGAACCCGAACGTGCAGGTGCCGCGTCCGCAGTATCGGAGACAGCGTACGAGCTCGGCATCGCGCTCGGCGTCGCGATTCTCGGAACGGTCGTCATGTCGTACTTCCGTCGAGGCCTCGACGTGTCCGGGCTCGATCCGGTTCAGGCGTTGTCCGCCCAGGAGACGCTCGGTGGATCGGTTGCCGTCGCCCACACGCTTCCTGCCCGAGCCGCTGAACTTCTGTCCGAATCCGCTGACGCGGCATTCATCGGCGGCATGCACGCTGCGTCAGTGGCTACCGCTGTTGTCATGGCTGCTACCGCGGTTGCGGTTTTCGTGAAGCTGCGAGGCAACACAACGCATGCGTGACGGGTCCGCTCAGCTGTCTTCACTACTTTGTAACTGCAGGCACGTTGGCTGCGAGGATGGTGAACGGAGGATAGTGAACGAATGGCCGGGAATGGTTGTGGCCGAACCTGTTTCGTCCGAGGTCGGCGGACTCCAGGACAGGAGAGGGGTGCCGCCGACCGGGACCGTCACCTCGTGCGGTGCAAGGTTGCAGGCCAGACGAAGCGATCCGCGGTGCAGTACGATCCAGCGCTCGTCCTCGTCGTAGTCGACGGAAAAGTTCTCGAGCCACGGATCGGTCAACTCTGGGTATTCACGCCGTAAGGACAGTAGATCGCGGTAGATCTGGAGTAGCTGCGCGTGTTCGCCGGAACCGAGTTCGGACCAGTCCAGTGTCGATCGCTGGAATGTCTTCGGATCCTGAGGGTCGGGAATGTCCGCGCTGTCCCAACCATGCTCGGCGAACTCCGCTTTGCGGCCCTCGGCAGTCGCCTTACCCAGCTCGGGTTCGGGGTGTGAAGTGAAGAATTGAAACGGTGTAGACGCGCCCCACTCTTCACCCATGAACAACATCGGCGTGTAGGGGGAGGCCAACACCAATGCGGCCTTGACTGCCAACTGACCGGGATCGAGATAGACGCCCGGGCGATCACCGATCGCACGGTTGCCGATCTGATCGTGCGTCGTGGTGTACGTCACGAACGAACTCGCCGGAATTCGGCGGGTATCGATGGGACGGCCATGGGTCCGGCCACGAAAGCTCGAGTACGTCCCGGCATGAAAGAATCCGTGGCGCAGGGTATTCGCCAACGTCTGCAGCGAACCGAAATCTCCGTAGTAACCCTGTCTTTCACCGGACACTGCAGCATGGATGGCATGGTGGATATCGTCGTCCCACTGCGCATCCAGACCATAGCCGCCGCCGGACCGCGCAGTGATGAGGCTGGGGTCGTTGAGGTCGCTTTCGGCGATCAGAGTCAGTGGGCGTCCTAGATGAGCAGACAGTCGACGCGTGTCCACTGCCAATTCTTCGAGCAGGTGGACGGCAGTGTGGTCGACGATGGCATGGACTGCATCGAGTCGGAGACCGTCGATGTGGAACTCGGAGAACCATCGAAGCGCGTTCTCGATTGCATAGCGCCGCACCGGCCCCGAATCGGCCTCGGAGTAGTTGATCGCTTGGCCCCACGAATTGGACCCCTGAGCCAGATACGGTCCGAATCGGTCGAGGTAGTTGCCGGATGGGCCGAAATGGTTGTAGACCACGTCGAGTACCACTCCGAGTCCCCGTCGGTGGCAGGCGTCGACGAAGCGCTGCAAACCTTCCGGCCCACCGTACGGCTCATGAACGGTGTACCAGAGCACACCGTCGTAACCCCAGTTGTGCGTGCCGTTGAACCCGTTGACCGGCATCACCTCGACGAAGGTGACACCGAGGTCGACGAGGTGGTCGAGTTTGGTGATGGCCGCATCGAATGTGCCTTCGGGAGTGAAGGTTCCGATGTGCAACTCGTACAGTGCGCCACCGGGCAGTTGACGGCCGGTCCATGTCGAATCGGTCCACTTCGACTCGTCCACCCTGTACAGCTGCGAAGGAGCGTGCACCCCGTCCGGTTGACGCGGGGAACGGGGATCCGGAATCACCGTGTCGTCCTGGTCGACAAGGAACCCGTATCGGCTGTCCGGCTGAGCTTCCTTCTCGGTGAACCACCAACCGTCGGCCCGACGGTCCATGTCGTGGACTTCGCCGTCCAGATGCAGTCGAACCTTCTCGGGGGTCGGTGCCCACACTTGGAAACAGTGGATCATGGGTGCAGCTCCTCAGTTCTCGCGTACCAGCAATGCCACGGGCAGCGAAGTGAAGAGCACCTCCGCGGAAATCTCGCCCGTGAACACGGAATCGGTCAGACGATCGCGCCACTGTCCGTCGGGGAGTACCACCGCTGTCGATCCCCAACCCTGTGATGCGAGTGTCAGCGAATGGCGGGTCGCAAGGGCGATCACATCGGGTTCGGCGAGTACCGATCCGCGGGCGAATCCGAGAACGTGCGTTGCAGCGGATCCGACGGCGTAGACGGGCGCGTAAGTTCCACCGACGAAACTGTCGGGCCGTTCACGCCGGAGTCGGAGCGCGGTGCGGACGATATGAAATTTCGCCGAACCGTTACCGTCGACGACGGGTATGCCGGTGTCTGCGAGATGTTCGCGTCGCACCGAGTAGTCGACGGGGCGCCGGTTGTCCGGGTCGACGAGCGAGTCCTCCCACAGTTCGGTGCCTTGGTAGACGTCGGGCACACCGGGTCCGAGAAGGTGCAGAAGCTTCTGTCCGAGTGCGTCGTTGCGGCCGTGGGGATCGAGCCGCGAGACCAGCATGCTGACCGATTCAGCGATCGACCCCGCCGTGATGGAGTCGAGCCAATCGTGGACCGAGGATTCGAACGTAGTCTCCACGTCGTTCCAGCCGGTGCGGAGACCGGCTTCGCGGACGGCTTTTTCGGCATAGGCGTGAAGCCGGGCTCGAAATTCTTCGGTGATCGTGCCGTCAGCGGGCCACACTCCGAAGACGTTCTGCCACAGGAACAGTCCGGTTGCCCCGTCCGGGCTCGGTGCGAGCAGTTCCCAGTCCGTCAGGCAGCGCGCCCATAGTTCGGGCGTCTGCGACAGCACGCCGATGCGGGCACGAACATCCTCGCCGCGCTTGGTGTCATGAGTGGACAGTGTCGTCATCGCGGCGGGCCACCGTACTGCTCGGTCCGCGGATGCGAGATGGAACTGCGCTGGGCTGATGCCGAATTCGGCGGGATCGCCGCCGACCTCCTGCAGCGAGATGAGTCGGGTCGCGCGATAGAACAGGCAATCCTCGACGCCCTTGGCCGTCACGGCCCCGCATACCTGCTCGAACCGAGCGGCTGATTCGGTTCCACTGATCAGTGCGGTTGTCACCGCATCCAGGCCGGCTTCGAGGCTCGGGTCGTTCGCGCGGGCCTCGCCGACGACTCGTGCGACAGTGCCGGCGAGAGGGCCGTAATCGGATCTGTAGTAGGGCATCCGAGACACCAGCGCGACCACCGCGGCAGCAATGTCTTCGTGAGAGATGGCCGCTGAAGACTCCCGCGCGATCGCACGGCTCAGGCGAGAAACCTCGGGCGCCAGATCACCCTGTGCGACAGCAACTTTCAAGGCCCGCTCGGTCTCGTGAAGCCAGCTCGCATCGTTGACTACACCCGTGTAGACCCGCGACAGCTCGCCGAGGGCCTCCGCACCGTCCGGGTCGATGAACACGCCGCCGAGATCGGCTAGAGCGTCGTATCCGGTGGTTCCGTCGACCGGCAGAGATTCGTCCAGGGGTTCGCCGCGCGCGAGGATCTTTTCCACTACCAGCCAACGGTCCGGCCCGATCACCTCGCGGAGTTCGGTCAGGTAGCCGGCTGGATCGGCGAGGCCATCCGGGTGATCGACTCGCAGCCCGTCGACGAGCCCGTCCGACATCCAGCTGCTGACCTGCTGATGGGAGGCGGTGAAGACGTCGTAGTCCTCTTGGCGAAGTCCGGCAAGACCGTTGACCGAGAAGAATCGTCGGTAGCCGACCAGGCCCGCCTTCCAGCTGACCAAACGGTAGGCCTGACGGGCGTGTACTTCCTGCGCGTCACCGTTCGCGGTTCCCTCGGCGATCGGAAACCTGTGTTCGTAGTACGCGAGCAGAGGCTTGTCACCGGACCGGTCGATCTCCAGTTCCCTTGTGTCCTCTTCGGATCCGAGGACCGGTAGGGCGATCTTTCCATCGGTGCCGTTATCGGTGCGCCAGTCGATGTCGAACCAGTCGGCGTGGTCGGAATCTGTGCCACGAGTGAGAATATCCCACCACCAGGCGTTTTGCTGTGGGTCCTCGACACCAACATGGTTGGGCACGATGTCGACGATGACACCCATTCCGCGGCAGTGGAGCTCGGCCACGAGCGCCTCGAATGCTGCCCGACCACCTAGAGCGGGCGAGACCGTCTGCGGGTCGACGACGTCGTATCCGTGCGTCGACCCTTCGACGGCGGTGAGTATCGGCGACAGATACGCGTGGGTGACGCCGAGATCGTCGAGATAGTCGACGAGGTCTCGGGCGTCGTCGAGAGTGAATCCATCCCCGCGCAGTTGAAGTCGATATGTGCTGGACGGGATCGGCATAGGTCAGTCCGTCTTTCGTAGAACGAGGAGCGACCGGGCGGCCACCTCGACCGGTGTACCCGCTTCTATGACATTCTCACTCAACCCGGTCGGCACGGCGGTGTCGAGTGCGACGGTCCATTCCTTCGCGTAGTTCCCATCCGGGGTGGCGAATTCGATGGTTTCGTGATGTGCGTTGAAGCACAACAGGAACGAGTCGTCGATGACGCGTTCGCCGCGTTGGTTCGGCTCGGGGATCCCCTCGCCGTTGAGGAACACCGTCAGGCTCTTGCCGAATCCGCTGTCCCAGTCTTCCGGCGTCATCTCCTCGCCCGACGGCGTCAGCCATGCGATGTCGCGTGCCTGCTCACCGCTGCGAATCGGTCGATCCTCGAAGAATCGACGCCGGCGGAACACCGGATGGTCGTTGCGCAACGCAATGGCATTGCGGGTGAACTCGATGAGGTCTGCATTGGTTTCGGCAAGCGACCAGTCCATCCAGGCCAACTCGGAGTCCTGGCAGTAGACGTTGTTGTTGCCCTGCTGCGTTCGGCCGAGCTCGTCGCCGTGCGCAATCATCGGCGTGCCCTGGCTGAGCAACAGCGTGGCCATGATGTTGCGAACCTGGCGACTGCGAAGTTCGAGAACCTCGGGATCGTCGGTCGGGCCCTCGACGCCGCAGTTCCACGAACGGTTGTGACTCTCACCGTCGTTGTTACCTTCGCCGTTGGCCTCGTTGTGTTTGTCGTTGTAGGACACGAGGTCGTTGAGCGTGAAGCCGTCGTGGGCGATGACGAAGTTGATGCTCGCCCCTGGGCGGCGTCCTGTCGCCTCGTACAGGTCCGAGGATCCGGTCAGTCGCGATGCGAACTCACCGAGGGTGGCGGGTTCGCCGCGCCAGTAGTCACGCACGGTGTCGCGGTACTTGCCGTTCCACTCGGTCCACAAGCCCGGGAAGTTTCCGACCTGATATCCGCCTTCGCCGATATCCCACGGCTCGGCGATCAGTTTGACCTGACTGACGACCGGATCCTGCTGCACCAGATCGAAGAACGCGCTCAAACGGTCCACGTCGTGGAGTTCACGAGCAAGTGTCGACGCGAGGTCGAATCGGAAACCGTCGACGTGCATCTCCGTGACCCAGTAGCGCAGCGAATCCATGATGAGCTGCAGGGTGTGTGGATGCCGGGCGTTGAGGCTGTTGCCGGTGCCGGTGTAGTCCATGTAGTGCTTTTCGTCGCCGTCGACCAATCGGTAGTAGGCGGCGTTGTCGATGCCGCGAAAGCTGATGGTCGGGCCCATATGGTTGCCCTCGGCGGTGTGGTTGTAGACCACGTCGAGAATGACTTCGATGCCGGCGTCGTGGAACGCCCGAACCATCGCTTTGAACTCCGTCACTGCGCCACCTGCGGTGGGGTTCGAGGAGTAGTCGGCGTGTGGTGCAAGGAATCCGAAGCTGTTGTAGCCCCAGTAGTTTCGTAGTCCCTGGTCCAGCAGTGTTTGGTCTTGCATGAACTGGTGCACGGGCATCAGTTCGATCGCGGTGATACCGAGATTTTGCAGGTGATCGATGACCGCCGGATGAGCCAGACCCGCATAGGTTCCGCGGAGTGCCTCGGGAATGTCTGGGTGCGCGATCGTCATACCCTTGACGTGCGCCTCGTAGATGACGGTCTCGTGGTAGGGACGTTTGGGTGCGCGGTCGGACTGCCAGTCGAAGAACGGGTTGATCACGACGGTGGTCATCGTGTGGCCCAGCGAGTCGTACTGCGGGAAGTCCTCGCTCGGTGATTCGTCGTGCGCGATCGGGTCTTCTTCGACAACTTCACCGTCTGGATCGTCGAGATCGGTCTCGCCTTCGAAGACTGTGCCGACGCTCTGTGCCACCGGTTCCGCGGGAGCTTCCGCTTCGGGTGCGTCGAGGCTGTAGGAGAACAACGAGCGGTCACCGTCGAAGTCGCCTTCGAAGGCCTTCCCATACGGGTCGAGGAGTAGTTTGCTCGGATCGCACCGGTGCCCGTTGCTCGGATCCCACGGTCCATGAACGCGGAATCCGTACTTCTGCCCGGGTACCACCGAGGGCAGATACCCATGCCAGACGTAGCCGTCGGACTCCTCGAAACGGACTCGAGTTTCGGTGCCGTCATCGGCGATCAGGCATAGATCGACAGCGTCGGCGACCTCGGAGAAGAGTGCGAAGTTGGTACCCGCCCCGTCATAGGTTGCTCCTAGTGGATAGGCGGAGCCCGGCCAGACTGCGATCTCGAGTGTTTCGGTGGGAGCGTCCTCAGGCATGGGACAACCTTACTGTGGCCCGGTGTAGCCGGCTCACCACCAACCGGTCGCCGACGCAATCTGCCGACTCAACTCCTTGGTCAGAGTGCGAACGTACGTTGCGGTGAGGTGATGCTCGTCGCGATAGACGAGTACGTTCCCCTGAATCACCCGGCATACCGGGCCGTCGCACAGTGCGCTGGAAAGGTCCAGCAGATGTACCGCTGGATAACGGAACGACGCTGCCAGCGCCGGGTCGAGTGGGGAAAAAGCGTTCTGGCGGGGCACTCCGCATGAAGTAGCAGTGCCACCTTCGGCCAAACAGTCGGCAGCTCGGTACGCAATGCCGTCGCGATCGAGCCATGGATTGTCGCGGACTCCGAGAATTGGTACTCCGCTATCGGTCAACTGGGCCCACACCTTTACGTACGAATCCGGGGTGACGTCGCCGTGGTCGTCGGGATGTGGACGCGTCGAGTTGGTGAAGACGTAGTCGGGTTTGTTTCGCTCGATCTCGCTGAGAACAGAGTCGGTCCAGTCGAGACAACCGGGGTATTCGCTGTCACCGAGCATCGGCATGCTTCCGACGGTGAGTGGACAGCCCATCTTGAGATAGGTGACCACGCGGAAACCTTTCTCGCGTCCGAGTTGGTCCAGGGCGGTAATCCACTGCTCGGCGTGCGAACCGCCCGCCAGGGCTATGGTCCGTTCGGAATCTTTGTTCCCGTACTCGCAGCTGATGACATCACGGGTATCGAAGTCCGCGATGCATCCTTCGATCGTCGTGATGGGGAGGTCTGCCGGGGCGGAGAACAAAGCGGGTACCACTTCGGCGTCCTCGGCGAGTGCGCTGTCGGTGAGAACGAGTGCGCCCGGATGCGTAGATGTATCGACGATGTCGCCGGCCTGCAGGTCAGCGACGGAGCGTTCGATGTAGTAGTTCCATCCGACAGAACCACAGACGACGACCGCTGCCGTCGCTGTTGCCACGACGGTGATCAACACCTTGGGAATCGACATGTTCGGCGCTTGCAAGGGCTTCTCGACCAACCGAACTGTTGCCGTTGCGAGAAGTACCGACAAGCAGATGATGACGAACCCCAGAGTGGGGCCGGCGGATGGCTCGCCGGTCCAGAACAGTGCGAAGATCAGGATCGGCCAATGCCACAGGTACAGGGGGAAGGCAATCGAGCCCAGCCATACTCCGAACCGTGTGCTCATCAACTGTGCGACGGGGGTCGCCGGGCCGGCGAGAATCAGCGCGACGGTCGCCGAGACGGGCAGCAGCGCCCACGGGCCGGGAAACTCCCGGACGCCGTCGAGAACGAACCCGCACAAGGCGATGGCCGTCAGTCCGGCGAAGGCGAGCAGCGTGCGCGCCCACCGGCCAGCCCTCGACCAGCCGGTCCACGACTGCTCGTTTTGCCATCGGTGTGCCGGGCGGTCGCGGGCTTGGCGGGCCACGAACAATGCTGCGATTGCCGCTCCGACCAGGATCTCCCACAAGCGTGCTCCGGTGTCGTAGTAGTTCCACGACTGCATTTCGCGGGTGCCATCTGCGGCGTAGACGAAGGACAGGAGCGCGGCACCTGCGAACAACACGAGGTAGAGACCGGCAGGCGGGCTCATCTGCAGCCCACCCCTGGAACGACGGACGATCCAAGCGAGACCGAAGACGACGGCGATCGCGAGCAGATAGAACTGGAACTGCACGGCTACGGACCAAAGATGTTGAACCGGGCTGACACTCTGGTCGGCTGCCAGGTAGTCCTGTGCCGTCCACGCAAGTTCCCAGTTCGTGTAGAAGAACACTGCAGACATCAGCTGATCGCCCACGTCGGCCCATCGAGTGCGGGGCAGAAGAGTCAGGGTGGCAAGAGCGACTGCAGCCAGAACCACCATCAGTGGGGGTCCGAGCCTGCGCAGAATTCGCCGAACCCGCGTAATCGGATCGATACTTCCGCCGGACTGCGCGGTGCGAATGAGCGAGGCAGTGAAAAAGAAGCCGCTCAACGTCAGGAAGACGTCGACGCCGCCGGAGACCCGTCCCATCCAGATGTGGAAGACGACGACGAGGGCGATAGCGATACCACGGAGTCCATTGAGATCGACTCGTACTTCGGAGGTCGGGCGTGGTGGGGCCGTCGCCTCGTTCTCGCCGACGGCGAGAACTTGGGGCTGGACATGCATGGGAAGTTCAATGCTCCGACTTTTCGGCGGTACTCGGTCATCGATCGTTGATGAGGCCTGCTGGCGCCCACGATACTGGTCCACCCCACGAGACGAGCAATCAGCGGACCGTCACATGGGGTCTCGAGTACTGCGTCGAACGCGTTGTGGCCCCGAGCTCGGGGCCACAACACATGAAGATGTGCTCGTCAGCTGTTGGCGGCTTCGCGGTGTGGAAGCTCCCAGCCGGGACGAACGAAGTGGCACGTGTAACCGCTCGGGTAGTTCTGTAGGTAGTCCTGGTGCTCGGGCTCTGCCTCCCAGAACGGTCCAGCGGGCTCGACCTCGGTGACTACCTTGCCCGGCCACAAGCCGGACGCATCCACATCGGCGATCGTGTCCAAGGCGATGCGCTTCTGCTCATCGCTCGCGTAGTAGATCGCCGAGCGGTAGCTGCCGCCGACGTCGTTGCCCTGGCGGTTCTTCGTGGACGGATCGTGGATCTGAAAGAAAAACTCCAAGATGTCACGGTAGGAGATTTGCGCGGGATCGAACATGATCTCCACGGCCTCGGCATGCGTTCCGTGGTTGCGATATGTCGCGTTCGCGACGTCACCACCGGAGTATCCGACGCGAGTCGAGGCAACGCCCGGCCGATGCCTGATGAGTTCTTGTGCTCCCCAGAAGCAGCCTCCGGCGAGGATGGCGGTCTCGGTAGATGTAGTCACTTCTGCGCTCCTTCGTCTGAACTATCTTCGATGCTGTCGAACTGTGCGCGATATTCACCGTAACCCTCGGCCTCGAGGCGATCGAGGGGGATGAACCGCAGCGCTGCCGAGTTCATGCAGTACCGCAAGCCACCCTCGACCTTCGGACCATCTTTGAAACGGTGTCCCAGGTGGGAGTCGCCGGTCGCGGACCGTATTTCGGTCCGAACCATCAGGTGGCTGAAATCCCGCTTCGCAATCACGTTCTGCGGCTCGACGGGCTTGGTGAAGCTGGGCCACCCGGAGTGAGATTCGAATTTGTCCGCCGAGGAGAACAACGGCTCACCCGTTACGACGTCCACGTACAAACCGTGCTCGTGGTTGTCCCAGTATTCGTTGTCGAAAGCTCGCTCGGTGCCGTTTTTCTGAGTGACTCGGAACTGCTCGGGAGTCAAACGGTCGAGTGATTGCTCGTTCTTGCTGTACGAATGCGACATCTTCTCGTCCTTCCTGCGGTCCTCTTCGCTGAAGAACCCAGTTGAATCAACAACGGCGTCTTTGCATAATTCCCGTGTCATCCGGTTCACCCGGTCGGGCGTCCCGCTTCAGTAGGCTGGAGAAAGAAGTGCCGAGGCACCGTTGATTCTTCTTCGCAAGTAGGGATTGGTAGATGGCATTGGGTTCTGATCGACTCTGGCGAGTACTCGGCCGTTCGGCGCAGAAGGGTCAAGATCGCTCGAGAAGTCGGGTGGACCTGGCGTCCGAACACGAAGACTGGGCGCGCGGTCTCACCGACTCCAACCTCACCGCGGCGGCGAGATCGCTTCGCGTCGACAGAAGCGAAGACCTCGACGTTCCGCGCTACCTGGCGCTCGTTCGTGAAGCGAGTGATCGGGCCGTCGAACTGCGGCCCTTCGACGTCCAGTTGCTCGCGGCCGTCCGGATGATGGCGGGCGACGTGGTCGAGATGGCCACCGGTGAGGGAAAGACGCTCTCGGGCGCCGTCGCGGCAGGCGGATATGTGCTCTCCGGCGCTCGCGTGCATGTCATCTCCATCAACGACTTCCTCGCCCGACGCGACGCCGCCTGGATGGCACCGTTGTACGAGTTGCTGGGGCTGACGGTGGGGTGGGTCACCGAATCCTCGACGTCCGAGGAACGACGGAAAGCTTATGCCTGTGACGTCACGTACGCCTCGGTCAACGAGATCGGATTCGACGTTCTTCGTGACCATCTGGTCGACGACATCGCCGATCTGGTAGCGCCGACTCCTGACGTCGCGCTGATAGACGAGGCCGATTCGGTACTCGTCGACGAAGCACTCGTTCCCTTGGTCCTTGCAGGATCGGTACAGAAGGATGTGCCCGCGTCGAAGGTGTTCGAGGCCATTCGCGGCCTGGCGAAGAGCACCGATTTCGACACCGACGCCGACGGCAGAAACGTATTTCTCACCGACGAGGGCGCAATCCGGTTGGAAAAGGAACTCGGCGATATCGATCTGTACTCCGAGGAGCACGTCGGGACCACCTTGGTTGCGGTCAACGTGGCGCTGCACGCTCAGGTGCTGGTCCAGCGCGACGTGCATTACATCGTCCGAGACGGGAGGGTCCAGTTGATCAATGCATCTCGTGGACGCGTTGCGGAGCTGCAACGGTGGCCGGACGGTCTGCAAGCAGCGGTGGAGACCAAAGAAGGACTGAAGCCGACGGAGACGGGCGAGATTCTCGACACGATCACCGTGCAGGCTCTGATCGGCAGATATCCGACGGTGTGCGGAATGACCGGTACGGCTCTCGCCGCCGGCGAACAGCTCAAGAAGTTCTACGGGCTCGGAGTCTCGCTGATTTCGCCCAATCAGCCGAACATTCGAATCGACGAGGCCGACCGTGTCTATGACACTGCCTCGAACAAGAACGCCGCAGTGGTGGCCTTCGTGAAAGAGGTTCACGAGCGAGAACAACCGATTCTGATCGGTACTCACGACGTAGCCGAATCCGAGGACCTGGCCGAGCAACTTCAGAAGCAGGGAGTTCCGGTCGTCGTGTTGAACGCGAAGAACGACGCCGAGGAAGCCGGCGTCATCGCGGCTGCCGGCGTGATCGGAGCCGTCACGGTGTCGACTCAGATTGCCGGACGAGGAACCGATATCAAGCTGGGTGGACCCGGTTCCGATACGAAAGCCGCCAAGGACCGAGTGGCCGAACTCGGCGGGCTGCTCGTGGTCGGAACCGGTCGGCACACGACCGAGAGGCTCGACAATCAACTTCGTGGCCGCGCAGGCCGCCAGGGTGATCCGGGACGTTCGGTGTTCTTCTCCAGCTGGGAGGACGATGTCGTGACGGCGAATATCGGACCCAAGGAGCAGCCCAGGAAGCACGACGACACCGGGCTGATCACTTCGGCGGGTGTTGCCTCGAAGATCGACCATGCGCAGCGGATAGCCGAGGGCACAATGCTTGAAGTGCATTCGCGCACGTGGCGGTACAACCAGCTCACCGCTGCGCACCGCGACATCCTCGACCGTAGACGTACGACGCTGCTCTCCGGAGCTGAAGCCTTGGAGCTTCTCACTTCCGCTGCGCCGGAACGTGCTTCGGAGCTCCGCGCCGAGGTATCGGAGGACACACTGGTCGTCGCGGCCCGTCGAATCGTGCTGTTTCATCTCGACCGGGCGTGGTCGGACTACTTGGCACACCTCGCCGATGTGCGCGAGAGTATCCACCTGCGCGCGCTCGGTCGAGAGAACCCATTGGACGAATATCACCGAATCGCTGTCGAGGCGTTCAAGACCGTCTCGGACAAGGCGATGGAACAAGCTCAGGTGACGTTCGAGACGGCCGAGATCACTTCCGAGGGAATCGATCTCGACAATGCGGGCCTGCAACGTCCGACGTCGACCTGGACGTACATGGTGCACGACAATCCGTTTGCCTCCAGTGCGGGCAACAGCGCCGGACTGGGAGCCGTCTTCGGCGGCTAGAGCCGCGCGGAGGCACCCAGATTGTGCCGGACTCCGTCGATGAACAGCCCCAGGCCGAAATCGAATCTGCTTGTCGAATCAGGACTTTCGAACAGCGGGGACGCTTCTTCGGTGAGGGCGCCGACGGAGTCCATCTGCATACGTGACTGCTCGTCGACAGTCTGGCCCAGCACGTAATACAGCAGCGTGTCCGCAGTGAGTTCGGCGTCGCTGCGGCTCGAACCTGCTCGGATGCAGACTGCGGCGATACGCTCGCGAACCCGGTTGGTCGTCAGTCGCGACGCATAGGTCGCGGCAACCAGTTCGGCGCCGTCGCGGCGTGAGAGCAAGGCATCGCGCAGGCGGTGGGCAAGTTCGCGCACCTGCTCATCCCATCCGATACGGGTAGGGGGTGCATCGACGTCGGTGAGAAGGTGATCGGCGATCGCACCGAGGAGTGTCTGTTTGTTGGGAAAGTGCCAATACAGCGCCCCGGGTTGGACGTGCAGAGACGTTGCCAACCTGCGCATCGTCAGATCGCCGAGCCCGTATTCGTCGAGGATCGATATCGCGCCGTCGAGGACGTCCGCTCTCCGCAGTTGCACTCGGCACTCCTGTTCTTCGGTTCGGCTTTGACAGTATCCGACCGCCAGCATAACCTGAACGCCGTTCAACTTGAACGGTGTTCAATTATGCCCGCATGACCGAAGGAGCAGTTCGTGACCCAGATATCTGTGCAGTCCGACATTGTCGACAGAGCGCGTACGCAAGTGCTCGAGAACGGTGAGGGGCTGACGCAGAGCCAGGTGCTCGAGATCCTTCGGTTGCCAGAGGAACGGTTGGAGGAAGCGCTGGCGCTGGCGCACGAGGTGAGAATGGCGTGGTGTGGTCCCGAGGTGGAGGTCGAAGGGATCATCAGTCTCAAGACCGGCGGTTGCCCCGAGGATTGCCATTTCTGCTCGCAATCAGGCCTGTTCGAGTCGCCGGTTCGCGCTGCACGCCTCGACATTCCCTCCCTCGTGGAGGCTGCCAAACAGACGGCCAAGTCCGGAGCCACCGAGTTCTGCATCGTCGCTGCAGTTCGTGGTCCGGATGAGCGACTGCTCGCCCAGGTGGCAGCAGGCATCGAGGCGATTCGCAACGAAGTCGACATCGACATCGCGTGCTCGCTCGGTATGTTGACCCAGGAGCAGGTCGATCAGCTTTCTGCGATGGGAGTTCATCGCTACAACCACAATCTCGAAACTGCCCGCTCGTATTTTCCCCAGGTTGTCACCACCCATACGTGGGAAGAGCGCTGGGGCACATTGGAAATGGTGCGAGCGGCAGGAATGGAGGTGTGCTGCGGAGGGATTCTCGGGATGGGGGAGTCGCTGGAGCAGCGAGCGGAGTTCACCGCAGATCTGGCTGCCCTGGAACCGGACGAGGTGCCACTGAACTTCCTCAATCCGCGACCGGGAACTCCGTTCGGAAACCTCGACGTACTACCACCGTCCGAGGCGCTCCTGGCTGTTGCCGCATTCAGACTGGCTCTGCCGAGGACGATTCTGCGATTCGCCGGTGGGCGCGAGATCACCTTGGGTGACCTCGGCGCGCAAAAGGGTATTCTCGGCGGCATCAATGCCGTCATCGTCGGCAACTACCTGACCACTCTGGGACGGCCCGCGGAGGAAGATCTGGACCTCCTCGGTGAGCTTCGGATGCCGATCAAAGCCTTGAACTCGACCATCTAAGGTGGAGGCGTGACTACCGATCAGCGCTACAGCCTGCACACGGGAAAGCCTCTGATCCCCGGTGTAGACGAGACCGTCACCGACGCAGCTCGGCTCGGTCTGGAACCGCCACGGTTCTGCGCCGAGTGTGGTCGGCGCATGATTGTGCAGATTCGTCCGGACGGATGGACCTCGAAGTGCTCGCGTCACGGATCGAACGACTCCGCGCTTTCGGGAAGGCGATAGGACCAGTGGATTCGACGACGGAATCGGACCGCGCCACCTTCGACGGGGGCGCGGCACCGATACCTCGGTTCCGGATCTTGGCAATAACTGTCGCCGTTGCTGTCGGGGTCGGAACTCTCGCCGGCGTGTGCTGGGCACTTTTGGCCCCGGCGGAACATCTCGTCGTTCTCGCACCCGGGCGGGGTGCGCCGTTGACCGGCGAGAGCCTGCACCGGTTCGATTCCGTCGCCATCTTCTTGTGCATCACCCTCGTCGCAGGGGTACTTCTCCCGGTCGGATTCTGGATGTGGACCGAGCGCCGCGGCCCGGCAATGGCCCTCGGGTTGGTGCTCGGTTCCTTCCTGGGGTCGGCAACGACGCTGAGCCTCGGGGTGTGGATCTCCGGAATCCTCCACACCCGACCGGACGATCCCGCCGTCGGATCCGTTGTCGCGCGGGCTGCAGGCGTGGAATCCCCGCTGGTGCTGATCGTGCAGGCACTGGCGACCTCGTTCGTCGTACTTCTCCTTGCGGTCATGAATCCGCACGACAATCTTCGATTCACGCTGGACGACGAGGAACCGGAGCCCGGAGCGAATTCTGTCGCCGAGGACAGGGCCCCGAGTCCACTATGGAAAGACGAACCTTCTGATCTAACTGGGCGGGCGTAAAGCGGCGAACTCGTCGGTCACGCGCAAGGAAGCGTCGGCGAATCGGTAGAGAGCGGGTGGACGACCTCCCGCCTTGCCCGACGGCGAAGTCTTTCCCGTCGCCTCCAAGACTTTTCGACGCCCGAGCACTCGCTGGAGATTTGTCGCATCCACCTGGTAGTCGAGGGCCGCGGCGTATATCTCGCGCAACGTGGACATAGCGAATTCGACTGGCGCAAGCGCGAATGCGATGTTGGTATAGGAGAGTTTCGCTACCAATCGGGTTCGTGCGTGTCGAACGACGGTCCGGTGGTCGAAGGACATATCAGGAAGCCGCGCTACCGGATGCCACTCGGTGTCTTCCGGAAGTTTCGGGTCCGTGGAGATCGGGACCAGGCCCAGGAAGGTCGAGGCGATCCGTCGGTCTCCGGGTACCCGATCGGGGTCGCTGAAGATGGACAGTTGTTCGAGGTGGGCGACTTTTCGGACGTCGACCTTCTCGGCGAGCTGGCGACGAGCGGAGGATGGGAGATCCTCGTCGGATTCGAGGACACCGCCGGGAAGGGACCACGAGCCAGACTCCGGCTCGAGTGCGCGCTGCCAGAGCAGGACTCCGAGTTCGGGGCTCTGGCCTGCGGTGAAGGTCCGAACCTGGAACACCGCGATGAGTACTTCGTGGACGGTGCTACGATGAATCATGTTTTCGATCATAAGTCGAAAACCCCATCATAGGAAATCCGGACTTTTCGGGCCGGATGATCGGCGAAGGAGTTCCGCCATGGCGAGCAGTGCAACCGGTTACAAGACCAGTGGCTCCACGGCCACTGCTGCGACGGTCAGTGCGTCGACAATGAGCGGTTCCATGCAGCTGGAGTCGAGCTGGGCTGGGGTGTCCGACATCGTCGACGGCCCGGGAGGATACGGCGGCGTGGAGCCGACGCAGGAGTGGGCGGCCGAGATCAAACGGCTTGCGCGCCTGCGGGGAGCCACCATTCTGGCTCACAACTACCAGGTTCCCGCCATCCAGGACATCGCCGATCACGTCGGAGATTCGCTGGCACTCTCGCGTCTGGCCGCGGAGGTTCCGGAAGACGAGATCGTCTTCTGCGGTGTGCACTTCATGGCGGAGACCGCCAAGATTCTGAGCCCGAACAAGACCGTCCTCATTCCGGATCAGCGTGCCGGCTGCTCGCTTGCGGACTCCATCACCGCCGAGCAGCTGCGCGAGTGGAAGTCCGACTACCCGCACGCCGTCGTCGTGTCCTACGTCAACACGACCGCAGAGATCAAAGCACTGACCGATATCTGCTGCACCTCCTCCAATGCCGTCGAGGTTGTCGAATCGATCGACCCGAGTCGTGAAATTCTGTTCTTGCCGGACCAATTCCTCGGCGCGCACGTCAAGCGGATCACCGGTCGAGAGAATCTCCACATCTGGGCAGGCGAATGCCATGTCCACGCCGGCATCAACGGTGACGAACTCGCCGAGAAGTCCCGAATGCATCCTGATGCCGAACTGTACGTCCACCCCGAATGTGGTTGTGCCACATCGGCTCTCTACTTGGCAGGCGAAGGTTTCGTCACGCCGGACAAGGTCAAGATTCTTTCCACCGGTGGGATGCTCGACGCCGCGAGAACCACCGGCGCCAAGCAGGTACTCGTTGCAACCGAGATCGGGATGTTGCATCAACTGCGGCGCGCAGCGCCGGACGTCGACTTTCAGGCAGTCAACGATCGAGCATCGTGCGGGTACATGAAAATGATCACCCCGGCTGCATTGCTGCGCTGCCTCGTCGAAGGTAAGGACGAAGTGCATGTGGATCCCGAGACCGCACACACCGCGAGCAAGTCGGTGCAACGGATGATCGAGATCGGTAACTCCGGCGGCGGCGAGTGACACTGTCCTACGGGGGAGGGACCACACCGGTCTCGATCACGTGGGAGGCTTCGGCCGATCTCGTGGTGGTCGGCGGTGGCGTCGCGGGCCTCAGCGCAGCAATAGCAGCCGGCCGGCGGGGACTGCGCGTCGTCACCGTGAGCAAGGGCGGTTCGGCGGACACGGCGACGCAGTACGCCCAAGGTGGGATCGCCGTCCCAGGTTCGGGCGCCTCCGGTGATTCCATCGACGATCACGTTGCTGATACCTGCGTGGCCGGAGCAGGCCTGTGCGACGAGCCTTCGGTTCGTTCCATCGTCTCCGGGGGTCCCGACGCAGTAGCGGCGTTGGAAGCATTGGGTGCGGTCTTCGACCGAGGCGCCGACGGCACGGTGGCGCGGACACTCGAAGGCGGACACTCGAGAAGTCGGATCATTCATGCGGGAGGCGATGCGACCGGCGCCGAAGTGCAACGGGCACTTGATGTCTCGGGGCAAGCTGTGTTGTTCGGCACCGCTGCCGTGTCCGCGCTCACGGCGCGAGGCGAGGTCAGCGGACTGCTCGCATCCTCCGCCGAGGGAATGGGCGTGATCCATTGCCCTGCCGTACTGGTGGCCACTGGTGGTGTGGGCCAGTTGTACTCGTGCAGTACCAACCCGCCGGGCTCGACTGCCGACGGAATTGCGCTCGCGCTCGCTGCCGGTGCGGAAGTGTCGGATCTGGAATTCGTACAGTTCCACCCGACGGTGCTGTTCGCTCCAGGCTCGGAGGGACGACGACCATTGGTCAGTGAAGCTGTACGCGGCGAGGGCGGGCACCTTGTCGATCTCGACGGCATCCGGTTCATGGACGGTGCCCATCCGCTCGGGGACCTGGCTCCACGCGATGTGGTGTCGCGAGCTATCGCCGAACGACTGCGCATCACCGGAACCGACCATGTCCTGCTCGACGCACGCGCGATCCCCGGGTTTTCCAGACGCTTTCCTACCGTTACCGCCTCGTGCCTTGCAGCCGGAATCGATCCCGCCGAGCACCTGATTCCGGTCGCCCCCGCGGCGCATTACTCCTGTGGCGGCATCGTCACCGATGTGTGGGGCCGCACCACTGTGCCGGGACTTCTCGCTGCCGGCGAGGTAGCGCGAACAGGACTTCACGGCGCAAACCGATTGGCGTCGAACAGTCTTCTCGAAGGACTGGTCGTTGGAAGACGTGCTGGAATTGCAGCCCTGGAACGACTCGGCAGCCCGCGCGTCGATGCCGAACCCACCCTGCCGTCGATGCGCACTGTGGCGCGTCGAGATCTACAGGCTCTGATGACCGAGCATGTGGGAGTGGTCCGCGACGAACACGGCCTGGCTCACGCGGCGTCGATGCTGGGCTCGACTGTGGACGCGGCATGGCCAGGCACCGCACTGTCGCACGATGTCGTCACTCTGATCGAGGATGCCGCACTGACAGTGACCGCATCGGCGGTGGTGAAGGCGGCATCTGCCCGACCCGAGAGTCGTGGGTGCCATACCCGCACGGACCATCCAGCACCGTCGGAAGCGCTGCGGCACAGCACGCGAATCCATCAGACCGAGGACGGTTCACTCGAATTCGTGTTGTCCTCCAACAAGATACGGCCACCGGCCATGACAGGAGTGAGTTGACAGTGAGCGCACTGACCGAACAGGGACTCGACCCACACGAGGTGCGTGCACTCATTCGAACCGCCCTCGACGAGGACCTGCGCTACGGACCGGACGTGACCACCATTGCGACCGTCCCCGCCGACGCCGTCGCGTCGGCATCCGTCGTCGCCCGCCAGGCCGGAACTGTGGCCGGGATCGACGTAGGGTTGCTCGTCCTCGACGAGGTCATCGGTGAAGGGGCATACGAGCTCGTCGATCGAGTGGCAGACGGAACCGAAGTCGAACCCGGACAGTCGGTTCTGAGCCTGACCGCGCCGACGCGTTCTCTGCTGACCGCGGAACGGACGATGCTCAATCTGATGTGCCATCTATCCGGCATCGCCACCACCACCGCGGCATGGGTAGCCGAGGTCGCCGACAGTGACGCGAAGATCCGTGACAGCCGCAAGACCTTGCCCGGTCTTCGTGCCCTGCAGAAATACGCCGTCCGCGCCGGGGGAGGAGTGAACCATCGCATGGGCCTCGGTGACGCCGCTCTGATCAAGGACAACCACGTCGCCGCTGCGGGCTCGATAGTCGCCGCGCTGCAGGCAGTTCGCGCTGCCGCGCCCGATATCGACTGCGAAGTCGAGGTCGACAGCCTCGAGCAGTTGGACGCAGTACTCGCCGAGAGTGTCGAACTGGTGCTACTCGACAACTTCGCGCTGTGGCAGACCCAGATGGCGGTTCAGCGACGCGTGAAACTCTCACCGCACACCAAGCTCGAGTCCTCGGGTGGACTCACCTTGGATGTAGCGCACGATTACGCGAAAACCGGTGTCGATTTTCTTGCGGTCGGGGGTCTCACCCATTCGGTGACGGTTCTCGACCTCGGACTCGACATGTAGGTTGTGGTGTCGATGGTCGAAACACAGAGTGTGCGGGTCGACAGCTGGGTCTGGGCTGTCCGCCTGTTCAAGACGCGGTCGGCTGCTGCGGCAGCCTGCCGATCCGGCCATGTCCGCGTCAACGGCACCCCGGCGAAGGCAGGGCAACGTATCGGTCCAGACGACGAGATCCGCTTGCGTGTCGATGGCGCGGAGAAGATCGTCGTCGTCACGCGGGCAATCGCCAAACGGGTCGGTGCCGGTGTCGTTGCCGAATGCATGATCGACCGCAGCCCACCGCCACCGCCGAAGGAAGTTCTCGCCTCGCAGCCGCGGCGAGACCGCGGTGCAGGCCGACCCACCAAACGCGAGAGACGCGACCTCGACAAGCTCCGAGGTATGTGAGCGGAACCATTTCAAGTTGTTTTCGAACAATTTGGTTTGTCGACGAAACGGCACCAGAACGTGGAGGTCCTGGCACCGGACGTACCCAACGATCACGTCGGGTCGACGACGATCGAAGCCAACCTGCGTGGCGTGTCGATCCCCCTGTCGGACTTGCGCGCGGTGGGGAATGACGGCCCGTACACGGGCCGGGCCCTGAATGTGACCGCCGGGGCGGTTCGGGTAGCGCAGCACCGAGCGCTCAACAAACCGCGCTCGGAGTTGACCGACTTGTCTCTGCGGTGTGAGTGAACGAGTTATCGCCGGGGTGAGTGAACACCTTTTTTATCGAGTGAACCCCCAAGCTCTTCCGAGAACAACCGGCCCCGGTTACCAAAAAGGGTTCGCGGTCAGCGCGACAGCGGCATATGCACGAGCCAACTCGACCACAGGTGCCAACAGGACTGCCCCCGGTTCAGTCGACTCTCCGTCGACCGCACCGGGGGCAGTCCCATGCCCTCTCTACGAAGGCGCGCGAATTCGAGGCGTTCGCCTCGGGGCCGCTACTCGATCCAGGCCTGGTCGAGCAACATGATGGCATCGAGCGACGGGACCACACCGTAGACGTTGTCGGTCCATGGCACGAAACTGACACCGGCCGCGAGCGGCAGGAACGGAGCCGTCGAATTGACCTCCGTCTGCAGGTCGGCTAGCGCCGCGCGCTTCGCATCGTCGTCCTTCGCTGTCTGGACATCGCTCAGGATTTTGTCCATCGTCGGGTCGTTGACTCCGATGATGTTGTTACTCGAGGTGCTGTTCAAAGCGCTGTACAGACGCGTGAATGGGGCTGGATCCGCGATGCTGTACGAGCCGGTGGAGATATCGAAGTCTTTGTCGACATAAAGGCGCTTGACGACATCGGTGACCGATGCTCCGTATTCGATGCTCACGTCGATACCGACGGGCTGCAACATCGCCTGGATGGCAAGAGCCGTGGCCTGTCCGGACTGCGTCTGAGTTGTGAAGTACGTGATCTTCCCGTCGAAGCCGTCTGCTTTGGCCTCGTCGACGAGTGCCTTCGCCTTATCGGTATCCAGCGGCACAGGGGCGATGTCGTTGTGCCACTTGGACCAGGACTGGAACATCTCGGTGCCGGGCATGCCCTCACCGTTCTTGGCGCGCGTGTCGACGACGGTGGGGTCGATGGTCATTTGCATCGCTTTGCGCACCCGTACGTCGGCACCGGGACGGCCCTCGCGCTGGTTGATCTGCACAACGGAGTTGCCGAGGCTTACGGTCTCGTAGTAGCCAGGCAGGGTGGCCTTGGCAGTGTTCACGGCGGCATCGTTGAGGAGGAACGCCATTTGGATGCCCCCGCTGTTGAGCGCATCGATCTTGGGTTGGTCATCCTTGATGGCTACGAACTTGAGGGTATCCAAGTTCGGTTTGCCGTTCCAGTAGTCCTCGCGAGCTTGAAGCACCAGGTCGGCACCGGGGGTGAGGCTTTCCATCGTGTACGCGCCGGCGCCGATCGGCTTGAACGTGCCGTCTGGCTGATCCGAGCTGGGGGCGACGACCATGCCGTGTCCGAAGGCAAGCATGGAAGGAAACTCGGTCCATGGCTGGTTCATCGTGTAGGTCACGGTGGAGGCGTCCGTGGCCACGACGGACTTCACGCCGGCGGTGAACGCCTGGCTGTTGCCGCCGCGATTCGTATTGAAGCGGTTGGTGCTGGCGACGACGGCTTCGGCGTCGAGCGGGGTGCCGTCGCTGAATTTGACGCCGTCACGGAGCTTCAGGGTCCAGACCGTCGAATCGTCGTTCGCGTCGAGTGATTTCGCCAACTGCGGCTCGAAGGCTTCGGTGGTTGCGTCGTAGCGGACGAGTAGGTCGTAGACCGCCGCCATCTCGGTGCCGCCAGTGGAACCCGCGGGCTGGGTCTTGGCGGGATCGAGCGTGGAGACTGGGGAGTAGCCGGCAAAGCTCAGCGTGCCGCCCTGAACCGGATCGCCGCCGGTGCCTTGGTCGCCAATGATGCCGATAGACCCGGGATCGGACTGAGTTTCCGTCGAACCAGAGCCGTCGTTGTTGCCATTACTCGTGCAGCCTACGAGTAAAAGGCCGCTGGCCATCGTGGCAATGGCTATGGTGCCAAATCGTCGTTTGCCAGGAAATAGCATCGTGCTCCTCCAGCTTGTTTGGGGCGGTCCATCACGTGATTTCCACTTGATCAAGCGCTTGATTGTCTTGTAGCAGAAGAAGGCTACCAAAAACAGTGGAATGCCGAGGGGTAAACGAAAATCCCACTTGACGCATCCAGACGCAGGCGTGCACACGGACTTGATGACCGTCCAACTTCAGTATGAGTGGCTGCGAGCAAACATCTCTCAACTTCGTTGACTCCGATGGCTACTATTGTCGAGATGGATGCCAACTGAGTTGCTGCGCCGTCAAGTCGCGCAGGGGCATCGCAGGACCTCGGCTACCGAAGCTTCGCCTCGGACAGGGGCGCGTAGACGCTTAGGCCCCGCGTTGCGGTCGCCGGTAGGCAAATCAATGGCTCCGAGACCAAAGGTCCATTACCAGCAAAAGGACAAAGCATGCAGAATACCGATCTTTCAGGCCGCTCCGCCATCGTTACCGGGGCAGGGTCGGGCCTAGGACGGGCCGAAGCGTTGGGCCTAGCAGCACTGGGCGCAAGCGTTGTGGTCAACGACGTCGGCCCAGCGGGCGAAGCTGTAGCGCGCGAGATCGAGGCATCGGGCGGTCGGGCCGTCGCTGTGCTCGGCGACGTCAGTGATTGGTCACTCGGTGAGCGACTCGTCGAGGCCGCGGTGACGAACTTCGGCAGCCTGGACATTGTGGTCAATAATGCCGGCATTACGCGCGACACGATGCTGTTCAACATGACTGAGAAGCAGTGGGACGATGTGATCGCCGTCCACTTGAAGGGGCATGCGTCGGTTTCCCGCGCCGCTGCTGTGCACTGGCGATCAGCCTCGAAGGCGATCGGCGGACCGGTGTACGGCCGTGTGATCAACACCGCGTCCGAGGCATTCCTCTTGGGCGGCGCCGGCCAAGCCAACTACGCAGCGGCCAAGGCCGGCATTGTTGCGTTGACGCTGTCGACCGCCCGTGGGCTATCGCGCTACGGGGTGACGGCGAACGCGATTTGCCCGCGCGCTCGCACCGAGATGACGGCCGCAGTCTTCGGCGAGGGCGCGGAGCGAGGTGGTCTGGACATCATGGCCCCCGAGCGGGTCGCCACGTGCGTCTCGTTCCTCGCCGCCCCGGCCGCGGAGAAGGTCAACGGCCAGGTCTTCATCGTCTACGGCGACATGGTCGCGCTCATGGCACCGCCTGTCGTGCAGGAGAAGTTCACGGCTGCGAACGGGAGTTTCTCGGTGGCTGAATTGGCCGAGCAAGTCGTCCCGTACATAGAGGATCTTCCGGAGGGACAGAGCTACGCGGCGACCAGCATCAACGCGCTGGATACCACTGGAGCGATCGCAGGGGGCCAGTAGCACGGGCGACCAGCGCAGTCGGCCTTCCGGCAGGCAGCATCCGCCACCTCGAAGCGACTTGCAGCAAGAGTTGATCGACCCATCACCATCGTGGTTGGTGGTGATGGGTCGATCGAGTGGACTCTCACGTTGGCTACTGCTACGCGAACAGCGAACGACTCCCGCCGCTGCCGTCGACGGAACTAGTTCAGGGGTTCAGGGGTTCAGGGATTCAGGGGTCGATTGGTCCATGTCCCGTTCGGCCGCGCGAACCAGCCACCAGCAGCATCGCTGCCGCCATCGACGTGCAGGGTGGTGCCCGTGACGTACCGGGACATCTCCGAAGCCAGAAACAGTGCCGGCCCCGCCACGTCGTGCGGGGTACCCGGGCCGCCCAGTGGGGCCCACCGGGGCCAGCGGTGCCGATCCTCTTCGGCGACCAACCTCGTGTAGGGCACCTGCGGGGTTTCGATCAGATCGGGCGCAATGTTGTTGACCCGAATGCCATGAAGGCCCACCTCCAACGCGAGGCTGCGGGTGAAGTGCCGCAGCGCCGCCTTGTAGGTGGCGTACACGGTGTGGCCGGGGATACCGCGGTGTGCTTCGACGGTGGTCAGGTTGATGATGGACCCGCCTCGTTCACGCTCGATCATGCCCGGCAGTACCGCGTGCGTAGCGCGCATGGCGTGGTCGAGGTTGATCTCTCCGAGTTGTACCCACTCGCTGGGGTCGGCATCGACGAAGGTGATCGGGGGCCGCAGGAAGTGGCCGACGTTGTTGACGAGGATGTCCGGCTGATGCTCAGCGAGATCGAGCGCCACTGCCGGGTCGGTGGCGTCCGCAATGACGGCCGTGATGGAGGGTACCTCGCGGGCCAATGCCGCGGCCGCCACGTCGTTGTCGACGACCACCACCGCAGCCCCGTGCGCGGCGAACAGGCGGCTGATTGCGGCTCCTATTCCTTGTGCCCCGCCGGTGACGATGGCCGACTTGCCGATGAGCAGCTGCCCGAGCAACGCGTCGGTACCGGTCATGCCAGGCCGGCGCGGGTTTGGGCGACCATTTCTGCGATCGCGCGGGGGGCGTCGCCCTGGGTGTAGCCCAGCGCCGCGGTCTGGGCCGGATCCGTCTCGTAGGAGATCGTGTTGCCGCGGCCCTGCACGATGAACGCGTCGGGCAGCATCGGGTGCTCCTCATCGCGCTCTACGAGCGTGATGGTGCGGCCCGCCGCGTCGAAAATCATCTGGAAGTACTCGCGGAAGGCGAGGTTCGCGTCGCCCAGCAGGTACGCCGTGCCGGTCTCGGCGTTGCGCAGCGCACCCCCGACCGCCTCGGCGAGCGAGCGCACCGACATGTAGTTGGTGCCGCCCGCGGGGGTGAAGTTCGGGATCTCGGGCTTTTTGCCGTCGGCCCAGTCGAGGACTCGGCCGATGCGGGCCATCGAGGGTCCGGGGGTGACACCGAGGATGTTGGGCGCGTTGAGGGTGGAGACGGTGAACTGGTCGTCGCCGAGGGCTCGGGCGCGCTCGTCGGCCAGCGCGCGGGCGCGGACGTAGTCGTCGGTCTCGACCAGCTCTGGCAGGACCTGGTGGTAGTAGCTTCCGAGTTGGACGAAGTTCGGGACGCCCGCCTGCTTGGCCAGCGCGGCGAACCGCGGCACGCCACCGATCTGCATCTTCTCCCAGAACTCGGCCCGGTCGGCGTCGGCGGGGATGTGTCGGATGTCGTTGCCCGCAGCAAAAACGATTCCCTCGAACGGGGCCAGGTCCGAGGTGGTGAAGCCTTCCTCGCTGTAGTCGCCGAGCAGAACGGGGAACTCGTTGGCGACCGTGCCCGGCGCCGGCGCAGTGCGGGCGGCCACTGTCACGTCGTCGCCCTGCGCGCGCAGGTGTGTGGCGGTGGCGGTACCGATCATTCCGGTACCACCGATAATCAGAACCTTCATCAGTCTCCTTGGATTTTCAACGATCGGAGGCGGCCAGTGGGCGCCAAGCGCTGTTTGTCGGGTTCGCTTGTCGAGGCCGGAGTTGTCCGACGATGACCCCTGAACTGGGACTGTGTCAGTTCGTTGCTGGTGCGGCTTCGGGTAGGTCGGCCGGCAAGAGTGCGGAGCGGCCGTGGCTGCGGAAATTGGCCTCGATCGCTGCCCGCTGGACATCATCGAGTCTGCCGTAGGAGCTGGTTTTGCCGACCCGGATGTAGACGGGGTCATGGGTGTTCCACGCGGCACTACGAAGCGGTGCCTTGTTGACCTTGCCGCTGCCGGTCAACGGGATCTGGTCGATCACCCGCACGTAGGTGGGCCACCACTTGGCACCCATCTCCGGCTGCTCGGCGAGAAACGCTCCGAAGTCCGCGGCATCGAACTGCTCGCCTGCGGCCATCTCCACTGCGCACATCACTTGATCGCCCGTGCTGGGGTCGGGCACCGCGAATACGGGTGCCGCAGCGACGCCGGGGACGCGCTGGAGAACTCGCTCCACCGGTGCTGCGGAGAAGTTCTCGCTATCGACCCGTAGCCAATCCGAGGATCGTCCGGCGAAGTAGAAGTACCCCTCCGCGTCTCGGTAACCCAGGTCGCCGGACCAGAAATCCTCGCCTCGGACGCGGTCGCTCATCGCCTCGGGGTTTTTGTAGTAGCCCTCGAACGTGTGTGCAAGGCCAACGGCGACCATCTGGCCTACCGCCGCGGGATTGGTGAGCCGGCCGCTCTTGTCGAACTCCGCCCGCGGGCACTCCTCCCCGGTTTGCTCATCGAGCACCCGGATGTCGAGGTCGCCTTGAGGCCTACCCAAAGAATAGGCTGGGGAATCGGGGGTGCGACCGAGGCGGAACACTCCTTCGCTGAGCCCGTAGCCCTCCATGACCTCGCAACCGAACCGCTCGGTGAATCGTGCGACATCAGCTTCCGAGGCCTCGGTGCCGAAGGCAAGCTCGAGGGTGCCCGTCCGGTCGCGGGGATTCTCCGGCTGGCTGAGGACGTAGGACAGTGCCCGACCGACGTAGTTGACGTAGGTCGCCCCGAAGCGGTGGATATCGTCGGCGAACCTGCTGGCCGAGAACTTTCTGGTCATGCCCACCGTCGCGCCGACTCGCATGGCGACGGCGAGGTTCATCATCACGGCGTTGCCGTGGAAAAGCGGCATGCACAAGTAGGTGACCGAATCCCTGCGCATCGACACCCGGTCGACGAGTACCTCCGCCAGACGGCCCAGTCTGCCCTGGCCGACGATGACAGCTTTGGGTGCGCCGGTCGAGCCTGAGCTGAACAGGAGCAATGCCAGCTGATCCGGCGTCGTGATGGATTCGGGCAGACCTGCGCCCCGGTACGGGGCCAGCGTTTCCAGGTAGGACGGCTGGTCGACATTGAGGACCAGCTCCGGCGGTACACCGTGGCCGGTGCCCTCCACCAGGTGCGCGAGCTTGTCCTCGGTGATGATGATGTCGACGTCGGCGTGCTGGATGTCGTGCGCCAACTCGGGCCCGCTGCGGCTGGCATTGATGCCGACGACGGCCGCGCCGGCGAGCGGCCCCGCGGCGAGCCAGAAGACGAAGTCCGGCACGTTCTCCAGGAGCACGCCGATGTGGATTTGGCGGTCAGCCGGCGCGGGCGAAACGAGACCCACGAGGGCTGCTGCGCGGTCTGCGCCTTCCTGGACGACCTCGCGCCAGGTCCAGGACTGGTCCTCGAACCTGAGCCCGACCTTGTCGTCCTCGGCGCGCAGCCGGACGATTTCGGTGAATGTTTCCAACGTGCACTCTCCAAGATGATTGTGGCGCTCGCCGCCAGGGATGGGGCGGCACCAGGATTGAACAAATTTTCTGGGGCTAGGGTCAGCTCCCGGCTAATCCTTCTTCAGCAGGCCCTCGGGGACGGAACCTGGGGGGTTGAAGTTCAGGTAGGGCAGCAGGAAGCCCTCCTCGTCGAGGTCCGTGGGCTGCCAGCCCTCGAGCAGGCCCGAGCCATCGACGGCCTGGACCGGGCGGCCGAACTCCTTGAGCAGCGGGAGGCTGTAGGCGACGCGGCCGGTGACCTGGTCCAGGTTCTCGCTGGCGAGCAGCAGTGCGGCCTCGGCCATCGTGTCCTCGGGCTCCGACGGCCAGCCGGGCACCGCACCGGCGGCATGCTCGGTGGCGACGCCGCGGTTGGGGGCCAGCGAGCTCACCGCGATGTTGTCCCCGTAGAGCTCCATCGCGGAGCCGGTGCTGATGCGGTCCAGCATGGCCTTGGTGCCGCCGTAGAGCACGGAGCCTGCCAGCGGGTGGAAGGCGAAAGGCGGCCCGACGCGGGGGCCGGCCTGGCGCGAGGAGATGTTGACGACCCAGCCGGCGCCGCTCTCGCGCATGCCGGGGATCACGGCCTTCATCAGGTCCCAGGTGTTCCACAGGTTGGTCTCGACCGAGTCCTGGAACCACTCGCGCGGCATGTCGGCGAACAACGTCTCGTAGCGGCGGGCTGCGGCGACGTTGTTGACCAGGGCGTCCACCCGGCGGCCGAACTTGTCCTCGATCTCTGCGATCAGGGCGGTGCGGTCGAGGTCCGGGTTGCCGAGGTCGACGGCGAAAGCCGCGGCATTGCCGCCGCTGGCGGTGATCAACTCCACTGTCTCCTCTAGTGAGCCCTGCAGCGCGCCGTCGCCCGCCCGCAGGGTGCGGGAGACAGCGGCCACGGCGATCCCCTCGGCGGCGAAGCGCCGGGCGATGGCCCTGCCGATGCCGCGGCTGGATCCGCTGACTAGCGCGAGTCCGGGCTTGTTTTTCTGTGTTGAGCTCACGAGATGCACACCTCTCAGTTATGTAATTGGCGGAACGATGTTTCTAGGAAGTCTCACTGCCGCAGCGCGTCGGGGAGCTCGCCGATTTGAATCAGCTGCTTGCCCTGGTTGCGGCCCGTCAGGACGTCCGCGAGGGCACGTGGGGCGTTCTCGATGCCGGCGATCACGTCCTCGCGATACCGCAGCCGGCCCGCTGCGATGTGGCCGAGGGCCAGCTCGCGGTAGACCGGGTATTCGTCGTAGTGGTCGTGCACCACGAATCCTTGGATTCGTAGCCGCTTGCGCAGCACGGGCCGCAGCGCGGGTCCGTGCTCTGACTCGGCAGCGTTGTACTCGCTGGCCATGCCGCAGATCACGACCTGGCCGAAGTCGTTGAGGCGCTCGAAGATGGGGTCGAAGGCAGGGCCACCGACATTGTCGAAATAGAGGTCCACTCCCTCAGGGCAAGTCCGGTCGAGTCCCGCCGAGATCGTCTCGGCGGCGCGGTCGATGCAGTCCGTGAGGCCGAGCTCGCGCACCACATAGCCGGGCTTGTCCCCGCTGGCGATGCCGACGACACGGGCGCCAGCCAGCGCGGCCAGCTGGCCGGCCACCATGCCGACGGCGCCGCCGGCTGCGGAGACGAGCACCGTGGAGCCGGGCCGGACGGTGGCGGCGAACTTCAGTCCGCAGTAGGCCACGAATCCCGGGCGGCCCAGTACGCCGAGTTCGGCAGCCAGCCGGGAGCCGGGGACGGGGGTCAGCTTGTCCAGCAGGTCGCCGGCCACCGTGTGGTAGGTCTGCCACGAGGTGCCGCCGCGCACCAGGTCGCCAGGCCGGAATCGCGGGTCGCGCGACTCTACGACCTCTCCGACCAGGGCGCCGTCGAGGCCGTTGCGCGGCGGCACTACGCCGGCGAGCACGACATCGTCGACCCGAGCGACCTGGCCGAGGGGGCCAGGCCCGGAGTCTGCGGCGGGTAGCCGGCGGCGCGCGCTTGGGTCGATGGAGAGATAGCACGCCCGGAAGACGACTTCGCCGTCCCGGGGTGTGCTCATCTCCACTGGCTCGACCAGAAAATCCCCCGGCTGGGGGAGGCCCCGCGGGGCGCGCAGGACGCCCACCGCGAGGGTGTCGGGCCTGGGCACTAGGGCGGGCCGATCGTCGCCCCCG
>JBBPZN010000132.1:0-12362 GCA_038198705.1 Mycobacteriales bacterium
CACCGCCTGTTAGAGGGTTGGTGGTGTTGTCTCTGTTGTGTTCCGTGTGTAACTGTTTCATAGAGTTACGGCGGCCATAGCGGAGGGGAAACGCCCGGTCCCATTCCGAACCCGGAAGCTAAGCCCTCCAGCGCCGATGGTCCTGCACTCGACAGGGGGTGGGAGAGTAGGACACCGCCGAACACAGTTTCCAGGAAAGCCCTCAACCTTGTGGTTGGGGGCTTTCCTGCATTCACCGTCTCTTGTGTGGTGGTGAATGTCGCTTCGATGGCACGGTCGCCGTTGTCGCTTCGATGCCGCACCGATGCTATCTGTTCGTATGAATGGACCACTCAAGCGATAAGTGGGGACGTCATCGGCACCGCTCGGACCACATCCACACTGTCGCTTCGATGGCACACACACGCCATCTGATCGTATGAATGGACCATTCAAGCGATAAGTGGGGCTATTTTTCGTCGGTTGATGCAGACGACCGGAGTAGGTCGTCGTACCGACCCGCACTCGACTCGATGAACTCCCGTACGAACCAGCATGCCGGGATTACGGAGAACCCGCCTGCGCGGCTGTCTTCGAGGACGTGCTCTGTCAATACCGCAGCGAGTCCGTGGCCGCGATGCTCGGGGAGCGTCACGGTGTGATTCAACGTTCGCACGCCGTCGGACTGGAGGTAGTCGGAGAATCCGGCAAGTGATTCGTCGAGGTATATCTCGAATCGATGCTGCTCTGGCAGGTGGTCGATGCGATGTTCCTTAGTGGTCGATTGTGCACGGGTTCCTGTCGGGGTAGTTGGGCGACTAGGCTGAGGTGGACATACGAGTCGTGCGCGCCGCCCGTCGTAGGCACTTCTCATCATCTGCACGGGTAAGCAGACCAGAGGTGGCATAGGTGGAAGATGTATCGGAGCAGGGAATCAGGGCCTTCATCGGCGCTGTTGTATTGCGCGGCGGTCGGGCCGAACGGCTGACGACGTCGCGGCGTAATCCAGTTCAGGTTTGGGGTGTAGACGGTTCGAGCTGCGTGGTCCGGGTGCGGTCCAAGGCCGTAGGCGATTGGAAAGCTCGTCGCCAGGACGAGTCTTTGGCAAGTGACGACACCGGATCGTCTTACTGGGTGTTCGTCGATTTGGGTGCTTCCGAGCCGTCGTTCTTCATGGTGTCTTCCGAAGAGATGGCGGCTGATATTCGCGGCGAAGTTGACCTTTGGGTACAGGATTCGCCGCTTCGCACCCGAACTGGTCACCATGCTATTGCGGTGGGACGAGTCCAACACGGACGTAACAAGTGGTCGCTGTTGGGTCTCCATGCGGCGGCCGATCCAAAGCTCGAAGAGGAGGCGCGCGCTGCCGCCGTTCACCGGGCCAAGCCGGCCGTGCGTCGTGGCCCGTCGAAGAAAGCTGTTACGGCTGAGGAAGAGATCCCAGACCTGCGGGTCCGGGTCGTCGCTGATTTCGACGGCTACCGCCTCAGCGCCCGATTCGACCCGTCCAACAAGCGTCTCGAGATCATGCAGGGGCCGATGGAGGGTCGACGGTTCGACGATCCTACACAAGCTGCCAGCGCTGTGGCCACACATATCAGCGGCGATATCGAGGTCAGGGATGGCTGGAAATTCTGGGAACTGGATACTCCAGAGCGACTTCCTCTAGGGACTCTGCAGTAACGTACGCGAATCCGCTGATCTGGTTGTTGTGATCGCTCACAGCGATCTCAATAACCGGCATCGGGTCGTGTTTAGGTCGTTATCGTTGGGCGCAGGTCAGGTTTTAGCATTCGAATCTCGACACCCCCACTGATGCGATCGTTCTGATGGCGGATTTTCGTCAGCACTGTCGCCGGTCCGGCCCGGCAATATTTGTGGCGCCAGTGGTGGGTTGTCGACCCGCAGGAGAGGTCAGCCCAGTGGAGCAGTCGTCCCTTCACGCATCACGTTTCGTGATTCTGGTAGCGCAGTTCGTCGACCATCGGATTACGGCCGACTACTTCTCTTCGCAATTCCGGAACCTGGAGCGATCGGATGCCGAACACCTCGATCGGGATATAGCGACTGTGGTGGGCAAGCTGTCGGTGGACGTGGGGGCATATCGCGGAGACGTCAATCTTCTCGGTGTCGACTACATCGATGCGAACCAACTGTGGCGAGCATCAGGGGAAGCGTTTCGTGACCTCTTGACATTGCAATCGGAACTGCTCGGACGCCAAGCCGGCTGACACGACGCTGCCAAGCTGGCTGACACGACGCTAGGGTGTGAACTTCTCCCGATGCCGGATCAGGTCTTCCAGGCGAAAGCGTCGGTGGGTTCCACGCATCTCGATGGTCAGTGACCCTGCGTCGGCGAGTTTGCGAACATAGGTGTCGGATACTCCGAGAAGGTCTGCCGCCTGTGACGTGGTGAGCAACTCGCTGACCGGTCCGATCGTCACAGCGGTCCCTGACGCGAGTTGACGGAGTAGTTCCATCACTGCACGCCGACCGGACTCGTCGATATCGAGGTCGACTCCGTCCAGTGCCAGGTGTGGAGTTCGTCCGTCTGCATCGGAAATCGACGAAGTGACTCGACGCGCGTCCTGAGGTGAGAGCGCCGCTGCGATGTACCGGTGGTCCATGTCTGAACCCTACTGCGGCATATCCTGTTCGGTATCCCACGATCCCAGGAGCGCTCCATGCCGCAGTTGCTGCATCTCGATTCGTCCGCCGACCTGAATAATTCCGTTTCACGTGCGGTCACGGCACATTTTTCGGAAGTGTGGCACGAACAGAGTCCGGATCATTCGGTGATTCATCGCGACTTGCACCGAGATCCGTTGCCGCATCTTCCGACGTCGGCGATGCATTGGGCGCCACATCTGCGGACGCCGGACGAGGTTGTGGGGCCCGACGCCGAGGCACTGCAGAAGACGTTGATCGATGAGGTGGTCTCGGCTGACGTCGTGGTGATCGGTGCTCCGATGTACAACTGGTCGGTTCCGTCGACGCTGAAGGCATGGATCGACTATGTCCATGTTCCCGGTGTCACGGTTCCGTTCGACGGCCCAACTCGTCCGCTCGAAGGCAAACCGGTGGTAGTGGTGTCGAGTCGCGGCAACGAGTACGGGGCGGGGACGCCCGACTTCGGTACCGATCACACCGTTCCGCTGTTACAACAGGTTCTCGGTGCCGCGCTCGGAATGGATCTGTTCGTTGTCGTCGTCGATCTGACGTTGGCGACCCGTGTACCCGCGATGGCGCCCCTGGTTCCTCGGTCCAGAGACAGCCTGGACTCTGCCTGGGTTGCGGTCGCGGATCTTGCGGCACGGCTGGGCTGAGATCAGCGGCCGGTGTTGCCGATCAATACCTCCATCAGTTCGGCTTCCAGCGCAGCGAAGTGCGGTGTCGTGACGACGTCGAGTTTCCGTGGTCTCGGCAACGATACCGTCACTTGCCGTCGTACATGTGCCGGCTTGTCCGATAAAACGATCACCCGATCCGAGAGATAGACAGCTTCCCGGATGTCGTGGGTGATCATCAGGACGGTCCATCGGTAGTCGAGCCAGACGTCCTGCAGCCACGCTTGCATGCCGGTGCGGGTCAGTGAATCGAGGGCTCCGAATGGTTCGTCGAGCAGTAGCACCTCGCGCTCTTGAATCACCGTGCGCAGCATTGCTGCTCGCTGCCGCATCCCACCGGACAATTCGGAAGGTCGCGCTTTCTCGTATCCCTCTAGTCCGAAGGCGGGAAAGAGTTTCAGCGCCTGGACCCGCGCTTGTTTCTTGCTCATTCCTCGAACCTCGAGGCCGAGTGTCGTGTTGTCGAGCACGGTGCGCCACGGAAACAGCAGGTCCTTCTGTGGCATATAAGCGCACGGGGGTGCCTCGACGATTCCGCTGTCGGGGGTGTCGAGACCAGCAATCATATTGAAAACTGTGCTCTTGCCCGAGCCGCTCGGACCGATGACGGAAACGAACTCTCCGGGTTCGACGTCGAAGCTGACTCCGTCGAGAATTGTCCGGTCGCCGTAGGACTTCGTGAGTCCGGACAGATGCACGGCCGTCATCGCGGCCGACTGTCCTGCGCCCATGGGGCGACGACGCGTTCGACGGCGTAGGTGAGCAGGAAGAGCGTCACACTGATGATGGCGGTGACGAGCACCGCCGCCAGGACAAGGTCGGTGCGGAACGAGTTCTTCTGCTGGCTCATGTATATCCCGAGTCCGGCGCTGGCTCCTGCGTATTCGGCGAAGATAGCACCCACGACGGCGTACGTGATTCCGATACGAAGCGAGGTGAAGAAGCGGGGCATCGATGAGGGCAGACGAATATATCGAAACTGCTGCCAGCGGGTTGCGCCCATACTGGCAAGGAGCGCGCGCGCATCTCGGTCGGCTGCCGCGAATCCTTCGATGAGGCCGATGGCCATGGGGAAGAACGTGGCGAGCGCGATCACGAGAATCTTGGGAAGTAGTCCGAAGCCGAACCAGATGATCAGTAGTGGGGCAATAGCGATGATCGGAAGCGTCTGCGAGATCACGAACAGCGGCACCACTGCTCGTCGAAGCCACGGTGAGAAGTCGACGGCGACGGCAAGTATCCAGGCGACAAGCAGTGATACTGCGAATCCGAGAACGGTGACTTGCAGAGTTGCTGCCGCGTTCTCGGCGATGGCGTCGCGCTGCGCCCAGCCCTGAGCGACGATTCTCGACGGCGAGGGCAGTACCTGTGGTCGGATCCCGCTGAGCTGGACGTAGACCTGCCATCCGATGACGAGCACCACGACGATGGTGACCGACGGCATGGCCCAACGGATTGCGGCCCCGATTCGCGGTCTACGCTTCGCCGGCCGTTCGACAGCGCCGAACGCCGCGCTACTGAGCGCCGAGGTAGTCATCGGTGAAGTAGGTGGACCAGTCGGGCTCGATGTCGACGGCATTGCCGCCTTGATCGACCAGGACGCCGTTCTCGTACAGGAATTTCGAATATTCGGTCCATTTGTCGAGGTTTTGTCGCCCGACTACCCCCGACTCGTCCAGCATGTAGCGGTCGGCGAGCATCTGCTGGCTTTCGAAGACCAACTGCTCGTCCGTGAAGACTCCTGGATTCGCATCGATGATGTCTTGCGCGGCGCGGACCGGATCGTCTGCCGCGAGTTGGTAGCCGCGTTGAAGCGCCTGGACGAATTTCTTGGCCTCGTCGGGATGGCTTGCCAGCCAGTTCTCGTTACCGTTGACCGTGAGGGCATACGCGTCGGGGAAGCCGTAGTCGGTGTAGTCGAAGTACTTCATCGGAGTACCGCTGTGCTCGGCCTCGATACCCTCCCACGCCAGGTAGGACACGGTGAAGTCCGCTGTGCCTGAATACACGGCCTCGTAGGCCGACGTTCCGAGCACTACAGTGTCGTACTCACCTGCACCACCGTCGTTTTGAATGACTTGGCGTAATCCGGCCTTCTCTCCGGTATCACCGAAGCCTGCATAGACTTTGCCGTCCAATGCTTTCGGGCTCGGTATGTCTTCGCGATCGGCTTTCACACCGATTCCGGTGGCCCAGTGTTGCAGCGGGGCCAGTACCGAAATGATTTGAGCTCCTGCTGTTTTCGCGAACGTAGTCGAACTCTGCGTGCTGATTCCGAACTCGGCGTTGCCTGCGTCGATCAGCGTGTCCGGGGAGGTGCTGTTGTAAGGCAGTATTTCGACGTCGAGTCCGGCGTCGGCGAAGTATCCCTCCTGCAACGCGACGTACAGCCCGGTGTGGTTGGTGTTCGGCGTCCAGTCGAGTGCGAAGCGGATGGTGTCGGAGTCGGTGGATTGTGCACACGAAGTCAGCGATGTGATGGTGGCGACGGCTACCGCGAGGGCGCCGATTTTTCGGGAAAGTGTCACGGTGTTACCTCCGCAACGGAAATCTCGGAAGAGGAAAGTGGCCACGGTGTGGGGTGAAGTGCACTGTCCCAGAACATCGATTCGTACCGCGTTGCGATGACGAATGCGTCGATCATGGCGCTTCGTTGAGCGTCGGTAGCGAATCGAGCGGCGTCGTCGACCAGGAGGCGCGCGCATTCGACGGCATCACGGAATTCTACCGAGTCGTACGTCGAAACCCATTGCGCGTAGGGATGATCCGGATCACGGTGAAGAACCTGCTGGGCCGATACCGAGAGGCGAACGGCCACGTCGGCGTAGATCCAGAAGCATGGCAGGATCGCCGCCGCCGCAACGGGATAGGGCTCGGTGGCTGCGGTTGCTACCAAGTACGAGACGTACCCGAGGCAGGTGGGGGAATGCATGGCATACGCGTGAGCAGGGGGGAGCACGTCACCGGAGAGCACCGACTCGTGAAGTGTTGCCTCCTCGACTGCGCTCGCCGCTGAAGTGGCCCAGAACGCGGCAGTCGCGGTGTCCGGAGCTTTCGATGCCAGAATGGCCAGCGCTTTTGCGTAACCCGCTAGGTACAGCCGATCCTGCTCGAGATATGTGCGGAAAGCGTCGAGCGGCAAAGTGCCCTCGCCCAGCAGTGTCAGAAATTCGAGTTGGTCGATCGCGTCGCGCAACGATGTTGTTGCGGTCCACATCAGATCCGTGTGGCGGACAGAGTCCTCCGAGTTTACAGGCGCGATCATCGCCTTGACATCCCTTCGTCAGCATTACCTGCATCAGGTTCGACGGGTGTGATCTCAGCATCCGCATGTACGGACGCACCCCGTGTCAGAACATCGCCGATCCTAGCACCCTTGGGCGGCGATGCAGTGTGAGCGGGCCGTGGACCTCTTCACGAGCAACCCTGTCGACTACGACCGAACGGTGAGGTGGTGGTCGATCCCATGATCGTGAGTACACCGGGCGCTTACGATGGCAGCATGAATGCACCGAGGAGATGGACGAAGTCAGCAGCAGTCTTGGGTTTCACGGCCGCGGCGTTACTCGCAGGAAGCGGAATTGCGACTGCCGACGAGTGGCCGCCGATACCGAATTACCCGAGCCCGAGCGTTCCGTTCGAGACGAAGGGATTCCTGACTCCGACCGATCCAGCCTATTGGAATCCCTTTCTCGCCGAAAATCGGCTGACGTCGCCGTACGGAACGAGCACCAGAATCGTCTGCACCGCTTTTCGTGGAGTGCTCACTGGATGCTGGCAGGCCGACGCACAAGGCAACCCACACAAGTTGGTTGCGCTTCCGTTCGACTTCCCGAACGTGACCGGATCCTCGATGCCAGGTGGTGGCCCGCAGCATTTCGTCTATCCAGGATTCATACCCGGAATCTGATCTCATTTCGTGAGGTCGTGCGCGCTTGCGGAACACTCCCTCGAATAGCGGCTACTTGAGCTCGAATGCCTTGTCCGACACCGTGAATCTATGGCCGACCTGATCGAGGCAGGTGACTCCGGAAGACTCCTCGACTCGGCATTCGAGCCCATTGGAACGTCCACTTCCGGGTATGGCGAGTGTGAGCCCGTACGGCAATTCTTTCGCCGTCCCGTCGAATCGATGAAAGCGTGGATCGCCAGAGCTGAGAAACCTGGCAGGGGATCCGGCAATGATCTCGATGGTGTTGGGAGCGACCGAAGACTCCGGAGCACCACTTCCCGCCACCCGCGGGGCCGAGCGAGGGAACTCGCCGTGACACCCAGCGACGGAGGTCTCGGTGACGACGATCGCGCATTCGAACTTGCCACTCGGGCTGGTGAAGTAGAAGAACCCGGCAGTGCTTTCGTACTGGGACGAGTCGGCGGTCGGTGGAGGACTGCTCGTCGTCGACTTTTCGGAGGTCGACTTTTCGGGGGTCGTCGACTCGGTTGTTGTCGGGGCAGCCGAGGTCGTCGGCGAGGGCCGAGTAGCGGGCGTCGTGCGGACCACCGACGGTGGGTCGGTGTCGACCGTGGCAAGCGGCGCCGTCGCGCTGCCGTCGACATCGGACCCGCATCCGGCAAGAACCAGGAAGGACGCTGCAGCAACGGCTGCGCCGTATGCGCGTAGTCGGTTCATCTTGCCAGCTTAAAGCGGACGGATCGATCTCAGGAATTGGTACCTTGACCAGGATCGGATGGGTCTACGTCGGATACGGAGGAATGCCATGACCGAAGTCGACCAAGCCGGCATGTGGACATGTCAGGTACACACTCCGGACGGCGATGTGATCGGGTACCGCGACGGCACACACTTCGTGTGGAAGGGAATCCCATACGCGGCTGCGACCGACGGCGAACATCGCTTCAGGGCGCCGCGGCCCGTGGAACCGTGGGCAGGAGCCCGGAACTGTCGAAGTTTCGGTGATGTCGCACCCCAGGGCAAAGATAATCCGGTGCCGATCGCTCCGGCGATCCCGATGTCGGAGGACTGTCTGTCGGTGAATGTCTGGGCCATCGAGCCAGACGGTCGACCTCGGCCGGTGATGGTGTGGATTCACGGCGGTGCCTACTCGCTCGGTTCCTCTGCACAGAGCGTCTACGACGGCAGGAGGCTGGCCGAGCTCGGTGACCTGGTGCTCGTCACCGTCAACTATCGCGTCGGGGCTTTCGGATTCCTCGACTTGTCGTCGTTCTCCACAGCGGAGACGGTCTTCGAAACGAATCTCGGCTTGCGTGATCAGATCGCGGCACTCGAATGGGTGCAGCGGTGCGTGGAATCGTTCGGTGGTGATCCGTCGAACGTGACCGTGTTCGGTGAGTCCTCGGGTGGCGCGTCGGTCACGACACTGATGACCTCGCCGAAGGCCGAGGGACTGTTTCACCGCGCTATCGTGCAAAGTGCGCCCGCGACGTCGGTGTACGGACCGGAACGCGCGGCGGTCGTGGCCACGAGATTCCTCGAACTCGTCGATATCACTCCGGATCGAATCGGAGAGTTGAAAACCGTCGACTTCAATGCGGCTCGTGGAGGCGGGCGACACCCTGTGTTACGAGGTTCCGACGCGGGTGCCGGGCACATTGGGGCTCGCGCCGGTGGTCGACGGAGATATCGTCCCGCGGTATCCCGTTGCAGCGTTCCAGAAGGGATACTCACACCGCATCCCGTTGATCATCGGAACGAATCACGACGAGGCATCGATCTTCCGATTGATGAAGTCACCGTTGATGCCGGTCACGTCGGACACCGTCACAGAGATGTTTCGTGCGATCGCGAACGATCACTCGGACCTGCCGGCGTTCCGGATCGCAGAAATCATGTCGGCTTATCCAGATCGATCGACATCGGCTGGTGCACTTGCGATGTCGAGGGACGCCGGATTTCGAATGCCGACCATGTGGATCGCGGACGCGCACAGTAGGCACGCGCCGGTCTGGATGTATCGATTCGATCATGCGACACCGATGCTGAAAGCTGCTCGTATAGGTGCGGGGCACGCGACCGAGTTGCCTTACGTCTTCGGCAATTTCGGAACGTTGAACAGAGATCCGACATTCTGGCTCGGCGGCCGCAAGGCAGCGACGGCAGTATCGCTGCGCGTGATGAAGAGATGGGTCGCCTTTGCCCAGCACGGAGTCCCAGCCACCCTCGACGGCGCGAAGCATTGGGCGCCGTACGTCGAGCCGACGCGTTCAACACTTGTCATCGACACTCAGGATTCTCTTGTCGAAGACCCGGACGCCGCTCTCCGCGCGGCATGGGGAGATCAGGTGCTCGGCTTCACCTGATTTTTGGTCGGGGGCGGTGGATTGAGGTGGTCCACTTCTGGATACCTATATCTGGTGCTGTTCATCCGAATCGTCGAGACCTCGTTGGCCGTGGGTGCCACTCGCTCCCGTAAGGCCAAGACCGAGGCGCTGAGGCTATTGCTCACCGAAGTCGATCCATCGGAGATCGCCACCGTCGTGGCGTGGCTGTCCGGTGAATTGACGCAGGGCCGAATCGGCGTGGGGTGGCGGACCTTGGCCGATATCGACGTCGATCCGTCGGCTGCGGGCACACTTACCGTCGCCGAGGTCGATACGAAGATCACGACGGTTGCCTCGACGTCCGGTCCGGGTTCGAGCGCCCGGCGTCGCGAGGTCCTGACGGATCTTCTTGGGCGGTCGACGAGCGACGAGCGAGTGTTTCTGGTTCGGTTGCTGACCGGCGAGTTGCGCCAGGGTGCGCTCGAAGGTGTTATGACCGACGCTATCGCTGCAGCGGCGGGACTGAAAATCGACCCGGTCCGACGGGCATTCATGCTCTCCGGGAATCTGTCGGCAACGGCGTCCGCTGCACTCGCCGGAGGCGAGACTGCGCTGGCGGCCTTCGAACTCGAGGTGGGACGCCCCGTGCGTCCGATGTTGACCTCGCCCGCGGAGTCGTCGGCGGCAGCGTGGATCGAATTCGCCGGCGAGGTGAGTCTGGAGTACAAACTGGACGGAGCTCGAATCCAGGTCCATCGATCGGGTGAAGATGTGCACATCTACACCAGGACGCTGCGGGAGATCACCGACAGCGTGCCAGAGCTCGTCGAGTTGATCCGGGCGTTGCCGTGCACCAGCGTCGTACTCGATGGGGAAACCCTCGCACTCACCGATAGCGGCAGGCCGCGTCCTTTTCAGGAGACGATGAGTCGGTTCGGGGCCCAGAGTGCCCACGAGTTGCTTCTGCAGCCGTACTTCTTCGACTGCCTGCATCTCGACGGCGTGGATCTGCTGGACGAACCGCTCGAACGCCGGCGGGCAGCACTCGAACAGGTTGCACCCACTCATCGGATTCCGTCAGTGGTACGCCCGGCCGCCGACGCCGTAGAAGAGTTCTTCGAGGAGGCGTTGGCCGCCGGACACGAAGGTGTGATGGTCAAGTCGTTGTCGGCGCCTTACGCCGCTGGTCGACGCGGCCGCGCATGGCAGAAGGTCAAGCCCGAGCACACGTTGGATCTCGTGGTGCTCGGTGCGGAATGGGGCTACGGCAGGCGGACTGGCCGGCTGTCCAATCTGCATCTCGGGGCGCGCGATCCGGACGGTGGGGATCCCATCATGGTCGGCAAGACGTTCAAGGGGCTCACCGATGCACTGCTGCAATGGCAGACCGAGGAGTTTCCGAAACACGAGAGTTCACGTGACGAGCACACCGTGTACGTTCATCCCGATCTTGTCGTCGAGATCGAACTCGACGGTGTGCAGAAGAGCACCCGCTATGCAGGCGGAGTGGCGCTGCGATTCGCCCGGGTGCTCCGATACAGGCCCGACAAGACACTTGCGGAAGCCGACACGATCGATGCCGTTCGCGCCCTCCTCCTGCCGTCCACCTGAGCGCATACCGCGCTGTGTCAGAGGATTGCTCCCGGATTGAGAATGCCGCTGGGATCGAGGGCGGTCTTGATTCGCTGAGTGAGCTTCATAACGTCCGCTCCTACCTGGTCGGGCAGCCATGCTTTCTTCAGCCTGCCTACTCCGTGCTCGCCGGTGATGGTGCCGCCCAGGGTCAGTGCCAGGTCCATGATCGCCCCGAATGCGATGTTGGCCCGACGCGTCATATCGGCATCGTCAGGGTCGAACACGATGAGCGGGTGAGTGTTTTCGTCTCCGGCGTGGGCAATGACAGCGACGAGTACGGCGTACTTTTCGGAGATTCGTTCGATACCTTCGACCAGGTCGGGTAGCGCCGGAAGTGGCACACCGACGTCCTCGAGGAGCAGGCTACCGAGACGTTCGACAGCGGGAATCGCGAATCGCCGTGCAGCAGCAAAAGCCTCGCCCTCGTCCGGATCTTCGGTTGTGAAAACTTCGGATGCACCAGCCTCGGCGCACGCAGCCGCCATGATCTCGATTTCATGCGCGCGGTCGTCACCGGGGGAGTCCGAACGGGCAATCAACATCGCTGCGGCTCCGCGGTCCAGGCCCATGTTCATTGCGTCCTCGACCGCGCCGATCGGCGCACGATCCATGAACCCGAGCATCGACGGCCGTAGCGAGCGGGTGATCGCGAGGATGGCGGTGGTCGCGTCACGAACCGAGGAGAACGACGCAACGACGGTGCTGGCCGGCGGTTGGGCCGGAATGAGGCGCACGGTGATCTCGGTGATGATGCCGAGCGTTCCCTCGCTGCCGATGAAAAGTTTGGTCAGTGACAGGCCTGCAACATCTTTCAGGCGCGGTCCGCCGAGTCGTACCGCGGTGCCATCGGCGAGAACGACCTCGAGACCGAGCACATAATCGGCGGTCGCCCCGTATTTGACGCAGCACAGACCGCCCGCGTTGGTAGCGGCATTCCCGCCGATCGAACACATCTCGAACGATGATGGATCCGGCGGGTACCAGAGCCCATGTTCGGCAGCAGCCTTCTTGACTTCGACGTTGAGCAATCCGGGTTGGGTGACCGCGATGCGGGTGACCGGATCGACCGTGATGTCACGCATCAGTTCGGTGCTGAGCACGATTCCGCCGTCGACGGGGGGGGGCGGCCGGGCCGCGCCCGCGCCGCCCCGCGGCCGCGCC
>JBBPZN010000133.1:0-11722 GCA_038198705.1 Mycobacteriales bacterium
AGTGCCGATCGATACAACTGCACTTCTCGGTTGGTTCGACACCGAGGAACGAGACCTGCCGTGGCGTCGAGACGGCGTCACGGGCTGGCAAATCCTGATGAGCGAGATCATGCTCCAGCAGACGCCGGTGTCCCGAGTGGCTCCGATTTGGGAACTGTGGGTTCAGCGTTGGCCGGTGCCCTCGGCAATGGCAGCCTCGCCGCAAGCCGAGGTACTCCGAGCATGGGGAAAGCTGGGCTACCCGCGGCGAGCACTACGACTGCACGAGTGCGCGCGAGTGCTGGCGTCCCAACACGACGACGTCGTGCCCCAGAGCGTCGAGACATTGCTCGATTTACCCGGCATCGGTGAATACACTGCTCGCGCCGTCGCCTGCTTCGCCTACGGGCAGCGAGTTCCCGTCGTCGACACCAATGTTCGGCGCGTCGTCGCCCGAGCTGTTCACGGCAACGCCGAACCAGGGAATCCGTCGACGAAACGAGATCTCGCCGATGTCGAATCGCTGCTCCCGCGGACCCACGCGAAGGCAGCCCGGTACTCGGCAGCGCTGATGGAACTCGGAGCCCTCGTCTGCACCGCCAAAAAACCAGCATGTCTGCTGTGCCCGCTGCCGAAATGCTCGTGGATCGACGCTGGAAGCCCGCCGCACACGGGACCGGTAAAGAAAGTTCAAAAGTTTGCCGGGACCGACCGTCAGGTGCGCGGGAAGCTGATGTCGGTGCTGCGAGAAAGTGAAACACCCGTCCCGCGTGTTCAACTCGATGTCGTCTGGCTGAGCGATCCAGGACAACGAGACCGTGCCTTGGACTCGCTGCTCGTCGACGGCCTCGTCGAGCAGACCGAATCCGGACTGTTCGCCCTCGCCGGCGAAGGATGATGCGGCTTCGCCACCGGTGTGTGCGTAGTAGGTGCCCACTCCTACTACGCACACACGGGCGCGTCAGCGCAGAAAGTCCACCAGCAATTTGTTGACGGCCTCGGGACGCTCGAGGTAGCCGAAGTGCCCGGTGTCCGGAACCTCTTCGTACCTCGCCCCGGGAATGGCCTGCGCCACCTCACGACTCAGATGCACGGGGATCAGCCGATCGTCGGCGAAACCGACTACGAGCGAGGCTGCTTTGATCTGGCGGTATGCCGTCAACCGTTCAGAACCCGCTCGCATCTCGAGCCCGATCTGCGCGCGCTTGCCCGCCGTCCGCTGCCCACCGGAGAACTCGAGCACGGCAAGCCAGTCGCCGATGGCCGCCTCGTCCCGCAACGTCGCGGGTGAAAAGTTGTTCATCGCGGTCACCGCGGCGCGATACGAAACCGGCAAGGTGAGTCCCGCGTCGTAGAGATCCCGCTCCCCCTTCGACAGCGCCTTCAGCATCGCCGACGCCCGGCCATAGGTCGCCATCATCACCGCGTGCGAGACGAGGTCCGGGCGCGCCAGCGCGAGTTCTTGGGTTACCCGAGAACCCATCGACGTCCCGACCACTCGCGCGGTCGTCTCACCGAGGTGCTCGATGAGTCCGGCGGTGTCGGCGACCAGGTCGTCGAGAGCCATTCCGTCACCGCATTCCGAGGACGGGGCAATCCCACGATTGTCGAACGTGGCGACCCGAAATCCGGCCTTCACCAGCGCCGGCACCTGATGCGTCTTCCACACCCGGCCGGGGCTGCCGGTTCCCATTACTAACACCACCAGTGGACCCGAGCCCGTGACGTCGTAGTTGATATCGATTCCGTTGATCTTCGCCAGCGACATTCGCGTCATCGTAACCGCGTCAGGAAGCCTTCGACTTTCTCCCGATACAGCTGCGGCTGTTCGTCGTGCACCAGATGCGCGGCACCGGGGACGAGTATGTAGCTCGACTTGCGGTTTCGGACTGCCATATCGCGCATCTGTCTTGCTGGTGTGATCCCGAACTCACCTTCTATCAGCAGGCTCGGCGCGTCGACGGCTTCCCACTCTTTCCAGAAATGGCGTGTTCCCCATTCCTGCGAGATTGCCTCGAACGTCGATACGTCGCCGTGTAGATACCACCCGTCCTCGCGACGGATGAATGAATCCAAGAAGTACTGGCCCGCAACGTCGCCGAAGTAGCGACGGACTTCGTCGTCGGTACGGAACGGCTGCGGCCAGCTTCGGATAATTGCGGCCCAGCCATCCGCAGTGCGACCACGAAAATCGGGGGCGATGTCCTCGACGACGAGTGCTGCCACGAGGTCGGGGCGGGCGGCCGCCAGACACCACCCGTGAAGCGCTCCCATCGAATGTCCGATGACGGTCGACGTGCCGATCGTCTCCGCGTGAACGATGACGTCCTCGACGAATGCCTCGGTAGTCAGCGAGGCTGGAGCGTCGCGGCCATGCCCGGGCGCTTGATAGGAGTACACGTGGCCGTGCTCGCGCAGCCACGGAACGTGCCGACGCCAGGTGCGCGGCATTCCCATCAATCCGTGCATCAGCAGAATCGGATCGCCGGATCCTCCCTCGTCGTGCAGCATCACCGCGATCTTAGTCATGCGGGTAATCTCGCGTCATGGCTGTCGTGAAGATCAATGCAATCGAGGTTCCAAGCGGCGCAGGCCCCGAGTTGGAGAAGCGCTTTACCGCGCGGGCGGGGTCCGTCCAGGATTCGCCCGGGTTCCTCGGCTTTCAACTTCTGCGACCGGTCAAGGGCGAGAACCGCTACTTCGTCGTAACGCAGTGGGAGACCGAGGAGGCGTTTCAGCAATGGGCTACAGGCGGCCCGGCGAAAGCCGCGCACGCCGGTGAGCACGCCAAGCCGGTTTCCTCGGGCGCCTCGTTGCTCGAATTCGAGGTCGTTCTCGACGTCCCTGCCAACGTCTGACTCGTTCGATCACGAGCGCTAAAGTCGTTGTGCAGCCGATCTCCTGGCATCCGCACTTTGGTGAGAGGCTTTGAGCTGCTCGCGCTTTCGTGTTGCGTGCGTAGTCAAACCGCTCCCTATGCTCATCACGAGAGCTTCTAGTTGCTCTGCGGGCACCGGGCGACCGATATGGAATCCCTGCGCGCCCTCGCACCCGAGCTCACGGAGCCGGTCGAGCGTGATTTGATCCTCGACTCCCTCGGCTATGACCGTCATTCCGAGACTGCGGGCCAGACCGATAGTCGAACCCACGATGGACGCACTGGTCGGCTCACTGTTCATCGCCGTCACGAACGACTTGTCGATCTTCAACGTCTGCACAGGCAAGGACCGTAGGTAGGCGAGGGAACTGTAACCGGTGCCGTAATCGTCGATTGCAATAGAAACGCCCAGATCACGAAGCGCGACAAGCGAGTCGACGGACCGTCGCGGATCTGTCATGGCAGTGGTCTCGGTTACCTCGAATTCAACCGCAGCGGCGGGTAAGCCGTGTCGCTGTAGGGCGGTCGCGACTTGTTCGACCAGCGCGGGATCGAGCAAATTTCGAACCGACAGATTCACCGAAACACCGAAATCGGGCCGCGTCCGTCGCATCTGCGCACAACATTGCAACGCATCTTCCATGACGTACGCGGTGATCGCGGGCAACATTCCGGTGCGTTCGGCCTCGGGTAGAAACGAGGCCGGCCCGATGAGGCCCTCGCGTGGATGCTGCCACCTCAGCAGCGCCTCCACCCCGGTAACCCTTCCGGTCGTGAGATTCAGCGAAGGCTGGAAAAACACCCTGAGCTGCCGCTCTCGCAAAGCGGTCTCCAGCTCCCCCAGCAGCCTCATCTGATCGTGGCGATCATGATCCATCGACGGGAGATACGCAGCGATTCGAGTGTGCCCGAGCTTGGCTGCTGTGAGCGCCACGTGGGCGTGCTGCAACAACGCCTCACCGTCGACCCGGTCGAGTCTTGACGACTCCACGATTCCCACCGTCGCATCGAGCGCGACGTTGATGTCACTGACGAACATCGTCCGGCTTACGGCGCGTTGGAGGTGCTCGGCGCCGTCGCCTGCAGTGGACACCATCCGATCGGATGGCATGGACACCACGAATTGATCCCCGCCGAGTCGGCCGACTACGGAACCGTTTACAGAGGCCGAAACAAGGCGTTGGCCGATCTCCCGCAATACCTGATCACCGACGGGGTAGCCGAACGTCTCATTGATCTGTGCGAACCTGTCGATATCTACGATGAAAACCACGACGCCGCGCTCGGCCGCTTCAGAGATCGAGCGATCGAGCAGCGTGCCCAGGTGTCGACGGTTGGCCAGCCTGGTAACCGGATCGATCGTGGCAGCATCCGTGAGTGCTTCGGCGTGCTCACGAAGAACTCCTAACAAGCATGCCATCCTGGTGACAACGAGCATCGTGACGATCAACGAGGATCCCAGCACGATCCACCCCCATTGGCTCACCGGCACACCGCGCGCCAGTTGTATGCCCATCACCGCCGGCGACATGAGAATTGCCGCGCCGAGTCCGAACAGACGCGCACGGTCGACGATTCGTTGGGGACTGACATCCCCAACCGTCCACATTCGCATCGGCGAGCTCAACGAAGCTGCCGCCAACAACACGTATCCGAGCAGCCAACCCGCATTCACCACAGTGGTAACACTGAAATCCAGGCCGTTTTCCACGACGTAGGAGACCCACACGGCAACCGTGAACGACACGAACGCGAGCGCGGTCATGAAGAACGGCTTCGTCCGCGCGCGTCTGGCCAGCAAAAGGATGATCATCAATGCAACGACGAAACCGTCGGCGCTGGTATATATGATCGCAGGCCAGTCACGAGCGGCGAACTCGACGCCTAGCGTCGAGTCCTCGGCGGTCCCGATAACAAATACCCACGAGACCATTCCGAGACCGGTCGCGACGATCGATGCTTCCAGCACGTCCTCGACGCGAAAGACGCGGCCCGACCTGTCGCTCAGCGACAAAAATCCGGCGATGAACGCAGCTTGGCCGGTAAGGTAGAGCACGTCGATCAGCGAAACGAACGGCATCACCAAGCCGTCGACGAGGTGCGCCCCGCTGACCAAATCACCCGCGCCCCACGTAACCAAACCGACTGTGAACAGTCGCCAGGGAGCCTGGTTGAGGCCCCGCCGACGACAGGTCACAAAAGCGAAAACACCCACGCATACCGCCGTCACCGAGACATAGGCGATGATTCGCGGGAGCCCTTCGGGTGCCAACAGATACGCTGTCACCCCGGCTAGGCCGAGCACGAGGAATTTCGAGCAACCCATTTTTTCGAGTCATCCTTCCTGGTCCCCCAACCACCGTTGCGATCCGTTTCATATCAACCAACCGCTTGACCTGCATTCGATGCCGAAATCAAGTTGGATTGGTCTAGGTTGCAGGGATTGCAGACGCAGGGCCCGAATTGCCCTCAGCTACGCGCTCTCAACTCGAACATGCCTCCTCGAGCACTCTTTCAGGACGATTGACACCTATTTTCAGGACTCGAGGGCTGCATCCAACGTGATTTCCACGCCACTGAGGGCTTTACTCACCGGGCAGGTCTCCTTTGCTGTCTGAGCGGCCTTCGCAAATCCTTCGGCGTCGAGTCCGTCGACCTCGCCGCGGACAGAAATCTTGACCCCGGTGAGCTTGAACCCGGGGTTGTCCGCCCCAAGTGATACATCGACCTTCACTTCGAGGCGCTGCGGCGTGCCGCCTGCTTCGGCGATGACCGCCGACAGTTGCATCGCGTAGCACGCCGAATGCGCTGCCGCGATCAGTTCCTCGGGACTGGTGGTTCCGTCCGCGCTCTCGGCTGCGCGCTTGGGGAACGACACGTCGAAGGTTGCTGCACCCGAACTCGTGAGCTCGACCTGCCCGGACCCATCTTCCAGAGTCCCGGTCCAGGCCGTGCGAGAGGTACGTGTTGGCATCGTAAATGACTCCCATCTTTCTCGGGCCCTGCCCATCTGCACGGCCGTCGATCTCAGGCTAGTCGGTACCGCTATCAGCCGCCTGCGATCGCTTGGCATCTGTCGACTGATACCGAGACAAAAGCTCCAACTCCTGCTCGTGCTTCGGGAAGGCAACGAACACTGACACTGCGCCGTGACCCTGACCGTGCTCGCCGCGGCACCCGCCCACGCCGAATCATTAACCGAGTTTTACACCACTCCAGTGCCCAATGTCGCACAGCTTTCGAACGGCCACATCATCAGAACCAGCCCCGCCGACCTTGGACTCGCCGAACTTGCACTCAAACCAGAGCAAATTATTTACAAGACCACCAACACCCACGGGGTGCGACCGTGGTGTCCGGTTTCATCATGACACCAAAAGCGGAGTGGACCGGCCCGGGCCCGCGGCCTGTGGCTGCGTATGCGCCGGGGACTACCGGAATGGCTGATCGATGCGCCGGTTCAGTGGGGCTCGAATCCTCGGGCGCCCCCGCTCTCATAGCACTACTGCAGAAAGGATATTCCATCGCAGCGACCGATTATGTCGGCCTCGGCACTCCGGGGGGTCACACCTACCTCAACCGTCTCGATGCAGGCCACGTGGTGCTCGACGTCGCGCGGGCAGGCGTCGGAGATACCGACGCCCCGGTCCTGGTTTTCGGCTACTCCGAAGGTGGGCACTCGGCGGGAGCGCCAGCCGAGTTGGCGGCGTCGTACGCTCCCGTTCTCGAAGTCAAGGGTTCGTTTGTCGGTGCACCGCCGGCTGATCCGTCGCTCAATGTCGAAAAACTCGACAACACTCGCCTGGCACGGGTAATGCTCTATGCCATGGGAGGTCTCGTCAACGCGTATCCGGAGCACGCTTCGACGAAACGGTCCACGCTCAACCAGCAGGGTCAGGAAAAACTCGACGCTGCTCAAGATATGTGTGCAACCGACAAAGCCCTTGGTGGGTGGACGGATTCCAGAGAGCTGACCGCCGACGGACGACCACTGGCCGCGTACATGAAAGAGGAGCCGACTCTCTCGCTCATCAAAGCAAACACGGTGGGATACGGCGTGCCGAGTGCGCCCGTGATGCTCGCGCATGCGGAAGTCGACGACGTTGTGCCCATCGAGTAGAGCACAAAACTGCTCGAACGCTGGAAGGCGAGCGGGTTTACGGACGTTACGTACATCAAGTACAAGTGCACGCTCCTATGCCTCCTCTCAGCATGGATTCCGAAGGCGGGACTTGGCCATGCACCGGCCGGATTTCTCTCATACGAACGCGTCCAACTGTGGTTTGAGAATCTGCTCAACGGCTGATTTCCGCACCCGCCTCCCGCATGAATGGGCCATTGCAACCGTCTAAACGTTGCGATGGTCCATTCATGCCCAGACGCCTTCCGCGAAGTCCCGAAGTCGGGATGCCCGGACGCCTTCCTCATGAATGGACCATTCATGCGGGCCCGGGGAGCAACAAAGCGGGCCGTACCCCTTCAGGGATACGGCCCGCTCGGCTTACTACTGACTACTCGCTTTCGATCTCACCCGACGCCTTGGCAAGGTCGATCGGCAGCTGATCGGGAACGCTGATCGACTTCTTCTCGCCGCGGAACGTGAACTTCGCGTCCTCACCCGAGCCTTCGCCGTCCCAGTTCTCCACATCGACCAGGATGATCTGGCCGGCTTCGACCTCGCCGAACAGGATCTTCTCGGACAGTGCATCCTCGATCTCGCGCTGGATGGTGCGACGCAGCGGACGCGCACCCAACACTGGATCGAATCCACGCTTGGCCAGCAGCGACTTAGCTTTCTCGGTGACCTCGAGTGCCATGTCCTTGTTCTTGAGCGCACCTTCGACTCGGTTCAGCATGAGATCGACCATCTGGATGATCTCATCCCTGGTGAGCTGGTGGAACACGACGATGTCGTCGATACGGTTGAGGAACTCTGGACGGAAGTGCTTCTTCAGCTCGTCGTTGACCTTGAGCTTCATCCGCTCGTAGTTCGATCCGGTGCCTTCACCCGAGGAGAACCCGAGACCGACTGCCTTCGAGATGTCCGCGGTACCGAGGTTCGAGGTGAAGATCAGCACGGTGTTCTTGAAGTCGACCGTGCGTCCCTGGCCGTCGGTGAGACGGCCATCTTCGAGCACCTGCAGGAGCGTGTTGTAGATCTCCTGGTGAGCCTTCTCGATCTCGTCGAACAGGACGACGGAGAACGGCTTGCGGCGAACCTTTTCGGTGAGCTGGCCGCCCTCTTCGTACCCGACGTAGCCGGGAGGAGCACCGAACAGCCGCGACGCGGTGAAGCGATCGTGGAACTCGCCCATGTCGATCTGGATGAGGGCGTCGTCCTCGCCGAACAGGAAGTTCGCGAGGGCCTTCGACAGCTCGGTCTTACCGACACCGGACGGGCCGGCGAAGATGAACGAGCCCGACGGGCGCTTCGGATCCTTCAGTCCTGCACGAGTACGACGGATTGCCTTCGAGACGGCCTTGACTGCCTCTACCTGACCGATGATCCGCTTGTGCAGTTCATCTTCCATGCGGAGCAGACGAGTGGTCTCTTCCTCGGTGAGCTTGAACACGGGAATACCGGTCCAGTTTCCGAGGACCTCGGCGATCTCGTTGTCATCGACCTCGGCAACCACGTCGAGGTCACCGCTACGCCACTGCTTCTCACGCTCGGCGCGCTGGGAGACGAGCTGCTTCTCCTTGTCGCGCAGGTTCGCGGCCTTTTCGAAGTCCTGCGCGTCGATCGCGGACTCCTTCTCCCGACGTGCGTCGGCGATCTTGTCGTCGAACTCACGCAGGTCTGGTGGAGCAGTCATTCGACGGATGCGCATCCGCGCGCCCGCCTCGTCGATCAGGTCGATTGCCTTGTCCGGCAGGAATCGATCGTTGATGTAGCGGTCGGCCAACGTGGCAGCTGCGACGAGAGCACCGTCGGTGATCGAGACGCGGTGGTGTGCCTCGTAGCGATCGCGAAGACCCTTCAGGATCTCGATGGTGTGCTCGACGTTCGGCTCGCCGACCTGGACCGGCTGGAAACGACGCTCGAGAGCGGCATCCTTCTCGATGTACTTTCGGTACTCGTCGAGAGTGGTGGCACCGATGGTCTGCAGCTCACCGCGAGCGAGCTTCGGCTTGAGGATCGAAGCCGCGTCGATAGCACCCTCGGCCGCACCGGCACCCACCAAAGTGTGCAGTTCGTCGATGAACAGGATGATGTCGCCGCGGGTATTGATTTCCTTGAGGACCTTCTTGAGGCGCTCTTCGAAGTCACCGCGGTACCGGCTGCCGGCAACCAACGAACCGAGGTCGAGGGAGTAGAGCTGCTTGTCCTTGAGTGTCTCGGGGACCTCACCGTTGACGATCGCCTGAGCCAGGCCCTCGACGACTGCAGTCTTACCGACACCGGGCTCACCGATGAGAACAGGGTTGTTCTTCGTACGACGGCTCAGCACCTGCATGACGCGCTCGATTTCCTTCGCGCGACCGATGACCGGGTCCAATTTGCCTTCGAGTGCAGCCTGAGTCAGGTTGCGACCGAACTGATCGAGAACCAGCGACGTGGACGGCGTACCTGCATCGCCGCGTCCGCTACTGCTCTCGGACGGCTCCTTGCCCTGGTAACCGGAGAGCAGCTGGATAACCTGCTGACGCACCCGGTTGAGGTCGGCTCCGAGCTTGACCAGCACCTGAGCCGCGACGCCTTCGCCTTCGCGGATCAGACCCAGCAGGATGTGCTCGGTGCCGATGTAGTTGTGACCGAGCTGCAGCGCTTCACGCAGACTGAGCTCGAGTACTTTCTTGGCGCGCGGGGTGAACGGAATATGACCGGACGGAGCCTGCTGGCCCTGACCGATGATCTCCTCGACCTGGCTGCGGACTCCTTCGAGGGAGATACCCAGCGACTCCAGAGACTTCGCTGCGACGCCCTCACCCTCGTGGATGAGTCCGAGCAGGATGTGTTCCGTGCCGATGTAGTTGTGGTTGAGCATCCGGGCTTCTTCTTGAGCCAGGACGACAACACGCCGCGCGCGATCGGTGAACCTCTCGAACATCGCTCTCCCTCACTTCTCGGTGGGTGGTAGCACTCCGCCCACCAGGTCTTCTAGCACCACGGTATTTGGTAAATCGGGTTCGCCGGCATTTGAAGGTAAGTCTCACGTAGATGCCGAAAGGTATCCACGCCTCCAGCCTTACTCTAGTTGGCCGAAGGTTCACTTGCCGACCCTCGACCCCCTCCATAGATCATCTCTGATCTGTGGCGACGGACCTATGTGCCTGCTTACTGTTCATAACGCATCGTCGGGGCGATTCGTTTCCCGTCGAGTGTCCGCTGTTGGCGAACAATAAACTTTTCGTTGCACGTCAACTCTGAGACGGCTTCACGATCGGAAACAGAATCGTCTCTCGGATACCTAGTCCTGTCAGCGCCATGAGGAGCCTGTCGATTCCCATGCCTGTGCCCGTGGTCGGAGGCATGCCCTGCTCCATCGCGGCCAGGAAGTCCTCGTCGAGAACCATGGCCTCATCGTCGCCGGCCGCAGCCTGACGTGCTTGATCTTCGAAACGCTCCCGCTGGATGACCGGGTCGACCAGTTCGGAGTAGCCCGTCGCCAGTTCGAACCCGCGAATGTAGAGATCCCACTTCTCGGTAACGCCCGGCTTGCTGCGGTGCTGACGAGTAAGCGGAGATGTCTCGACGGGGAAGTCACGAACGAAGGTCGGCGCGAACAAATCGTTACCGATCTGGTTCTCCCACAGCTCTTCGACGAGCTTGCCGTGACCGTAGATCGGCTTGCCCTCCTTGAGCGGCACGTCGACCCCGATCTTCTTCGCCAGGGCAAGTAGTTCCTCGACCGTGCTATCGGGCGTCACGACGATTCCGAGCGCCTCCGACAGGGACGGGTACATCTCGAGTGTCGTCCACTCACCGCTCATGTCGTAGGTCGTGCCGTCGGGCAGCAGGATCACCTGAGTGCCGAGCGCAGCCTCGGCAACCTCTTGGATGAGCTCACGAGTCATCTTCGCCGAGTCGTCGTAGGTTCCGTACGCCTCGTAGGTCTCGAGCATCGCGAATTCGGGAGAGTGCGAGGAGTCGGCGCCTTCGTTGCGGAAGTTGCGGTTGATCTCGAAAACCTTCTCGATGCCGCCCACGACGCAGCGTTTGAGAAACAGTTCGGGTGCGATGCGGAGAAACAGGTCGGTATCGAGTGCATTGGAATGGGTGACGAAGGGGCGAGCGGCAGCTCCACCATGCAAGGTCTGCAGCATCGGCGTCTCGACTTCGAGAAAGCCCCGTCGTTCCAGTGCGTTGCGAAGTTCACGTACGACGGCGATGCGCTTGCGGGCGACCGCGCGTGCTTCTGGACGCGTGATCAGATCCAAGTATCGCTGCCGGATACGCGTCTCTTCGTTCAGTTCCTTGTGCGCCACCGGAAGCGGCCGGAGAGCCTTGGACGCGATCTCCCACGAATCGGCCATCACGCTGAGCTCGCCGCGACGGGAGCTGATGACCTCGCCGTGTACGAAGACGAAGTCACCGAGATCGACGTCCGACTTCCACGCCGCCAAGGCATCCTCACCGACACCCGCGAGGCTGATCATTGCCTGAAGTTGAGTTCCGTCGCCTTCCTGGAGCGTGGCGAAACACAACTTGCCGGTGTTGCGGCCGAAAATTACGCGACCGGCGACTCCGACGAGCACGCCAGTCTTCGCATCGGCTTCGAGGTTGGAGTACCGGTCACGAATCTCGAGCAACGTGTGCGTCCGTGCCACGGACACGGGGTAGGCCTCACGTCCCTGTTCGAGCAACCGGTCCCGCTTGGCGCGACGGATCCGAATCTGTTCCGGAGTGTCGTCGGCGGTGGA
>JBBPZN010000134.1:0-11676 GCA_038198705.1 Mycobacteriales bacterium
GAGTCGCGGGTGAGGAATCGGGCTTGATCCTCGTCGCGTCGTCTCGATCCCCGCCAGCGCGAACGCAGCGGTGCGTTCCACATGCTCGTCATACCGGTCACCCTAGTTTCGGATACCCCCCGAGACCAACTCCACGGTGAGGCACTTCGTCGATCTCCTCGCGTGCCGCGATAGTCTCCTCGCGTGCCGCGATAGTCTCCTCGCGTGCCGCGATAGTGTCCTCGCGTGCCGCGATAGTGTCACTGCCTGTACACGCGAGCGCCCGGCCGCATTAGTTGATTACACGCACGACAAGACAAGAAGGAGACCACAAGGTGCTTGGCGGCAGAGCTGACTTCGCACGTGTAGCGACGCTGGCGGCCGTCGGCATGTTGGCCGTCGTCGCGTGCTCGGGTGGCAGCGACACCATCGACGCATTTGCGCCGGGAAGTTGGCCCGTGGCGCACGGCGATGCACGCAACAGCAACTCCACCGAGCACACGGACCTCACCGGAGTCGAGTTGGACTGGTCTCGGCCTCTCGGCGGCACCGTGGTTTCGCCGATCTCGATCGCCGCCAGCGGGCAGATGTTCGTCTCCAGTTACACGGATTCAGGCTGCAATCTTTTTTCGTTCGACATCGACTCCGGCCGCAAACGCTGGTGCAACCGGGTCGGCACGGCGGTCGCCACAGTGACGCCACTCGTCGACTCGGTCGCGAACGTCTATGTCGGTGACGAGGGTGGTTTCTCGTCGTTCAACGACCACGGTCAACTGCGTTGGCGCGTTCCGGTGAACGGCGTCCCGCGCCCCGCTCAGTTCCTCGGCGACGGCAGCGTGCTCGCGATCACCCAACTGGGCCAGGTCAATATTCTCGACACTCAGACCGGTCGATCCAAGGTGCCGATCCACGATCTGATCGAGCCCCCCGGCTTCCTCGAGACACCGAACGAGAGCTTCGTCCCTCCCGACAGCGGGATCGACGCGTGTGCAAGCGGATCCGACGACTGCCCTGTTGCGGCAGAGCCGGCCGTCGATCTTGAATCGTCGAGGATCTACCTCAGTTTGTGGCGTCCGGGAGCCATTGCGCCGCAACTGGTCTCACTGCAGTACGACGCGGACTCCACACCCGCGGTTTCGGAGGTCTGGTCCTCGGAACTGTTGCCGGCAGCCGTGACGTCGAGTCCCGTCCTCTCGAACGACGGCGACACCGTGTACATCGCCGATGTCGACGGAAGAATTAACGCGTACAACTCGTCCGACGGTTCGGCCAAGTGGACGTACGGGGCAGGATTCGGTGCCTCGGCGACCCCGTCGGTGTCTGCCGAGGGAAACATAATTCCAGCCGGAGGCGACGGCGGCCTGCGATTACTCGTCGACGACGGCGATCACGCGAGCCTCAGATGGTCACGGGAGGACGTCGAGCAGTTGGGCATTCCCGTACAGACTGCCGACGATACAGCGCTTGTGATCACTCGCCGGGAGGATGAATTGATTCTCGCCTCGATTGACACGAATTCCGGCGATACGGTGGCCAGTCAGCCACTGCCCGGCGCCACCGGCTTTACCGTCGGTACCTCGATCGGTCCGGCCGGCCAGGTGGTGACCTCGACCTATCTGGGCGAGATCTTTACCTACACATCATGATTGGCAGTACCCGGGCGCCGGGCCTCGCAGACGAACGCAACCGCTGACCGTTCGACTCGGCTGATCACGACAGAAAGCGCGAGATCACCCTTCAACTTCAGCCGTGGCCGTAGCAGGGCTGGGTCGACGTCGACTCCGCGAACCAGAATCTCGACCGATCCGCAGCGGTGCGCCGCCAACGCCTGACGAAGCGACTTCTCGGAGTACTTGATTCGTTCCAGTATCCGAAAACCGTTCACTCCATGCGGTACCGAATTTCCGGTCAGGTACGCAATCCGAGGATCGAGCTGCCAGAGTCCGTGCCGCGATGCGTAATGCCGCACGAGTCCACTGCGCACGACAGCGCCGTCGGGATCGATCAACCACTCCCCTGGGCCCGCGACGTCGATATTGTCGGACTCGGCGTCGGTGATCTCCTCACCCGCCCCGTCCGAGGACAGCACTGACGCCCGGCGTCGCACCCCGGACGAAGTGAGACCCGCCGACCACAAGCACGCCTCTTTGACGCCTCCGTCGAGTGATACGAGCTCGATCTCCCCATCCCAACCCAGTTTGTCGAAGTCGAGACCCGGCGCGCACTTGACCACCACATCGCGGTCGGCATAAGCGTCGAGAAGTGACGGAAGCGGTGGCTCGAGTGCCGCCGGATCGTGGGTCCGGCGTCCACCGGCCCGCCTACCAGGATCGGCCAGTACGACGGTTTCCCTGGTAGTCGGGGTGAGGGCGTCGGCGCGGAAAATGTGAGCTCCCGGCACGTTGTGCGATGCCATTCGCAGGCGCACCGGGTCGAGGTCACTGCCGGCCACCAAGCCAGGCGTCGCGGCCAATGCCGCGAGTTCGGTACCGATCGAACACGTCACATCGTGAACGTCGCGGCCGGAGAGTCGAACGGCTCGGCGCTGCGCAACACGTGACGGTGTCGCTTGTTGCACTGCGTCGTCGGTCAACAGCCAATGTTCGCTGCCAAAAATCTTGGCCTGCGCTTTGCGCCGCAAACGTGAGGTTTCGATGAGCGGACCGGCGTGCTCGCCATGCGAGGAACGCACTGCAGCGATGTCTGCGAGCATCGAAGTCTTGGTCAGTGCAAGGTGCTCGATGCTGCGCAGCGCAACAACGCCGATATCGCTACACAGGTAGTCGATATCGGCGTCGGTGAAGGCATAGGCCATGGGAAGTGTGTACGTACGTAGTCGATCAGTCCGCTTTTACTCCGGTGATCATGACGTTGTAGAAGAACCCGCGAGGGACGACGTGCTTGAGTACCTTTTCGTCGACCCACGTAAGTGTTTTCCACCCACCGAAGGCAAACCTGGCCCAGTTCCAACCGAGCTTATCGGAAGGTACTGCAGCCTCGAAGGTACGGACGGGCCAGCCAAGAAGCGCCGCTGCAAACTCTTCGGTCTGTGCTTGAACTCTTACCGCCCCGGCGCTCGTTGCGATGTCCTCGAGATCGCTCGGATCGAAGGTGTGCAAGTCGACCACTGCCTCCAACGCCGCAGCCTGGGAGGACTCGTCGAGTTCTTCCTGAGCTTTGCGCCAACTGCTCAAAAACGGCAGCTTCGTGGTGCGCGTAGTGGCTTCCCACGTCAGGCGACCGAGCCAACGGGCGTAGAAATTTCCGACCGTGGTGGGCTCACCGGCGAACACGAAGCGTCCACCTGGTTTGAGGACCCTCAGCACCTCGCGCAGCGACTGCTCGACATCGGGGATGTGATGAAGGACTGCGTGACCGACGACGAGATCGAAGGTGTTGTCCTCGTAGGGGATGGTCTCTGCATCGGCCACGCGACCGTCGACGTCCAGGTTCAGATGTCCGGCGTTACGGAGGGCGACTTTCACCATGCCCGGCGACAGATCGGTTACCGAGCCTTTGGACGCGACGCCTGCCTGCATCAGGTTTAGAAGGAAAAATCCAGTACCGCAGCCCAACTCGAGCGCACGCCCGTATGGAAGGGCGTTCTGGACGCCGGGTTGGCCGCTGACCGCCTGGTCGAAACGCCCGCGGGCGTACTCGATACAGCGCTCGTCGTAGGAGATCGACCACTTGTCGTCGTACGTCTCGGCTTCCCAGTCGTGGTAAAGCACCTGGGCAAGTTTGGTATCACTGCGCGCCGCTTGGACTTGCTCGGCTGTAGCGTGCGGGTTGGGCGCCGGATCGCTCGCGATGTCCGCGATTTCCGCGGCGCCAGGAACGTCGGGGAAATCGGGGACCGCATGCAGGGACGTGTCAGCGTTGCCATTATCGACGCTGCGGTTTTTGGCACCATTGTTGCCATGAGAGCTTGCAGTCATGTGGACATCCTACTACCCGGTAGAGAATGAACAAGTTCTAGTTCTGACGCGGGCGCTCACTCACCGGTGAATTCAGCCTTGCCCGGCCCATTGGCGACAAAGGATTGCATTCCGATCGTGCGATCCTTCGTCGCGAACAGCGCCGCGAACTGCTGAGCCTCGATCTTCAACCCAGAGTGCAGATCGGTGTCCAGACCTTGGTCGATGGACGCCTTGGCTGCGGCCAGAGCGCGCGGTGCACCTGTGGTGAACTGCGCAGCCCACCGACGTGCAGCGTTGTAAACCTCGTCCGGTGCTACCACCTCATCGACCAAGCCGATGCTCAACGCTTCGTCGGCTCCGACGAAACGTCCGGAAAATACGATGTCCTTGGCCTTGCTCGGTCCGATGAGCCGAGCGAGGCGTTGAGTTCCCCCGCCGCCGGGAATGATTCCGAGGAGCACCTCGGGGACGCCGAGTTTTGCGTTGTCACCGACGATGCGACGATCCGCACTCAAGGCGACTTCGAGTCCGCCACCCAACGCGTAACCGGTGACCGCGGCGACGACAGGCTTCGGGATCGAGGCGAGGGCACCGAGGGCCGACTGCAGATCCCCGATGATGGCGGCCATCTGCACAGCAGAGAGTTCCGTCATCTCCTTGATATCGGCGCCCGCCGCGAAGACCTTCTCTCCGCCGTACATGATCACTGCCGCGACCGCGGAATTCGTCGTCGCGACACGGGCTGCGTCTCGGATCTCCTCCTGCACTTGACGGTTCAATGCATTCATCGGAGGACGATCGAGTCGAATAGTTCCGATACCGTCTTCGACCTCGAAAGTTACGAACTCAGCCATGTGCGCACACGCTACCGGTGCGTGGTTCCGCGACCAGCCCAAGGGTGCACGCTGCCTGCGTAGTACGCATCCTGATCCGGAAAGGCAACGCGAAGTTCTCCGTCGACGTGGTAGAGATTGGGCAAGATCGGTGTGATCTCCGGCATGAACGCGAGCACCTCTGCGACGGTGCTGAAAGCCGTGAGCCCGGCCAACTGGCTCCAGGTCGGCGGCAGCAAGATGGTCTCACTGCGTCGCCAATCGTCGAGCGCAGATCCCAACGAACGCCATCCGGCGGACGCAGCCTCGCTCGTAGCGTCGTCGGCCTGCTGTCCGTCGGGTTGCACCGCCACGAAGAACCGGGTGTCGTAGCGCCGCTTCTCCCCCACCGGAGTGATCCAGTTCGACCACGGTCGCAACAGATCTGCGCGCAGGACCAGGCCGTTGCGCTTCAAGAACTGCGCGAACGTCTGCTCCCGCCGTTCGAGACGTCCCCGGTCCTCGGCGAAATTGCGGGTGTCGGAGACGACGGAATCGGCGGTCGGTCCGGCGAGCAGTACCCCGCATTCTTCGAACGTTTCGCGCGCCGCAGCGCAGACGAGCGCCTGCGCGTGCCTCTCGTCCACCCCGAATTTTTGCGCCCACCACGCGGCGTCAGGGCCCGCCCAGACCAACTCGGAATCCGCGTCGGAAATGTCGACCCCGCCGCCCGGGAACACCGTCATCCCCCCAGCGAATGCCATTCCTCCGACTCGCTCCTGCAGAAAAACCTCGACTCCGTCGGAACCGCCGGCATCACCGGCTCCGTCGCGCAGGAGAATGACGGTCGAGGCATCACGAACGGCTACGGCTTTTGCGGAATCGGCTGGAAAATCGGCAGGGGAAGGCACCATTGCAAACTACAACGCTGAACGACGGTGCTGACCAGCCGCCCTCGTTCGCCGCGCGAAGAATCGGCCGTCCACCCGATCGAGTGTGATCGATTGACTGAACGCCTCGGTGAGATTCTTCGCCGTGATGACGTCGTCCACAAGTCCCTGGGATACGACGCGGCCCTCTTTGAGAAGCAAAGCGTGAGAAAAGCCTGGCGGAATTTCTTCCACATGATGAGTGATCAATACCGTTGCGGGGGCATCGGGGTCCGCAGCGAGATCAGCCAACCGAGCTACGAGCTCCTCTCGTCCACCGAGATCGAGACCGGCCGCCGGCTCGTCGAGAAGTAGAAGTTCGGGGTCGGTCATCAACGCCCGGGCGATCAGCACGCGTTTGCGCTCGCCCTCGGACAACGTTCCGTAGGTCCGCTGCGCCAGATGCTCCGCACCCAAACTCTCCAGCATGTCGATGGCGCGTTCGGTGTCCATCTCGTCGTACTTCTCTCGCCACCGGCCGAGTACGCCGTAACCGGCCGAGACGACGAGATCGATGACCATCTCGTCCGCCGGGATTCGGTGGGCCAACGACGACGAGGACAGTCCGATACGAGTTTTCAGATCTTCTACGTTCGTTTTGCCCATCACTTCACCGAGGACATGCGCAATTCCAGAAGTCGGATGCACTTCTGCGGCAGCCATACGCATCAGCGACGTTTTGCCTGCCCCGTTGGGCCCGAGAACCACCCACCGTTCGTCGAGTTCTACTTGCCAAGTGACTGGGCCGACCAGTCTCACCCCGTCTCTACTGATGAGAACGTCGTTGAAATCGATAAGCAGATCGGGATCCGGTTCAGACACGTTGTCTATCTTGTCGCACATCGCTCGGGCTTTCACGGCAGGATCTCCAAGCGTGTCGTCTATTCCGCTTTACAACGCCAACAGTGACCGAACTGCACCGGGCACTCCCTTCCCCCTGGGTGCGACAGCAGGCGAGGGTGGTACTCAATTCGCAGTCCACTCCCCCGAAGCAGTCGCTATCGAGATTTGCCTGATCGATCCCGACGGGTTCGAACGACGCGTCGCGCTGCCCAGTCAGACGTTCGGCGTGTGGCACGGGTTTTTGGGCGGCGTCGAGCCCGGAACCACCTACGGAATTCGAGCGCACGGCCCCTGGGACCCGGGCAACGGACGCCGATTCAATGCCCACAAACTCCTGCTGGACCCGGCAGCCAGGCAGATCTCCGGCGGCCTCGGCAGCGCTCATGCCCTGCTCGCTTACGAGGACGAGCCATTCGGCCGGGCAAGCGAGATCGACTCCCTCGGACACGTGCCATTGGCGGTGGTCACCGATCTCGGACACCGCGCGGTTCATGCCAGACCGAACGTGCCGTGGGACCGTACCGTTCTATACGAAATGCACATTGGTGCTTTTACCGCGCGGCATCCGGGCGTGCCGATGGAGCATCGAGGCACCTACCTCGGGCTCACCGCACCCGCTGTACTCGATCACCTGACCAGACTGGGGGTGACTACGGTCGAACTGCTCCCGATCCACGCGATGCTGACCGAACCGGACGTTCGTGTCCGCGGAATGCGTAACCACTGGGGCTACTCGACGGGGTCGTACTTCGCGCCGGATCCCAGATTCGCATCGGTACCCGGGGCCGAAATCTCCGAATTCAAGGCGATGGTGGCCTCGCTTCACTCCGTGGGGATCGAGGTCGTACTGGACGTCGTCTACAACCACACCTGCGAATCCTCGGTGGCCGGCCCGTCGATCAGCTGGCGCGGACTCGACGCCGCCGGTTACTACCTGCTCGACAGCCGTGGACACGACGTCGATCTGACCGGATGCGGAAACACGCTCGACCCGGCGTCTCCTGCCGTGGTCCGAATGGTGTGCGACAGCCTGCGTTACTGGGTCGAAGAGATGGGAGTCGACGGGTTCCGATTCGATCTCGCAAGCACACTCGGCCGGCCGGGAGGGTGGCGATTCGACTCGCGTGCACCACTACTCACCGCCATCACCACCGACCCGGTTATCTCTCGAGTCAAACTGATCGCAGAACCGTGGGATGCAACCGGTGCCGGATACCAGGTCGGCAACTTCGGCAGACTATGGACGGAATGGAACGACCGCTATCGCGACACTGTGCGGCAGTTCTGGGCCGGGCAGACCGGTGTCCGCGAACTCGCTTCGCGAATGGCAGGCTCCGAGGACATCTACGGGGGAAGCTGCCGAAAGCCCTGGGCGTCGGTCAACTACGTCTCCGCCCACGACGGCTTTACCGTCCACGACCTGGTGTCCTATTCCGTCAAGCGCAACAAGGCGAACGGAGAGGAGAACCGCGACGGTACCGACAACAACATTTCGATCGATCACGGCGTCGAGGGGCCTACCGACGATGCCGCGATCAACGATGCCCGCGCTCGCCACGTTCGTGCGCTGCTGGCAACACTCGCATTCTCGACCGGCACTCCGATGTTTCTTGCAGGAGATGAGATGGGTCGCACGCAATTCGGCAACAACAACGCTTACTGCGTCCCCCTCGACACCGCTGCTGCCGACGCGTGGGCCGTCGACTGGGATTCCGTCGACGAGAAACTCGTCGCGTTCGTCTCACGATTGCTCCGGATCCGCCGTAGGACTCCGTCGATTCGCCAGCAGGAATTTTTTATCGGGCGTGACACCCCAACTGGTCGACCAGATCTCGTCTGGTTCGGCGCGGCTGGACACGAGCTCGACGCCGAGTCATGGAACGACGATTCGGTGCGAACGTTGCAGGCCTGGGTCGACGGCGCCGATGTGCGGTCCTACGAATCCAATGGTCACCACGTCGAGGACTTCAGTTCACTGCTGGTGGTGCATTCGGGCGCACCGATCGAGGTCGAGTTGGCGTGTCCGTCCTGGGCTGCGACACAATTCGTGCCGGTATTCGACTCGTCCGCGACAGACGGTGTGCCGATCGACATCGCACCGGTCGACGCCGGATCACGGATTTCGCTGACGGGTTCCACCGTGCTCGTTCTCCGGAGCGTCGGCAAGTAGTTCATGAACAGCTGAACCAGCGGACCGATTCCGAAGGCGTACAGCACCGTTCCGACTCCGACACTGCCGCCGAGCAGCCATCCGGTTGCGACGACGACAATCTCTATGCACGTACGAATCAGTCTCACGGACAGGCCCGTCCGCGCTACGAGTCCAGTCATCAGTCCGTCGCGCGGGCCCGGCCCCATGTCCGCACCGATGTACAACGCGGTGGCGAACCCGTTCATCACGATTCCAGCAACCAGGATGACCGCAGAGAGAACAAGACCGTCGACTTCTGGTATCAACGCGAGCGATAAGTCGACGGCGATCGCGATCACAATTATGTTGCTGACCGTGCCCAACCCTGGCTTCTGACGCAACGGAATCCAGATCAGAAGTACGACGACTCCGGTCAGGGCGGTGATCGTGCCGAAGCTGAGCGGTAGGTGGCGGCTAAGTCCCTGATGCAACACATCCCACGGATCGAGTCCGAGCCCAGCCTTGATCATGAGCGCCAACGACAACCCGTACAACCACAGGCCCAGGTACAACGCGGTCAGACGAAAGCTCAGATCCCGAAGTCGAGAGGGCTCGAACACGCGACGTTTGGATGCCATGCACTCAAGTGTCAGCCAGACTGGAACCGCCCGAAACAGCCAGTTTGCCGGCAGTGGACCTCAGGGCTGGATTGTTGCCACCACAGTCATCGAGCCAGCCGCAACTTCGGTGTATCCGGCATCGCGAACAGCCACGGCACTCACCCCGTCGACCTGACTGCGCACTCGCTGCCACTGAACAGGATTGGCATCGCGGACCGAACACTGAAATCCGTCCGACGCCCAGTCCTCGCACTGTTCTGCTGTCATGACACCAGCGAGCATCATCGCCGCGTGACCCACCTGGGCGGCTGCCTTCCCGACGGTCATCTCGAGGGCGGAGTCGATCCACAGCACAGGTACACCGTCGCCGGGAGGCCCTGGATCGTCGTGTACTAGATCGGTGCCGCCGATCTGGAGGCGAGTGATTCGAGAGCTCAGGTCGCCGACGCGACCGGGCACAAGAGCACGCGCCACAGTCTCGCCGACCCCTACCGTCATTCCCTCGACCTGCTCAGCTGCCTCCCAATGCGACCCGCGCGCACGGCGGGCAACTTTGCGAATTCGGCCAGCCGTCCACGCCCGCAGGCGAAGCTCCCATTCGCCCCCTGGTCCGGACCGCTCGTCGAGACACAGCGCGACTGTCGCTGCAGCAGCCGCTTCCAACAGACTGCTGCGAGGCGGTGGTTGCGCTTTGGGGAGATAGAGAACGAGGGGCATAACAAGTACGTCCGCTGAATCGGGTGGATCCGAGCGTCCCCCGTATCCCTGTGCCAGGAGCGCGTGGCGCTCAGCGAAGGAGTTGAGAGGTAGCCCGTCGACAGCTGAGTCGGTCACAGGATGGGAACGCGTCGGATTCCGCAATCGACCGCGTCTGCAGCCTCGATCTCGCTGCGCGTGACCCCGAGCATGAACAGCACTGCATCGAGGTAGGGAGTTGAGATGGCCGTATCCGCGATCTCACGAAGCGCAGGCTTAGCGTTGAACGCGACACCAAGACCAGCCGCGGTCAGCATATCGATGTCGTTGGCTCCGTCGCCCACAGCCACTGTCTGTTCCAGCGGCACGCCGCACTGCGCAGCGAATTCTCGCAACGCGGTCGCTTTCGCCGCGCGGTCGACGATCTCACCGATGACGCGTCCGGTCAACTTTCCATCGACAATTTCGAGCGTGTTCGCTTTGACGAAATCGAGCTCCAACTCGTGGGCAAGTCCCTCGATCACCTGACGAAATCCGCCGGACACGACCCCACAGTGATAACCCAGTCTGCGCAGAGTTCGAATCGTCGTGCGCGCACCGGGGGTGAGCGCCAAGGACTCGGCGACCTCATCGATGACCGACGCATCGAGGCCTGCCAGCGCCCGCACCCGCTGGGTCAACGATTCGGCGAAATCGATCTCGCCGCGCATGGCCGCTTCCGTGACCGCTCGCACCTCGTCTTCTCGCCCAGCCTTGGCTGCGAGCATCTCGATGACCTCGCCCTGCACCAGTGTCGAGTCGACATCGAAGACGATCAGGCGTTTGGAACGGCGAGAAATGCCGTCGCGTTCGACCGCCACGTCGACCCCGACGCCGGCAGCGATCTCGGACAAACCGGTGCGGAGCCCGCGGTCCACCTCGGCAGACGTGTCGGCCGCCGTCACATGCAGTTCCAGGCCGGTCACAGGGTAATCGGCGATTCCCCGAATCGAATCGATGTTCGCGCCTTGCCTGGCAAGTTCACGTGAGAGATTGCTGAACGCGCGAGCGGTAACGGGCCGACCGAGCACCACTACTACATGTGTCGCAAGTGCCCGCTTGCCGATTGGATCAGCGCCGATCTCGACGTCTACGTGCACTCCGACCGTCGACATCGCGTCTTCGAGCTCGTCTTGAAGGTTTTCGGGGTCGCTTGGACATGAGAGCAACACACCCAGAGTGAGACGTCCTCGGATGACGACCTGTTCCACATCGAGCAGGCTCACATTGTGACGAGAAAGCGCGGCGAACAACACCGAAGTGACACCCGGCTTGTCAGAGCCTGTCACGGTCACAAGTACAGCGGTGTCCTTCGACAGCACCGATTCTCCCTTCCCCCTCGACACAATCCCAGTGATCGTGCCAGATATTGGCAAACCTGTATGTCGATCATCTCAAGCGAAGAGCCCCGCCCGGCTACCGGGAGGGGCTCTTCGAGGACTTTTGCTTAGCTACTTCGGATCCGGGTCACCGGATGCTTCGTGGTCGCTGGTGGCGATAGGCGATCGGCGGACCTGTTCGAGAACTTCGGTGGTGTGTCCACCGCTGGCACCCGGACCGACGTGCGCCTCGGCGCGCATCCGCTCGACCATGTGCGGGTAATGCAATTCGAACGCTGGACGCTCGGACCGAATCCGCGGCAGCTCGGTGAAGTTGTGGCGCGGCGGTGGGCACGACGTCGCCCACTCCAAGGAGTTTCCGTAGCCC
>JBBPZN010000135.1:0-5465 GCA_038198705.1 Mycobacteriales bacterium
AGAACTGCTAACGGCGCCCGAACAGTCGCCATACTGACTCTCGGCCTGGGAGAACCGACTGTGCGGCGGTGAAGACATGGATACGGACATGCTCGTGGCGAGGGCCGGACCGATCGGGTTGACGGCAACGATCGAACTGCATCACATTCAGGCCGTTCTGGACCAGAAGTCATTCGCACGATGAGTTGTCCAACGTGGAGTGGTCTACATCCGGACGAATCACACCCCTCGGAACGGATGCACTCATGACTTTCGAGCATGTACTCGCTGTCGTGCCGGTGTCGGATCACGGCTGGGTGCAAGTGATGGTCGACGGCGAACGGGCCGGATCGGGGATGCTGAACTTGGCCGTCGACGACCTGGAAAGACAGCTCGCCGAGCTTGTCACTCGTGGCGTGGTACCGGGTGAGGTGGTCGAAGTGAACAAGGGTGTACGTCTGTCCACCTTCAAGGATCCCGATGGAAACACGATTACGCTCATCGGCGGTTTTCGAGTGCACTACTGATCACCAGCAGGTTGAAAAAATACGCGAAGGAGAACAATTCCCCGGCCTCACTGCGTCTTTCGACACCCCGTAACTTATCCAATGGCGGCCGCATTTGTTCGACTCACATCCACTGCGTCAGAGAAACTTTCGTCCACTTTCGGGCATGCGTGCGCACGACTGGCTTTTATTTTCTTTTGGGCTACAGTTTACAGAACTGATTGGACCGAAGGAGTGAGTCTACCGTGAAAGCGGTCATGATGGAATTTAATTTTCGGGTATGCGCCTCACCCGAACGACTTCGACAATTTCTGGAGCAGGGGGAAATTGCTATTGATGCAGCATGTCCGTTCCGCGTACAGCGTGAACGCACCGTCGACGAGGTAATTTCGCCCCTCCTGGCGCGGCAGTGGGACCGACTCAATGTCTCCGGGTTGTTTCCTCCGCCGCAAGTGTGGGAGATCGGGTACGGCTTCTCCGACCCGACAGGTCGGCTGACCAGTGACAAACTCGAGTCGATCTCGGAAGATGTCACAGCCGATCTACAGCACTCTCGCGCCGATAACTTCAGCGAATCCGCCCCCTGGATTCTGACGTTGGCGACCGATACCGACCGTGCGACGCGCCAGACGATCATCAGCCGCTACCGAACGCTGGAGCTGGCCCGCTCGTCCCCCTGAGAAGCCGTGAGTGTCGTTGTGTCGACTCCCCCGGTACCTCGATTCCACAGCAACAAAGAGGTCGATCGTCAATATGGCTCTCGTCGAGATCACTACGCCGCCGCTGTCCGCTCGTCGAACGGATAATCCGCGAGCAGGAACCACAGCCGGTGCACTCGTCATTGGACTGCCCACTCGACTTCACCAATACCTGCGCAGCGGGCTCGTCGGCCAGGGCGTCGAGGTGACTGTTCGTAATCCTTACGCGAATTCCGACCAGCTCAGCGACGCCACGCATACCAACCCGTCAGCGCCGAACGGTGCTTCCGCCAACGGTCCGATGACGGCAGAATCCATCATCGTCACCACCGAAGCGCTGCCGGAAGGTCGCGGACTGGTCGCCCGTTGGCGCGAGCGCGCCGAGCAGTCCGAGGAGTACAACAGAATTGCCGCCGCCGTTGTCGATGCATCGTCGGAGTACAGCAGGTGCCGACTCCTTGTGTTGTGCGACGGCAGAGCCGTCGCACAAGCTGGACAGGAGGTCCACGACGCGAAGCGACTGGCGCAGCGGTTGAAGTACGAAATCGAGGTCGACGGAACACCCGTCGTATCCACCTCGTACCTCGTCGTCGGCACCACCTCACCGTTGCGCGGGGCAATCGAGCCGATCGCGCGATGGTGCCGGCGCGCGGAATAGTGGCTGAAACTGCTGTAACTGGAGTTTTATTTTTTTCGCGCTACAGTCAGAGAAAGACACGCGATGCGAAAGAAGGTGTGAACGCTGTGATTCCTATTCTTGTAGAGCTACGCGGTTGTTTATGCACCGCTCCGCCAGGGCACTAGGCTGTTCCACCTGCATTCGTCGATACCAGCTCCCGATTCACTGTTTCTGAATGACGAACACTGCGCGACTGCAGTATTTCGTAACGAGTGTCGGTTGGCGGTTTATCTTTCATCGCCGAAAAGCGGGCATCGACTCGGTGCCACCTCATTTTACTTACTGCACCTGACGTGTCGAGCACTGCTCGCTGCGTCGATACCTGTATTTCCACGACCTCGGAATGGGACGACCGCCGAGTTTTAGTGCAAGGAGAAATTCCATGACAACCGCTGAACTTATCGTCACCGCAGGTGCCGCAACAGAAGAAGCCGGCGAACTGTCTGTCTTGCACACCCGGCGTGCCGAAGTCGCAGCCGAGGTAATCGAGTTCCGTAACATGGGCGATCTCGAGAACAACGATTCTTACCACCGCTCTCGCGAGGAATTGTCGAGCATCGACCGCCGCATCGCAGAGGTCCAGGAGTTGGCGACTGCTGCCGCTACCGTGACCGACGACGGCACCGTGCGACCATTTTCGCTTGTCACTGTGATGTTCGATCGCGACCCCGACGACGTCGAGACGTTCGTGTTGACTGCGGCCACGGGCAACTCCGCGGACGAAATAGCGACATGTTCGCCATTGTCACCGCTCGGCAGGGCACTGTTGGGGTGCCGCGTCGAGGACGAGCGCACATACGTCCTTCCCACAGGCGCCGAGAGCACGGTTACCGTTCTCTCGATTGCCGCAGGTCTCGAACGACGGCTACTGGAATCTCGGACAGCCGAATAGTCTGCGCGGCGAGCAATCCCGACGCACCGCCGCCCCGCACCTGATCGAAGAATCGCCGACGAAGCCGAGTCTTCGATCGGATTGCCCCGTGCAGGTCACTGCACGGGGCATTTCAGTGTTGGCTCAGATCACTCCGAGGGCGATCATGGCGTCGGCAACCTTGACGAATCCGGCAATGTTCGCACCGTGAACGTAGTCCCCTGGCATCCCGTAGTCCTCGGCGGTCTCGACTACGCGGCCATGAATTCCGGTCATGATGCGGGCCAGTCGGTCATCGGTGTACTCGAAACTCCACGAGTCGCGAGATGCATTCTGCTGCATCTCGAGAGCCGATGTAGCAACTCCACCCGCGTTGGCAGCTTTACCTGGAGCGAAGGCAACGCCCGCGTCGCGGAACACCTGCACCGCTTCCGGTGTGGTCGGCATGTTGGCGCCTTCGGCGACCACGACAACGCCACCTTTGACGAGAGTGATGGCCGCGTCCTCGTCGAGTTCGTTCTGGGTTGCCGCCGGTATCGCGACATCGCAAGCGACATCCCAGATGGAACCACCGGAAGTGAAGGTTGCATGTGTGGCGGTCTCGACGTACTCGCCAATGCGGGCCCGGCGCGACTCCTTGATGTCCTTCAACAGCGCAAGGTCGATGCCCTTGGGATCAACGATGTAACCAGAGGAGTCCGAACAGGCGACGACGATGCCGCCGAGCTGATGAATCTTTTCGATTGCGTAGATCGCGACGTTGCCCGAGCCTGAGACAACTACAGTCTTGCCGTCCGGCGAAGATTTGACAGTTTTGAGCATCTCGGCGACAAAATATGCTGCGCCGTAACCGGTTGCCTCTTTACGTACCTGAGAGCCACCCCAGTTCAAGCCTTTTCCGGTCAACACTCCGGATTCGTAGGAGTTGGTCAATCGTTTGTACTGCCCGAACAGGTACCCGATCTCTCGGCCGCCGACACCGATGTCACCGGCCGGAACATCTGTGTACTCGCCGATGTGACGATGCAGTTCGGTCATGAACGACTGGCAGAATCGCATGACTTCGGCGTCGGAACGACCCTTGGGTTCGAAATCCGATCCGCCTTTGCCACCGCCGATCGGTAGGCCGGACAACGCGTTCTTGAAGATCTGTTCGAAGCCGAGGAATTTCACAATCCCCAGATTCACGCTGGGGTGGAACCGCAGGCCGCCCTTGTACGGTCCGAGCACGCTGTTGTACTGAACGCGAAAACCTCGGTTGACCTGCACCGCACCCGTATCGTCAACCCAAGGGACTCGGAAGATGATCTGTCGTTCCGGTTCGCACAAGCGCTCGACGAGTCCACCGTCCGCATAATGGGGATAGCGTTCGAGGACGACATGCAACGATTCGAATACTTCTGCAGCAGCCTGATGAAATTCAGGTTCACCGGCGTTGCGCTGAAGAACTTGTTCATAGATCGCTGCCACCTGTTCACGCGCAGACACCGTATTCACCTACCTGTTTCGCAATAATTCGACGTCATCACGGCAACAACCATGCGATGGTGCCGTAGGCAGCCGCGGTTTCGACAACGACTGCGCATCGCAGCTTACGGCAGGTTTATACCCTCGAATCACGACCCAGACCCTCGACCCGATAATTGCGCAGGTCAGGGACTGTTTGGCACTGGTCCTGAGCTACTCTGCAGGTAGTTCGGTTCGCTATTTTTCCGATGGGTCATCGAATATCGGCAATTCGATTGTCGGCCCCAGACGCCGAAGTTCATCCCGGTGCATGGCGCCCAGTCGGACGAGCGTCAGTTCACCGCATCTGGTGAGCTCGACTCTGACCGTTCGGGCGTCGGACGGATCAGCTGCCCGCTGAACCAAGCCTTGCTTCTGCGCGCGATCGACCAGCTCGACCACACTGTGGTGGCGTAACTGCAGTCGCTCTGCCAACTCCCGCATCGCAGCCCACTCACGGCCCGGAAAACCCTTCAGCGCCAGCAGTAGCTGATATTGCTGTGGGGTGATTCCATAAGACCGTACGGTCTCCTCACTGAAGCGAAGGTAACGACGGATTCCGAATCTGAAGCGCGCCAACGATTCGAATTCCCGTTTTGTCAACGGCACCGGATCCTCTGGTTCGTCGGAAGACACAGTGACAACCTCCCTGTTCGATGAGTTCCGTTCGGACAGTGCGAGAACGGCGAGTGCGTGACTCACCGTTCTCCGCCTGCGTCATGAGAGAGCGCTAGGCAACACTCTCACCGTTGTTCTCGATCCAAGCGATCGTCACGGGATCCTCACTGTCGAGGCGTTGCATTTCTTCGTGTCCGTCGCAGCTGCGCAAGACCACCGTTGCTTTGGTGGCGGTGCGCGAGACCAGCTGCCACGTGCCGCCGCAATCGGTCCAACGAGTCAAAGTAGCAATTACGTCTCCCTCTACATCCTCGCCTTCTATGTCTTCGCCCTCTACGTAACTGCCCACGTCACCGTGCGAGCTGTGTAGTACGACCCGTCCCATCTCGAGACGGTAGGTCAACCCGACGACCGCCAGTGCACCGCGCTCGATTCGGTCGGCAATGAGCCTGCTTCGAGCGGTGATCAGCTGCACAGTCTCCTCGACATGACGCGCCTCGAATTCGTCGATTCGAGTGAGTCCTGTTCGGCGTCCGGCCAGAATGCTCGGAGTGACACGCTCGACGATGTCGCGGATGTAACCGCCCGGCATCGCGATACCGTCCACT
>JBBPZN010000136.1:0-10773 GCA_038198705.1 Mycobacteriales bacterium
AAACACAGAAAGACCCTCCAACCAAGCGATCGAATCGCTGGTCAGAGGGCCTATCACTGCTCCCCCGGCTGGACTCGAACCAGCAACCGTCCGATTAACAGTCGGAAGCTCTGCCAATTGAGCTACAGGGGATTACTTCGTGGCGTCACACTCTCGTGTGCGCCGAGAGAAACCATAGCGCACACCCCCATGGGAGTACCAAATCGCCCTGGTGGAGCCGAGTCAGGCAGGATGGTGGGACGCGCGTAGAGGTAGGTGGAGTGGCGCCTACCTCGATGACCGCCAAACACTGATGACCAGCAACACTGTGGGAGGACTTTGATGATCCGTTTGGTTCTGGCTGCTGGAGCGGCGTACGTACTCGGAGCCAAGGCTGGTCGTGGTCGCTACGAGCAGATTCGTAAGACAGCTGCCGCCGTCGCCGGGAGTCCAGCTACGAAGAAGGTTCTCGATGTGAGCAGGCAGAAGCTGTCGGACTCGTTGAGTACGCAGCCGAAGCTCGAGCCCATGAAGACGATCGACGACGAGTCGCAGCTGTACATTCCGCAGGATCAGCTCCGCAGGAAGTAGCTAGCCGGCGGCTGAATCGTCCTCCACGTTGCCGATGGCCTGCTCGAGCAGGCTTCGCCGGTACTGTTCGAGGGCGATGACGTCGCCGAGCAGCGCGTAGTACTCGTCCGGGTTCTCTTGCGGGGACATGCGCTGCATCTTGGATTTGAGTTCGGCGACCTGCTCACCGACCCATACTTCTTGCAAGCGCGCCATCACACCGTTGGTGTAGCGAGTCAGCGCAATGTCGGCGACGGGTATGTGTTCGACGGCTAACTCCATGACGAGTGACTGAATGACAGGTCCCTCGGCACGTTTGGCGACGGCATCGACCCATTCGCCTCCGCCGAGCCCCGCAGCGGTGCCTCCCGCAGCTGTGACAGCCGCACTGACGGCCGCGTAGGCGGGATGTGTGAATGTCTCCGGGGGCAAAGAATCGAACACGGACCCGGCGATCGACGGGTTCTGCAGCGCCGACTTGAGGGCTTCGCGCTGCGGCCACAGTGCGGGATCTCGCGGTTGCGGTCGCGGTGGGCCGGCCGGTGTTTCCGGCTTCGGCTCCTGACGCTTCTCGAACGGCACACGCTTGCTGTTGGCGTCTCCGCCGCCCCGAGCGATCCTCTTGGCTTCGTCGCGCACTCTGGCGAGCACCATCGCGGTGTCGTCCCAGCCGGTCCACCCGGCGAGCTGGCGGGCGTACTCGTCACGCAACGAGCCGTCCTTGATTCGGGCGACAACGGGAACCGTCCGCTTCAGAGCTTCGACGCGGCCCTCGGGGGTGTCCAGATCATGTTCGCTCAGCAGAGATTTGACGACGAACGCAAACATCGGTGTCCGACGCGCCACCAGATCGCGCACTGCAGGATCGCCGGATTTCTGGCGTAACTCGCAGGGATCCATCCCGTCGGGAGCGATCGCGACGAACGTTTGCCCGGCGATCTTCTGGTCACCTTCGAATGCTTTCATCGCGGCTGCTTTTCCTGCAGCGTCGCCGTCGAAGGTGTAGATGACTTCGCCGCGAAAGTAGCTGTCGTCCATCATGAGTCGACGCAGCATCGCCAGGTGATCTTCACCGAAGGCAGTGCCGCACGACGCGACGGCGGTTTTGACGCCGGCCAGGTGCATTGCCATGACGTCGGTGTAGCCCTCGACGATCACCGCCTGGTGCGACTTGGCGATGTCTTTGCGTGCCATGTCCAGACCGAACAGCACCTGAGACTTCTTGTACAGCATGGTTTCCGGGGTGTTGATGTACTTGCCGGGCATGGTGTCGTCGTCGAAGAGTTTTCGCGCGCCGAAGCCGATGACGTCGCCGCTTTGACTGCGGATCGGCCAAACCAGGCGGCGACGGAATCGGTCGATCGGGGTGCCGCGCTTGCCCGCCGTGGCCAGCCCGGCATCGATGATTTCTTTGGCCTCGAAACCTTTGCTCAGCAGATGCTTGGTGAGGGTGTCCCAGCCGTCGGGGGCGTATCCACACCCATAGGTGAGTGCGGCTTGCCCGTCGAAGTCGCGTTCGGTGAGGTAGTCCCGCGCCGTCTGTGCGTCGGGCTCGCGGAGCCGTGCGGCGTAGAACTCCTGCGCGGCAGCGTTCGCTGCGATCAGCCGTGCGCGTGTGCCGCGATCCCGCTGAACCGAAGGCCCGCCACCTTCGTAGGTGATGGAGTAGTTCAGCCGGTCTGCGAGCTGCTCGACGGCTTCCACGAACGAAATGTGCTCGATCTTCTGTAGGAACGAGTAAGCGTCACCGCCCTCCCCGCAGCCGAAGCAGTGATAGTGCCCATGGTTGGGGCGCACGTGGAACGACGGAGACTTCTCGTCGTGGAACGGGCACAGCCCCTTCATGGAATCGCCGCCCGCGCGCTTGAGCGAGACGTAGTCACCGACCACGTCCTCGATTCGAGTGCGTTCGCGGATGGCGGCTATGTCTCGTTCAGGAATTCGGCCGGCCACACCGGGCAGTCTAGTACCGCGCACCGGCTGCGAAGAATCAGATCAGCCCCAACTGGCCTGAGCTCCCAGGCTGCGCTTGTCGATCCGCTCGAGCCGACTTTCGGTGTACGACGCAATTTGATCGACGACCACGCGAGTGCGCTGCGCGTCGTCTTGGGCGCGGTTCCATGCCGGCACGAGAATCGGGTCCAACTCCCCCGGCGCCGAGCGCAACAACCATTGCGCGACGCGGTGGATTCGCTCCCGCTGCCGTTCCTGACGGAGCTTGTGTCCGGCATCGGACATCACGTACCGCAACGCCATCGTCTTCAGGAGCGCCACCTCCGAGGCGACGACCGCCGGGATGACCAGATCGGCGTCGTATCTCGACAGTGAACCGGTGCCCCACTTCTCGCGGGTGCCGTTGATCGCAGCGGTCGCGAATCGCCCGACCAGTTCGCTCGTGAGGTGCTTGAGCTTCACCGACGCTTCCAGTGTCCCGTCGAACCGACCGGCCGTCACGACGACCGGCATGCGTGAGAGTCGCTCTGCAGCCTCGATAAGCTCGGCTGCGTCGAGACCACGGAATTCCCTGATGCCGAGCTCGGCCAATGCGCGCTGTTCGGAACGATCGCCGAGTGCCCTGAGGTCGATTCTGGCGCCGATCACGCCGTCTTCGACATCGTGGACCGAGTACGCGACGTCGTCGGCCCAGTCCATCGACTGGGCCTCGAGGCACTTGCGCCGGTTCGGTGTCCCCTCGCGAACCCAATCGAGGATCCGGCCGTCGTCCTCGTACGCGCCGAACTTTGCTCCGGGCGAGGGCCGCAGCCACGGATATTTGATCGCCGCATCGAGAGATGCGCGAGTGAGATTGAGGCCGACGCTGGTGCCGTCGGCGTCGAGGGTCTTCGGTTCCAGACCGGTAAGGATTCGTAGGTTCTGCGCATTGCCCTCGAACCCGCCGCAGTTCTCGGCGACCTCGTCGAGCGCTCTCTCCCCGTTGTGCCCGTACGGCGGGTGACCGATGTCGTGTGCGAGCCCCGCCAGGTCCACCAGGTCCGGATCGGCGCCGAGTCCTTCGGCGATGCTGCGCCCGATCTGCGCCACCTCGAGCGAATGCGTTAATCGAGTACGCGGGGTATCTCCATCACGCGGCCCGGTGACCTGAGTTTTGTCGGCCAACCTCCGCAGCGCGGCGCTGTGCAGTACGCGTGCTCGGTCGCGCGCGAACGCGCTGCGGTGGGATGCATTCTCCTGACCACCGTCGAGCCCTGCCGTCTTACGCGGTTCCGCGACGAACCGTTCGAGGTCGTGATCGGTGTAGCCACTCACCGCTATTGCCCTGCCGTGTAGGAGAAGTCGGCGGTGAAGTGGGTGAGCTGATACCACAGCAGTGCGCCGGTCTCGCGAGCAATTCCATGGGCCTGCGATTCCCTGGTGTACACCGCAGGGCCCGTCCTCGTCGGCGAGGTCCATGCGTCGAGGCCTGCGTCCCTGGCCATCGTGCGAGTGCGCAACGAATGCCACGGGTCACTGACCAGCACCACGGACGATCTTCCCTGCGCGCGGAGAGTATCGCTGACCGCCTCGATGCTTTCGAGAGTGTCCGAACCCTCCTCGACAGCAGTGATCTTGTCCGCGGGTACACCTTGCTCGATCAGATAGTTGCGCCCCGACGCGGCCTCGGTGAACAGGTCACCTTCCTGCTTGCCGCCGACGGTGACGATCTCGGGTGCCACACCCTGTTCGTACAGGGAGGCGGCCTGATCGAGGCGTGCCTCGAACACAGTCGACGGAGTACCCGAATACTGGGCCGCACCGAGAACCACGATCGCCTCGGCCAGGGAATTGTCGTCGATCCGCGCCACTTGCCAGACTCGAACGGCCGTGTCGCCGACGACGAGGAGACCCATCAGCACGACGCCCAGGATGAGCCGCGTCGTCCACCGGCCGAGCGTGCCGACGAATCCGAGCCGATCCGGGTCGGATGGGCGCTGATCCAACGGTCGACCGTACGAATCCCCATCGGGTTCGCCGTACGGATTGCGGTCGAGAGTCGAGTTCACTCCTCGAGTTTGCCAGTCGCGCGCGATCGCGGTCGTATAGGCGCGCGGGAACTCGACGTCGGTGGTCAGAGCCAACCGCGATCCAGGGCGATCCGAATCGCCTCGGCACGTGTGGTGGTGCCTGTCTTGCCGATGGCCGCGGACAGATGATTGCGTACGGTTCCCTCGGACAGATGAAGCGTCGCCGCCATCCGCCCAGCCGTGCCACCTGCTACTGCTGCCCGGAGAACCTGCTGCTCACGCGAAGTCAACGGCGATACTCCGGCGGTCAGTGTCTCCGTGGCCAGCGTCGGATCGACGACGCGGAGGCCCATGTTCACGCGACGGACCGCGTCGGCCAGCTGCCGGGCCGGGGTGTCCTTGACCACGAATCCGTCGGCGCCTGCGTCGAGGGCGCGCCGCAGATAACCGGGGCGGCCGAAGGTTGTGACGATCAACACTCGACACGAGGGCACGTGGGTGCGTAGTTCCGCGGTGGCAGCGATCCCGTCGATACCCGGCATTTCCACATCGAGGAGCGCGACGTCGGGTGTGTGTTCCAGCGCCGCGGCAACGACCTGATCGCCGCGGCCGACTTCGGCCACCACCTCGAGATCGGATTCGAGCTCGAGCAGGGCCGCCAAAGCTCCGCGCACCAACGCTTGATCGTCGGCGAGCAACAGTCGAATTGTCATTGCGACATCACTTCCACGCGAAAACCACCGGATTCTCCGCTGCCGAGCACGAGAGTGCCGTTGGCAGCTTTCACTCGTTCACCGAGACCGCGAAGACCATTGCCCCCGGAGTCCGCATTGGTAGCCATCCCGCGGCCGTCGTCGGACACGACGATCGACGTCGGATCGAGTGCGACGAAGCATCGTTGCGCACCACTGTGCCTGATGACGTTGGTGACACCCTCACGCAATGCCCAACCGAACAGTTCACGGTTGCGCAGAGGGACATCGTCGGCGTCGGCAGGCAGGTCCGCACCGATCCCCGCAGCGTCGAGCGCCGATCGTGCATTGCCGAGCTCCACCGCGATATCCACGCGGCGAGCACCGCTGACCGTGCTGCGCACATCGCCGAGCGCTTCCCGGGCCAATGCTTCGACCTGTGCGATCTCGACAGCGGCTCGCGCAGGGTCGAGGTCGATCAGACGTCCGGCCAGTTCGGCTTTGACCGTGATCACGGTGAGTGAGTGTCCGAGGATGTCGTGGACATCGCGCCCCATTCGTTCGCGTTCGGCGACCACGGCGAGGTCCGCCAATTGTTGCCGGGCCTCGGCGAGTTCGTGGTTTCGCCGGAAGATCTGCGTAATACCCCAGGCGGCAAGGGCACTCACGATGAGTTGGAATCCGAAGAAGCTGTCCGGTTCCCAGTCCGGCACGAATCGAGGAAGAAGTTCGACAGCTGCCAGCATCGCAACAACGAGTGTGACCGACTGCACTGAAGGCAAGATCATCACGGCAATAACTGCAATGTAGATGGTCAGACCGAATGCGGTCGTCCCCAGCATCAGCGAGAGTAGGGCCGTGATCGCCAGCATCGAGGCGAGTGAACCCCACGCCAGTGCCGAGGACATCGGCCGATCGTGGCGGTGTCCGTGCCGAAATGCCCAGAACGTACCGAAAAAGAGCAACGCGAACCCGACCACGAGTGTCAGCCCAACTACCCGAGCGAACCACGAGGGCTTGGCGAGTACCTCGCCGATGGGATAGGCCAGGTAGATCAACCACGCCGCAGCGAAGATCGGGCCGAACCGCCAGAAGCGGTCGCCACCCTCCTGCGCCTGTGGATCGATCTGCTCACTCATGTTGCCTACGTTATCGGTGTCGGCAGCACGAGTGAGCGAGGAATCAGACACGTTGGGTATCGCGACGGAACAGCACGGCGGCACCGAAGATGAATACGCCTGCCCACACCGCGAGATTGAGGACGGCCACCGCGAGGGTAGCGGCGCTGGGATCGGTGAAGGGAGCGCGTGCCACCGTGGCGAGCCCGTAGAGCGGGGTGAACTTGGAGACAAAAGGGAACCAGCCGCTGTCGGCCAACGGCACGAATAGCCCGCCTGCGAACGCGAGCACGGCGAGAACTGGGCCGAGTACCTGCATGACGTTCTCGGACGGCAGGAGATATCCCATGAACAATCCGAAGGCCGCGAAGACCGAACTACCGAGCCATGCGATGACGCCCGTCGAGATCCACACCCAGATCGGCATATCGGCGCCGAAGACGGCAGCCACCGCGAACACGACGACGATGGATGCCAGTCCCATGGTCATCGCCACTGCCATCTTGGTGACGATGTAGGCGACCGGCTTCAACGGGGTCAAACGCAGTTGTCGACTCCATCCCTGTGCACGTTCGACGGAAACCATTGCGCCCCCGCTGGTAGCGGCGAGCATTGCCCCGTAAACCGCCATGCTGATAGCGATGAACGCGGTGACGTTGCCATGTGCGAACGCGTAGTTCGACGAGTAGTCCGACGCGGTCCCGAAGATGACGAAGAACACCGGCGGCATGACGAGGGTGAACAGCACCGTCCGACGGTTACGAATCAATCTCTTGATCTCCAGGCCGAGGAATGTGGGGCTGAATCCGCCGAGCTCCAGGGTCGGACGTGAAGTCATGTGTGTTGCAGTCATATCGAACTCCCTGCGAGATCTGATGGATGGTCGGTGGTCAGTGCGAGAAATGCGTCTTCGAGTCCCCGAGAGACAATTTCGAGATCGACGGCATCGATGCCGAGCAGGTAGCGCGCGACGGCATCCGAGTCCTGTCCGTGGACGATCACTCGATCTCCCCGCGTTTCCACCCGGTCGACCCCCGGAAGTGCCAGGAGTGCTCGCTGGTCGACGTCTACCGCCGTGGCAGACACGGTGCGACCCGATGCCAGGTTCTTGACCTCCGCGGCACTGCCGTCGGCGACGATCCGCCCGTGGCGAAGCAGCACGATGCGATCTGCGTAGGCATCGGCCTCGTCGAGATAGTGGGTAGCGAAAAGAACGGTGCGCCCGCTTCTCGCGTCGGTGCGAATGGCGTTCCAGAAATCACGCCGCCCCTCCACATCCATTCCGGTCGTCGGCTCGTCGAGGACGAGCAGATCGGGTTCGAGCAGAAGTGCCAATGCGAACCGCAGGCGTTGCTGCTCACCGCCCGAGCACTTCGCGACACGTCGGTCGGCGATGGCGGTGATTCCGGCGCGTTCGATGACCTCGTCGACCGGTTGTGTCCGCGGAAACAATGCAGCGGTGAGCCGGACCGTTTCGCACACCGTGAGGTCTCTGAGCAGACCGCCCGACTGCATCACGGCCGAGACTCGCCCCGCGCTGATCGCGTCTGCGGGTGTCTCACCGAAGATGCTCACCGTCCCGGAGTCCGGTCGCACCAGACCGAGCATCATGTCGATGGTGGTCGTCTTCCCCGCGCCGTTGGGGCCGAGGAAGGCCACCACTTCCCCCGGTTCGATCCGCAGACTCACATCCGCGACGGCTCGGACATTTCCGAAAGATTTACTCAGGTGGTCCAGATGCACCGAAGGTGTCGTTGTCATGAGAACAACACTGCTCGCGCCGAGGGCGTCGAACCCCTTCCGTGCGTCATGTTCTCGGCATGACATGTGTCATGGGTTGTCCTCCCGGTAAGTTCGCTACCTATGGCAGTCGATCAGGCAGAGCACCGGCCCGCGTTCGTTGCGGTCCGGAGAGTTCTCGCATACAGCGCACTCACCACCGTCCTGGGATTCACCGCTTTACTCGGCGCCGCCGGGACCGCCTCGGCCGAACCGCCGTCGCGCCTCGACACGCAGATCACCGACGAAGTGCAGGTGCTCGACGAGCAGAGCACCGGAGATATTCAGGCCGCGATCGATGATCTCTACAACAACAGCCGTATCCGACTCTGGGTTACTTTCGTCTCCGATTTCGACAACGTGTCCTCCGAGAGCTGGGCGGAACAGACGTACACCGCGAGCGATTTCGGGCAGCGGGACGTACTCCTTGCTGTAGCGACGGACGGCCGGGCGTACTACCTCGGCGTCGACAAGTCCTTGACGGAGATCACCGCGGCGGAGCAAGAGTCGATCCGCGTCGATCAGATCGAGCCGGCGTTGGCACAGCGAGATTGGTCCGGCGCGGCCATCTCCACCGCAGGAAGCCTCGACGAGGCCTACACCTCCTCCGGCTCGGACGGGTCCGGTACACCGTGGCTGATCGGCGCGGGCGCGGTACTCGTCGCCGGCGGCGGCGCTGTCGCCTACTCCTCGCGCCGAAAGAGGAAGCTGCACAAGGCGAGCATCGAAGCAGCGCACACCATCGATCCGACCGATACTGCGGCACTCAGCGCGCTTCCGCTCGATGTACTCGATGCCCGCGCCCATTCGATGCTCATCGAGACGGACAACGCCGTGCGCGCAAGCGAGGAAGAGTTGAGCATCGCACGATCGGAGTTCGGCGATCGAACTGCAGCGCCCTTCATCAGTGCATACGAGGAAGCAAAGAAAGCACTCGCTTCTGCATTCGAAATGCGGCAGCGTCTCGACGACGCCATTCCGGAAACGCCGGATCAACGCCGCTCCATGCTCATTCACATCATTTCCTCGTGCGGCCGAGCTGATCACGAACTCGACTCTCGCGTAGCGGAATTCGAATCGATGCGAGATTTGCTCATCAATGCCGGTTCGAAGCTGGATTCGCTGACGCAGACCGTCGTCGGCCTTACTGTCCGAATCCCGGAATCGCAGCAGATTCTCGAACAATTGCGCACCGAATTTGCGCCGGCTGCACTCGCATCGATCGAAGCCAATGTCGATATGGCCCGCGAGGCAATCGAACTCGCCGAGTCGAACATCGCCGTCGGCCGGGAGGCAGCTGCACGACCTGCGGGCAAGCAGGGTGAACTGGTCTCCGCCGTCCGAACCGCAGAAAAAGCAGCCGAACACGCACGGGCCTTGCTCGACGCAGTCGACCACGCGCAGAGCGATATCCGCAATGCGATAGCGACGCTTCCGGCCGCCATCGAAGAGGTGCGTAAAGACATCGCCGATGCCGCAACGCTCAGTCGGCACGGTGGGCCCGATTTGGACAAGGCACGCGCAGCAGCCGAACAGGCACTGCGCAACGCCGAGGCGTCCCAGGCATCGGACCCGCTCGGAAGTTACAACCAACTCGTTGCTGCAGACCAACAACTGGACGCAACGATCGAAGACGCAACCGAGGTGAAGGAGCAGGAGGAGCTTCTGCGCGCCCGACTCGCGCGTGACATCGGCGGGGCTCAGGCGCAGATCACCGCCGCCAAGGACTACATCTCGACCAGGCGCGGCGGCGTCGGAGCCGAAGCGCGAACCCGGCTCGCCGAGTCGGAACGGCATTTCGAGGCCGCCCGCCAGCTTGAGTCCTCGGACCCGGCGAAAGCGCTCCAGCATGCTCAGGCCGCAGCGCAATTGGCCACGCAGGCATCTCAGAGCGCCCAGGCCGACGTCCGAGACTGGGAAGATCGCAATCGCCCACGCGGAGGCGGTGGCGGTGGCGGTGGGAATGTGGCCGGCGCGGTCCTCGGCGGAATCCTCATCAACAGCGTCCTGCGCGGCGGTGGTGGCGGCTTCGGTGGAGGCGGCTTCGGCGGCGGGGGCGGCTTCGGCGGAGGAGGCGGCGGCGGTTTCGGTGGCGGCGGCGGCCGGTTCTAGACGACTGGTCGCGTCCGGTCGCCGAGGTTGTGCGAACCTGAGTCGAGGTGACCGAACACGACGTTCGGTCACCTCGACTTCGGTGTTCTAGGCTCCGAGCTACCGCTGCGCGAGATAGCCCTCGACCTGATCGAGAGCGACCCGCTCCGGCGCCATCGTGTCGCGCTCGCGGATGGTGACGGCGTGGTCGTCGAGGGTGTCGAAGTCGACGGTGATGCAGAACGGCGTACCGATCTCGTCCTGGCGACGGTATCGACGGCCGATGGCTCCGGCGTCGTCGAATTCCACGTTCCAGTACTGACGCAATTGCTGTGCCAGGTCTTTCGCCTTCGGCGTCAGATCGGCATTACGCGAGAGCGGCAGAACGGCAACCTTGACCGGCGCGAGGCGGCGGTCGAGCTTGAGTACGACGCGCTTGTCGACGCCGCCCTTGGCGTTGGGTGCCTCGTCCTCGGAGTACGCGTCGACGAGGAATGCCATCAGCGAACGAGTCAGACCGGCCGCCGGCTCGATGACGTACGGCGTGTAGCGGGTGTCGGTGGCCTGCTCGTAGTAGCTCAG
>JBBPZN010000137.1:0-4319 GCA_038198705.1 Mycobacteriales bacterium
GGCCTACGTCGTTGTGGGGCTCGTGTGAAGGGATTTTCATGACCGATAGCGGAAACGGACTGGGGGCGTACGTAGATGACACATCAGGTATCGATCCGGATGATCTCGCAACGTGCCTGCAGGTATTGAGGCTCGCCGGGGCCCTGGATAAAGACCACGCTGACTCTGTTGTGGTGCAACGTGCTTCGGGCCAGCTTTTCAAGGACCTCAAACGCTCGCGCCGTATCGCCGCACGCAACGCGAAGTCTGAGGCCGACCGAGCCGTCGTAGCAGCCACGGCCACGGGCTCGCCTGACCGGATCGACGATGAAACAGCCGGATTGTCGCTGACAGCCCGAGCCACAGGTGAATTTGCCGGAACTCTTGTGCGTGCCCGGCCGTGCTACATCTGCAAGCAGCGCTACACGCTCGTCGACTCCTTCTACCACCAACTCTGCCCAGATTGTGCGGCGCTCAACCACAGCAAACGCGATGCAAGAACCGACCTGACTGGTCGCCGCGCTCTGCTCACCGGTGGTCGCGCGAAGATCGGCATGTACATTGCGCTCCGTCTGCTCCGAGACGGGGCGCACACCACCATCACCACACGTTTCCCCAAAGACGCGATCCGGCGTTTCTCTGCAATGGAGGACAGTGCTCAATGGCTCCACCGACTACGGGTGGTCGGGATCGATCTGCGTGACCCGGCCCAGGTAGTGGCTCTCGCAGACTCTGTTGCGGCGGAGGGACCTCTCGACATTCTCATCAACAATGCCGCCCAGACAGTCAAAAGATCGTCCGGTTCGTACAGTGCTCTCGTCGATGCCGAGGCGGAGGCACTGCCGGCTGGCGCCTACCCCGATGTAATCACCTTCGGCAAGACCAGCGACGCGCACCCCGCTTCACTGGCCAGTTCGCTCCCGTCGACGACTGTCGGGATCGGTTCGGCAACCGAGGGCTTGACTGCTGATGCGGTCAGCTCGCTGGCACTCGTCGCAGGCTCGGCCACCGCAGAACGCATCGAAAAGGGAATTGCTATCGACGCGGGCGGCCTTGTTCCCGATCTCACCGAGTCGAACAGTTGGATTCACACCGTCGAACAGGTAGATCCAGTCGAGCTACTCGAAGTGCAGCTGTGCAATTCGGTCGCACCGTTCATCCTGGTGTCGCGTCTGCGTAGTGCGATGGATGCCGCGCACGCACGACGCAAGTACGTGGTGAACGTCTCGGCGATGGAGGGTCAGTTCAGCAGGGCATACAAGGGCCCCGGCCATCCGCACACCAACATGGCCAAAGCTGCGCTCAACATGCTGACGCGCACCAGCGCGAAGGAAATGCTCGAACACGGAATCCTCATGTCTGCCGTCGATACCGGGTGGATCACCGACGAACGTCCGCATCCGACCAAGATGCGACTGGCCGACGAGGGGTTTCACGCACCGCTGGATCTGGTCGACGGCGCTGCACGGGTGTACGACCCCATCGTGCAAGGCGAACTGGGCGTAGACCTTTATGGCCAATTCCTCAAGGACTACCAACCCTCACCCTGGTAGTGAAGCTCCCCGTTCCCGCTCCCCTCAACGTTTGTCCTGCGATACTCGCGGTTATACCAATGATTTCAGGTTGGAACCGGGCAAAACCCCAGTTCCGATGCGGGTCGAATACGGGGCGACGACAGGCGGTCACGATGGGCGATCAACGATGGGCAATCGGAGCCGGCAATAGTGCCGAGCTAATGCAGCGTGTAGCACGGTTGGATAGCGACGATGGGCGCTGAGGTCGAGCAGCGAAAGTTCACCAGGCAGGACCGGCATCGCTTCCGGCAGAAGGTCCAGGATTGCCTGGACGCCTTGGCGACCTTGCTCGCCGAAGATTCCTTCGACGTCGGTGAGCCTCGGATCGGCATGGAAGTCGAACTCAATCTCGTCGACAGCGAGATGGCTCCCGACATGACCAATGCGAAAGTCCTCGAGGCGATCGCCGATCCTGACTATCAAACCGAACTCGGTCAGTTCAACATCGAAATCAACGTCGCGCCCAGGCCGTTGCGAGGCAACAGCATCGAAGAACTGGAGCGCGATCTACGGGCATCGTTGAACGTCGCAGACGAGCGGGCCCGCACCTTGGGCAGTCGACTCGCCATGATCGGGATACTGCCTACGCTTACGGAAAAGCACTTCGAGCATCGTTGGATATCGGAAGATCCGCGATACGATCTGCTCAATCAGCAGATCTTCGCGGCCCGCGGCGAGGACATCGAAATTGCACTATCCGGGATACCACTTCCGGGCGCACATGCTGCCGAGGAACTCTCGACGATCACCGACACGATTCTGCCCGAAGCCGCCTGCACTTCGGTCCAACTGCACCTGCAGGTCGCCCCCGATGACTTCGCGTCGTATTGGAACGCGGCTCAAGCACTGTCCGGGGTTCAAGTCGCTCTGGCAGCGAACTCACCGTTCTTCGCGGGTAAGGCACTCTGGCACGAGACGCGCATTCCCCTGTTCGAGCAGGCCACCGACACCAGGCCGCTTGAACTCAAGAATCAGGGAGTGCGGCCCCGAGTGTGGTTCGGTGAACGCTGGATCACCTCGATCTTCGATCTGTTCGAGGAGAATTCCAGGTATTTCCCGGCTCTTCTTCCGGTGTGCGGTGACGAGGACCCGAAAGCGGTTCTGGCACAGGGGGGTATACCCGAGCTGTCCGAACTCCGGATGCACAACGGAACCGTCTACCGGTGGAACCGTCCGATCTACGAACGCTCCGACGATGGCCACCACATTCGGTTGGAGAATCTAGTTTTGCCTGCGGGGCCATCCGTCATCGACACCCTCGCCGACGCTGCCTTCTACTACGGCACCCTCCGTTCTCTTGCCGAAGCGGACAGACCGTTGTGGACGCAGATGTCGTTCGATGCAGCGATCGAAAATCTCCATTCCGCAGCGCGCAGCGGTTTCGATGCCCGGCTGTACTGGCCGGAAGTGGGCTGGATCAGCCCACAGGAACTGGTGCTGCGACGGCTACTGCCGATGGCAGATGCCGGCCTGGCCGCATACGGCGTCGATACGTCCGTTCGTGACCGTTATCTCGGAGTCATCGCCGGACGATGCGTGAGCGGACGATCCGGATCGGTATGGCAACGAGATGCCGTCGTCGCCCGTGAAGGAGCAGGCGATTCGCGCAGCGATGCGCTCGCTGGGATGCTGTCGGACTACCTCACCTTGATGAACGAGGGTGAACCGGTACATACCTGGGCTATCTGAGGGGCTTTCTGAGGCATACCATCCGTCCATGCTCTATCGGGTTCTCGCGGACGTGACGGTGATGGTGCACTTCGCCTTCATCGCCTACGTCGTGGTGGGCGGATACTTGGCCTGGCGATGGCCTACAACGATCTGGCTTCACGGGTGTGCGGCCGCGTGGGGCGTCGCAGCCATCTCGGTCGAGGTCGACTGTCCCCTCACTTCACTCGAAAATTGGGCGCGCCTGCACGTTGGAAACGCATCGCTGCCGTCCACCGGATTCATCGACCACTACCTGACGGGCGTCCTCTACCCAGACAGCGTGGAGGGTTCCGTCCGGGCACTCGCCATGGCTGCCGTCGTCGTGTCGTGGGTCGGTCTTGTCGCCCTGCGAACACGGTCGCGGACAGCTCTTCGACTCTCGTAGGGATACGCGTTATTGTCCAACATATGACTTCGATAGAGCCGACCGAGAATGTTCAAGGCGAACGTCAACACGACATCGTCGTGTTTGGCGCCACAGGTTTTGTCGGTCGCCTCACTGCGGCCTATCTCGCCGAGCATGCGCCCGCAGGTACGTCGATCGCACTCGCCGGCCGCTCGTCCACCCGACTCGAAGCTGCGCGCGGTGCACTGCCCGCCGCAGCTACCGACTGGCCACTTGTGGAAGCCGATGCCTCCGATGTCGACGCCCTGCGCGCACTTGCACGAAGCGCCCGGGTCGTCATCACCACCGTCGGCCCCTACGCCAAATTCGGGATGCCGCTGGCAACGGCCTGCGCAGAGGCTGGCACCGACTACGTCGACTTGACCGGAGAGGTGTTGTTCGCCCGCGAGAGCATCGACACCAACCACGAAATCGCTCAGCGAACCGGCGCCCGGATCGTTCACTCATGCGGATTCGACTCCATCCCTTCCGATCTCGGAGTACACGTCTTGCATGCCGCGGTTGTCGCAGACGATGCCGGAGAGCTCACGGACACCACTCTGGTGGTGAGCGCGCTTCGCGGCGGCGTCAGCGGCGGCACCGTGGACTCTCTGCGCACTCAAATCGAAATCGTCAAGAAGGATGGAAAGCTTCGCAGGCTCGCTGCGAGA
>JBBPZN010000138.1:0-68674 GCA_038198705.1 Mycobacteriales bacterium
GAACCTGTCGCCGACCACACTCGCCGACTCCCGATCGGCGCGTGACTGGCTCGACCTGTTCGAATTCTCGACGGCCCCCACATCACCCGGCGTGCGGGCTCAGCTGGGGATGGACGAGAACTTCGACAGAGGTGCAGCGTATGGAAAGATCTCCGTGCCCTGCTTGTCGGTCGGATTCGAGCACGACCGAATGATCCCCCCGCACCTGAGCGCGGAGCTGGCGAAGGCGATCCCCGACGCCCAATACGTCGAGATTCCCGACGTCGGGCACTTCGGATATCTGGAGCGGCCAGAGGCGATCAACAGCGCCGTGCTGGAGTTTCTCCGAAGCTGACCTCCAGCGTCGGCACTCGAGTGCGATACTGTGCGTTGCTAGGGTCGGGGGCACTTCACATTGAAGACTGCCGATAACAATACGTTTGCGACGAGTGAGGCGAGATGAGTACCAATCCATTCGATGACGAAGACGGACGCTTCTTCGTGCTGGTCAACGACGAAGACCAGCACTCGTTGTGGCCTACATTCTCCGATGTACCGCAGGGCTGGAAGGTAGTCTTCGGCGAAGACACGCGTGCAGCATGCTTGGAGTACGTGGAGAAGAACTGGACGGACATGCGTCCCCGCAGCCTCCGTGAAGCAATGGAGGCCGACGCAGCTGCACGTCAGTCCGCAGAGGGAACCCCCGAGGCTTAGACCTTCTTCTTTTTCTTGAGCTCGACAGGACCGCGTCGCCGACGAACAACCGGGCGGCGCGGTTCTTCTCTGCGTCGAAGAGTAGGACGTAGCAGTTCTTCGGTGCGAGCCAAGATGCGTGGACGACGCAACGTACGCGCTCCCCATTCACCGAGCGTGACCCCAGCTGCGAGGCCACAACCGATACCGAACGCTGCGAGCAACGCACTGATGCCGAGCAGCAGTTGATCGTTGAGCAACGCGTAGAGGCCTCGGTACAGCGACAGACCCGGCAACAGCGGCGTGATACCGGCGACCGCGACGATCAGCGGCGGAATCAGCGCGCGACGCGCCATCAGACCACCGGCCAAACCGACGATGGTCGCCGCGAACGCCGACGCGATGATCGGCCCGGTGGACAGCGTCTGAATGAGCAGGTAGACCAGGGCTCCAGCGAAGCCGCCGAGGAACGCAGCCGTCAACGCACGGCGCTCCGCATAGCAGGCAAGCGCATAGAACAACGAGGCTGCAGCACCCGCCAGCACCTTCGTCGGCAATTCTTCGATGCCAGGGGGTGGGTTGTTGGTGATCAGCGGCAGATCGCTTCCGACGATCGCGGCGATCTTCAACGACGTCGCAACACCGGCGATGATTCCGCCCGTCATCATCAGAACTTCGAAGAATCGCGCCGACGCAGTGATCGGTGCACCGGTAATGGCGTCCTGCACCGAGCCCACCAACGACAGTCCCGACAGCAACACCGTCACTCCCGCCGCAATGACCAACGACGGTGAAATCGTGATATTGAGCTGATCCTGAAAGTTGTACAACGTGATGGCCGGGGTCGCCGCAACGAACCCGCCGACCACCTGCTGGAAGAAGAACGGCAGACCCACCCGGTTCAGGACTCGACCGATCCGGTCGATGACCATGGTCGTCAAGAAGCTCACCACCGCCACGAGCGCATCGCCACCGACCAACACACTGATCGCCGCTGCCATGCCAGACCAGGCCAGTGTCGCGATCCAACGGTTGTACGGGTGCGGCGCCTTGGTGATGGCGTCCAACGTCTCGCGCGCAAGGGCAGGCGACACCATCTTGACGCGGACGTCCCGGATCAAGTTGTCCACGGCAGCCAGACGCGTGAAATCCATCGACCGGTATTCCACGATCCGCATCGTCGACGCAGGCGGCCGCGTCGGGCCGCGGTGAGCGCTGATCGTGATGGAGTTGTACGTGACATCGACATCGCAGCGAGCGAGGCCGTAGGTGGCCGCGATGTACTGCACCTGGGATGCCGTATCCATCGCGGAAGTCCCCGACGCAAGAAGCACCTCACCGACGCGTACCGCCAGATCCAGCACTTCTGCCACCACAGCATCGTCGGTGAGGTCGATCGGCCGCAGTGGTGAAGGTGCGGCTGTAGGGGTGTCGATGGTGGCGCGACGCTCGCCGGTGAGACGGCTGAGCGAGGCCGTCACGTCTTGCAGGAAAGTCATGACCGTCTTTACATAGCTGGGGTGATCCACGCACAAGGTACCTGCTGTTACTGAGCGAGCAGTGAGTGGATATGCTGGCTCAGCACCAACGCCTCCTTAGCTCAGCGGTAGAGCACTCGCCTTGTAAGCGAGCGGTCAACGGTTCAATCCCGTTAGGAGGCTCTTTCTAAAAGGCTCCGACCAGATGGTGAGGTCGGAGCCTTTTTCGTGTGGTCTCTCCATGCCTCAGTGCACACTATCGGCGACTATTGACGGGATCCCGCAGATCGCGGCCGATAGTGTGCACTGAGGTGCCGACGCCTGAGCGGACGGGGCTGGAATTTGATGAAACGTCCGGGTCTCGGTGATGCCGAGGGCGAGGTGTGGCCGGCGGTGAAGCAATTGTATCGGCGGTGTTCGCCGAGATCGCGGACCTCCAGAAAATGCGAACGACGTTCCAGAGGTTGGGGGAGCGCGGGTGAATCCCCAAACCGAGCGGTGTAGTTGTGCGCTATTTGGCACGCAGTCAGCAATTACCTGGGCCAGTCCCGTGGTTCAGGAGAGCACTGTCGTAAGGCATCATTAGTTGATGAGCGATCCCGAGTACCTCGCCACTTTGCTTGCTGGACTGGATGCTGAGATTGCGCGAGTCTCTGCTGCCGAATCGGGCTCCGACGAGCAGTTGTCTGCCATCGACGACGCGGCCGATGCCGTCTTGCGGTTGCGCGCGAAGGTCAAAGCCGGTTACCCCGGGAAGAAGGCTTACTACATCGCAGCGTCGACCGATCCGAATGGAATCAGAGTCGAGGGAATTTCTGCTTTGCAGGGCAAACGCGCCCACAAACTGGTGCGAGACGGCGGTTGGATGCACACGGATTCCAGCACCGTGCTCGATCTTCTCGATGACGATCAGATCAGTCGATACCGAGCCGTCGCGGGACGCGGCGTGGCGCAGACGTTTCGAGACTCGCGTGAATATCTAGCAGCAGCAACAGGTCTCGCCGGAAAATAGACCACACCAGCAGCGCAGAAATTTGAACTGTCGGACGCCGGCGGAGTAGCGCTGGGATTCCCGCTGGGTGCGTGAGTGCCCGTAGTGCGCAGATTCTTCGAGTGACGGTCAGCTGCGAGTCGTCCTGAACACGTCGACCGGGTGCGGCACCCGGGGCCTGCCGTCGGCGCCGGGTACCGAGACGGCATCGAGATAGGCCCGCACCGGCCCTCGCAGCTCGGGGGTCAGCCGGGCCTGTACCGCGAAGTCGAGCACCGCGTCGCTCGCGGAGGCGAGGTCGACCAGCGCGTCCAGGGTGACTATCTCGTCGAGGGCGAGGCCGGAGTCGACGAACGCCTTCTCGACGTCGGCGCTGAACCACTGCCGGTGTCCCTCCAGTGGCGGGGCGAGCACGTCGACCAGTGCGTTGAGTGCGGCCCGCGGTGCGTTGAGCACCCACAGCTGACCGCCAGGTCGCAGCAGCTCGATGGCGCCACTCAGGGTCTCTCCCACGTCGGCGACGTAGTAGATCGAGTGCACGAACACGACGACGTCGAAGGTCTCGTTCACCGGGGCGTCGCTGAACGACGCGACGTGCATCTCGACGCTGAGTTCGTCGGCCCCCAGTGCGGCCATCGCGGCGGTGAAGAGCCTTGCACTCCCGGACCAGGGGTCGATGCCGACGTAGCGCACCGGTCGGCCGGGCACGGCCAGCACCAGAGAATCAGCGAGGCGGGCGTCGAGCGAGCCGTCACCGCAGCCCACCGAGAGCACTGAGACCGGTCCGTTCCCCATCTTGGCCAGCAGGCCGGCGAGGTGCTCGGCTATGAGATCGCGCTGGTCGGAGAGCCGCTCGAACGCGGCGTGGTCGCGGGCGTAGGACTCTGGCTCGAGGCCGGCCAGGGCCGCAGCACCACGCCGTACGGCGCGCAAGTCGTCAAGGACCACGGAGGCGGTGCCGATCGACGGGTTCGGAGCTACGTTGGACATCACAACGAGTCAACCACGACGCCCCCACCCGGTGTGTTGCGATCGGCTTCCTGAGGGATACGAGGAGTGGTGTGAGCAGAAGCGGAGACACAGCCGACCGGAGTCTCGAACACTGGAGCGAGGCCGGTCGCACGGGTATGGAGGCGTTCTACGCCCTGGCCACCGAGGACTACCGCCAGCTGGCGCTGGCCGCCGACTGGCCCAGCCTGCTCGCCGAACGCGCGCACGACGGCTGGTCACTGCTCGACGTGGCCTGCGGCAGCGGCAAGTTTCCCACCGCGCTGCGCCGCTACACCGACCTCTCCGCGCTGCCTGAGCTGGCCTACGACCTGCTCGACCCGTCGGCGTTCTCGGTCGCCGAGGCGCGCGGCGCGCTGGGCCCGCCGTTCGTGGCCAGGGACGACCTGGTGATGACACTGCAGGATCTCCCCACCGACCACACCGGTTACGACGTCGTGTGGGCCACCCATGCGCTCTACGCCCTGCCGCCGGCCGAGCTGGACGCCGCGGCCGAGCGGTTCGTAGCCGCATTGGCCCCCGGTGGTCTGGGCCTGGTCGCGCAGGCCACGGCGGCTTCTCACTACCTCGCCTTCTACGACGCCTTCCGTGCCGGCGTACGCGAGGCGACGCCGTACACGAGCGCCGAACAGGTGCGTGACTCGCTGGTGCGAGCTGGCGCGGACGTGCGCGACCAGCGCGTCACCTACACCACCGGCACGTCCGATCGCGCCGTCGTCGAGGGCTTCCTGCAGCGCTGCGCCTTCGACGACTCCGTGTCGCTGGAGGAGATGGAGGCGGCGCCCGTGCTGGGCGACTACCTAGCCTCCTGCAGCGAGAAGTCCGGCGCCTACACCTTCTCCCACGAGGCGGCCCTGCTGTGGATCTGAAAAACACGTCGGCTTTGAACAAACCGACGACCAACGACCGGCTCCCCGAACAGAACCGGGACGGCGGCATCGAGCAGGACTGGGCGGGCGACGACCAGGATTGGTGGGACTGGTACGTCACGCTGGCCGCCAACGGCCAGGTGCCCACCGAACTGGTCGACGGCCCAGGCCTGCCCGACGTCCCGTCGGCTACCGACGAGCAGGTCGAGCGCGAGCTGGCCGAGCCCTACGCCCTCGACCCAGCATCGGTCGAGGCTTTCGCGCGGGAGGCTTTCGTTCGGCTGCCCGGAGTGCTGTCGCCGTCGGTCGTGCGCCGCCTCGCCGAGCACCTCGAGGGGCTGCTGCGCGCCGAGCACGGCGACGACGTCGCAGGCCGGTTCACCGCGCTGGAGCAGATGTGGCTACATGATGATCTGATGCGCGCCGTGGCGCTGTCGCCCCGAATCGGCGGCCTGGCTGCGACCCTGCTCGACGAACCCAGCGTTCGGCTCTATCACGACAACGCGTTGTCCAAGGAGCCCGGCTGCGGCCGCACGCCCTGGCACCACGACGCCGAGCACTTCCCGCTACAGACCACCCAGGCGGTCACCGCCTGGATGCCGATGTCGGCGATCCCCGGCCGGATGGGTCCGCTGTCGTTCGCCCGCGGCCGCGAGGTGTTGGGCGAGGTGGTCGACTTGGAGTTCGACAGGGTCGGCGTGTCGTACGACGAGGCCGTCACCCAGCGCTTCGCCGCGCGCGACGTCGCGGTCGAGTCCGGGCCGTTCGCGGTGGGCGACGTGTCCTTCCACTCGGCGCTGTGCTTCCACACCGCGGGCCCCAACCTGACCACGCAACCGCGCCGGGCGCTGGCCACCACCTACTTCGCCGATGGGGCGCGGGTGACGTCATCGCCGACGCTGATCAGCGGCACCTGGCGCGAGTTCCTCCCCGGTGTCGAGCCCGGCGGTCTGGCGGCCTCCGAGCTGAACCCGGTGGTCGGCCGCCGCAGCTGAGCCGACCGGGCCGGTCGAACACCGCCGAAGTTGAATTACGCAGCTGCCGGGGGCAATCTGGTCAGTCATGACAGACCTTGCATTCCGTCCGGCCAGCGGCGTGTTGGTGACAGGCGCTTCGCGGGGCATCGGACGTGCCGTCGCGCATGCGTTCGCCGAGCGTGGCGATCGCGTCGCCGTGCATTATCGGACCGGCCGCGACGAGGCGGAGGAGACACTCCGGCAGCTTCCGGGAGAGGGGCATGCGCTCGTGCAGGGCGACCTGGCGGACCCTCAGGCTGCGCTGGCACTCGTCTCGGAGGCGATTGCGGGTGTCGGCGGAGCGGTGGATGTTTTGGTGTGCAACGCAGCTGTGGCGCCGTCGGAGCGCAACCGTCACTCGGTGGCGGAGACGTCGTACGACGAGTGGGTATCGAGTTGGCGAACCATGGTCGACGTCAACCTATTGGGCGCGGCCAACGTGACCTGGGCTGTGGCCAACCACCTGATAGAGCGACAAGCGCCGGGAGCGATCGTGAATGTGGGCTCACGGGGTGCGTTTCGGGGTGAGCCCGAGCACCCGGCGTACGGCGCGAGCAAGGCAGCCTTGCATGCGTTCGGGCAGTCGATGGCGTTGGCGTTGGCTCCGCATCGGATCAGCGTGACTTCGGTGGCGCCCGGCTTCATCGCCACCGAGCGGCAGCACACCAAGCTGGCAGGCCCGACGGGGGATGCGATCCGTGACCAGAGCCCGTTCGGCCGGGTCGGAACCCCCGAGGATGTCGCAGCAGGTGTCCTCTACCTTGCGTCACCCGAGGCCATGTGGTCCTCGGGCACGGTCCTCGACATCAACGGTGCGTCGTACCTGCGGTCATGAGGGACGCCTGTTCCGGAATGTCGTACACCGGCAAGCGCACTGTGCGCCCGCCGGTGTACGAGGTGATTCAGTCGAAGGTGCGGTGTGGAACGCCTGCCATCAGGCCGCCGTCGACGATGAACTCGGACCCGGTGGAGTAGGAAGACTCTTCACTGGCCAGGAAGACGACCATCGAGGACACTTCGGAGGCTTGGCCGCCGCGACCGAGTGGGATCTGCAGGAAGTCCTCGGGGATGCCTTCGGTCATCGGGCTGTGAACGAAGCCGGGGTGAATCGAATTGACCCGCACATTCTTCGGCGCCAGCTCGAGTGCAACGGATTTCGTCAGTCCGCGCACTGCGAACTTCGTGGCGGTGTAACCGTGCAGTCCGGGACTGCCGCGGAACCCCTCGACGGAGGAGACGTTGATGATCGAGCCGCCGCCTGCATCGATCATCGATTGGGAGCAGGCACGGATACCGAAAAACGTTCCGGTCAGGTTGATGTCGAGAATGCGCTGCCACTCGGAGGTTTCGTAGGCGGTGATCAGGTTGCCGCCCACTATCCCGGCGTTGTTGACCAGCACGGTCACCGGTCCGAACTTCTCGGTGGTCGCCGCGACGGCCTCGGCCCAGCTTTCCTCCGAAGTGACGTCGAGATGCACGTAGTGTGCGGCGTCGCCCAATTCGCTTGCTGCCGAGACTCCTTCCTCGTCGAGAATGTCGCCCAGGACTACGCGCGCGCCCTCGGCGATCATCGCTGCAGCGTGGGCCAGGCCCATTCCGCGTGCTGCGCCACTTACCAATGCGACGCGTCCGGCCAAGCGATTCATCGAGTTCCTTCGTTTACGAGTACACAGCGCGTGCCGCTGTAGATGGTGGGCATACAGCGATTGCAATGTATGCAGAGAGAGGAGGTGACTTCCTCTTTCTGCATCCTGTTGATCAAATCCGGTTCACGCAGAAGTGCGCGCGCCATCGCCACGAATTCGAATCCTTCGGTCATGGCGAGGTCCATCGTTTCCCGCGTGGAGATGCCGCCGAGAAGGATGAGCGGGAGGTCCACTGCACTGCGGAACTGACGTGCCTGTTCGAGTAGATAAGCCTCTTTGTAGGGGTAGGTGCGCAGGAACTTGCTGCCCACCATGCGGATTCCCGCTCGCTGCGGCTGGGGGAACGACGCCGCGAAGTCGCGCAATGGTACGTCTCCGCGAAAGAGGTACATCGGGTTCTTCAGCGAACTACCTGCGGTCAACTCGAGCGCATCGAGCGAGCCGTCGCTTTCCATCCACTGGGCAACCTGAAGGCTCTCGTCGAGCCAGAAGCCGCCGGGTACTCCGTCGTCCATGTTCAGCTTCGCGGTGACGGCGATCTCGGTGCCTACTTCGGCGCGCACGGCCGACGCTACGGCCCGTGCGACGCGCGCCCGGTTCTCGAGGCTTCCGCCGAACTGGTCGGATCTGCGGTTGAGTGCTGGGCTGAGAAATGAGCTGACGAGATAGTTGTGCCCGAAATGCAGTTCGACAGCATCGAATCCGGACTGCACGGCGATTCTGGCTGCGCGGGCATGATCGGCGACGATGCGATCGAGGTCGGATGCGCTCGCCGTCCTCGTCAGTCGCAGGCTCAGTGGGCTGATCTGCCACGAGGAGGCCAATGCCGTCGCACGGTTGGACTGCGAGTTCGCAACCGGTCCCGCGTGTCCGATCTGAGCGGAGATGGCGGCGCCCTCGGCGTGAACGGCTTCGGTCAGACGCGTCAGTCCTGCAACAGCTTCCGGGCGCATCCAAATCTGATGCCGGTCGGTTCTGCCCTCGGGCGAGGATGCGCAGTAGGCGACGGTGGTCATGCCGGCACCGCCGGCAGCGACGGCCCGGTGGAAGTCGATCAGGTCATCGGTGACCAGAGCTTCCGGGGTGCGTCCTTCGAAGGTCGCGGCTTTGATGACACGGTTGCGGAGCGTGAGGGGGCCTAGATCGGCCGATTCGAATATTTTCATGGCATTACCTTGTCGAGGAAGGGGTTCCGAAAGATTCGACGTGGGTCGAACTCGTCGAATGCTGCGGAGGCGGACTCCCACTCGGGGTACCGGGAGGGGAGTGTTCGGGTCAGGAACTCGGTGTCGGCGTGGGACCGGTCGTTGGTGAACGCCCAGCCCTTCGAGTATTCGGGCCGCATGGTTCCGAGTGAACCTGAATAGTGTCCATGCATCCACAGTTCCATCTCGCGGAAGAATGCATGCATACCGGGTGTGCCGGGGAACGAGACCACGTTCAGCCAGATCGCCGTGTCCCATTCCGGATGGCCGGGCACGGGGGACACCGCTGAAAGAGACGGCGGGCCCGAGCTTTCCACGGCCACGTCCGCGTCATTGTCGAGACCGCACAAGCGCACCTCGAACGGGCCGTTCACCGGGTACTGACCCAGCGAGCTGTAATGCGTGAGCCGCTCATCGAGCCAGCTGGCCATGTCGTGGATGATCGTGGCGACATCGGACCTGCGTGCAAGCACCACGCCTCCGCCCGCAGTCACTCGCAACGTAGTGGCGCGGAGGTACAAGCGGACGTTCTTCGATGTGCCCCAGATGTCGCCGGTGCCGGTGAGTGCCATGCCGGCTTTGACTGCGCTGAGCTGCGACGCACCGAATGCGGGTGTGCCGGCCGCGAGCTGTGTCGCCACCACGCCCAATCCGTCGGTGAGCGGCTCGGGGAGCGTATCGGAGAACGCGTAGTTGTACGGTCCGGTTACCTCCCGTGATTGTGCCGGGCGATTCGGTTCGTCGTTCCAGATTTTCAGCCATGGCTCCTGGGTGAACGGGAACCAGATGGCCTCGACGCTTCCGGACTCGGCGAGGTACTTCTCGAAAGTCCGGCCCGGTGATCCTGCCGGCGCGAACAGCTCCTGCCAGCCGACGTCGAAGGTGCTGTGACAGCGAAGGCGTTTGTCGGCGCCTGCCTGGAGCGTCACCGAGGTGATGAAGGTGCGGCCCAGGTGAGTGAGCAGTGGGCGAATGGCTGGGTCGGAACGGTTGAAGACCCGCGCGACGTACTCGCCCGCGGAATCGTCCCAGACCACTGCCGTCAGGGCGGTGACGAGATTGCTGACGGTACCGAAGCTGGTTCCGGGGACTGCACTTTCCCCGTCGGCCGGTGGGGTGGCGCCGTGCGCGTCGATAGCGAGCGCGCCGCCGATGGTGATGTCGCCGATGGCCGGGATACTCGACCAACCCAGTCCGTGGCCTTCGAGTGCGGTCAAGATGGACAGCAGGCTCGCGCCGCCCTGAGCGGTCACCGTGGCAGGGGACCCCGTCGGATCTACGTTCACGCCGATCAGGTGCACGGTCGTGTCGAGAAGAATTACCTTGTCGACGGGGTATCCGGGGACCACTGTCAACGGACTCCAGCCGTGCATCGAGCCTCGTGCTCGCAGTGTGTAGCCGTGCTTCGCGGCCCAGTTGGCCAGCGTCACTACCTCGCCTTCACCCCGCGGTGCGCATGTCCAGACGTGGTCGAAGACGATCTCTTTGGACCAGTTCACGTAGCTCTGCTGATAGAGGTCGATCCCCCCAGGGAACTCGGGCGGCACCGTAAGCGAGGCTTCGCCGACGGGCGCAGCAGCAGCGGGCGTCCACTGGGACCCCGCGACTGCGGTTGCTACCGCGGTGGCGGCCGCGGCGCCGAAGAAGCGGCGCCGTGACAGCGACCCGTGTACGTTTTGTTCGACCATGCAGTAACCTCTATTGCAGTAATACGATGCCAGCGGCATCGTAATAGAACATAGACGATAAACGGCGAGTGTGACGAAATTTCATGAATCCGGACAGCAATAGCGGCAAAGGTCGGGCCGGTCGCCCCCGAGACAGCAGCGTCGACGACCGAGTGTTGTCGGCTACCCGCGAGCTGCTGATGGAGCTCGGATGGGAAGACCTGAGCATGCGCGGCGTCGCGGCCCGTGCGGGCGTCGGCCGCGGCACGATCGATCGAAGGTGGTCGTCCAAAGCCGAGTTGGTGTTGCACTCGATCCTCGGAGCGACCCCCGACCTCGAGCCGTTCGACGGTACCGACCCGAACGGCTGGGTGCGATGGGTGGCGACAGGTAGTCGCGAGCTGTTCGCCAAACCAGAAGTGCGCGCAGCAGTGCCGGGCCTGATCAGCACCTTCACTCGTAACGAGGATCTTCGTCGTCAGCTCTGGCAGAGCTTCAGTGGACCTCCTGCAGAACTGTTCTCCGCGGGTTCATCGCTGGATGCAGCGGACGACGCCGTGCTCGACGCTCGAGCGCTGATCGCGATGGCGGCGGGAGCCTCACTGTTTCTCAGTATCATTGCGACAGAGGATGATACGGATTCTGTTCACCGTCGAATCGAAGAACTTCTACTGCGTGCGATCGATCGACCCTGACTATCGAAGACTCCGGTATCTCGCCGGTGTCGACCGCGGATGAATCGAGGGGGACTCGATGTCGAGGCATGTCCGGGCTGTGCGCAGAATATGGACATGCTGCACCTGCGGATCCTTACGCCTTCGATCCTGACTCAGGACGTGCTCGCATGTCTTGTCGACAGCCCCGCTGTCAGCGGTATCGCGGTGACACGCGCGGCCTCCGTCGAACCCGTCGGTGACCTCGTCGTCGCCGATGTCGCACGGGAGGGAGCAAACGAGATCGTCGACTTCCTACGCGATCTCGGAGTGCACAAGGATGGCAGCATCCACATCGAACCGGTTCGTACGTGGCTCTCGCGCTCGGGATTCGAAGCCGAGAAGCGAACTCCGGGCAGCAGCGCCGACTCGGTGGTGTGGGCGGATGTGACGCAGCGGTCATACGAAGAGACCGAACTGAATTGGACCTACCTGAGTTTCATGGGTATGGCTACGCTGCTCGCATCGATCGCGATCGTCATCGATTCGCAAATCCTGATACTCGGTGCAATGGTTCTCGGTCCGGAGTTCGGGGCTATCGCCGCTCTCGGTGTCGCGCTGGTACGGAAAAGACCTACGCTGCTCGTCCGCGCGACGAGGACCCTCGTGGTCGGATTCGTCGTGACAATTGCTGTCACGACCGTGCTGGTTCTACTGGCTCGCGCAGTAGGCTGGGTGACCATCGACGACGTCACAGGACCCCGGCCAGATACCGCCTTCATCTACACCCCGGACAAATGGTCGTTCATTGTGGCGGTCATCGCGGCGGCAGCAGGAGTTCTGTCGATCACCTCGACGAAGATGGGCGGGCTGTCCGGGGTGTTCATCTCGGTGACGACTGTGCCCGCCGCCGGAAACGTCGCGCTCGGAATAGCGTTCGGGGTCGGTACGGAAATTTGGGGCAGCACTCTCCAGCTGGTGCTGAACATCGCCGGTATGGCGGTGGCAGGCTGGGCCACTCTGGCGATTCAGCAAAGCGTGTGGGCACGGTTCTCTGCTCGTCGCGCCGCCGCCATCGACCGCTTTCGGAGTCGCTGAGCTGGCCACGAATTACTTCGTGACCCGAAGCTCCGCGCACATCTTCCGAAACTCCCCGTCATCGGCACGATCCAATGGAACTGCCAAAGCGATACCGTCGCAAAGATTTTCGTACTTCGATGCAAGCGCTGCAGGCAGCTCCGCGTACGTGCATTGGCTGACCAGCACGTCCAGGACCCGATCGGTGACCACACCAGCTAGATCAGCCCAGTCGCCCGAGCGGGACATGGCGGTCAGCTGCTCGCCGACCTCGGACAATCCGAGTGCATCCAGAGCAACGCCATATGCCGGGGTGGAGTACAGGAACGCAAGTTCTTTCCGCACAGGTTCCCGGGCCGAGGCCACCGTTGCCGCGTCGCGACCGGTGATCGTCTTCGGGACCGCGATGATGCGAGGCCTTCGGCCGGCACGTTCGAGGTGTGGAACGGTGATCTCTTCGAGCACTGTCGGATGCGAACACGTGGGATGAACGACAAAGCCGTCGGCAATCTCGCCGGCGAGCCTGCACATCCGTGCATTGACTCCACCTGTCCATATTTCCGGCGACGGGACGTCGATCGGCCCCGGGTTGAAATATGGCTGCAAGCGATCGAACGTGTAGTGCGTGCCCTGGTAATCCAACGCGGTTCCGTCACGAAATGCTCCGAAGATCGCCCGAACAGCGCCGATGTAGTCCCGCAGTTGCGCAACAGGGTCTGTCCACGGCATCGAATACCGTCCGACGATGTTCCCCCGCACCTGAGTCGCCAACCCCAACTGGAATCTGCCACCGGAGAAGCTCGCCAAATCCCAGGCCGCCAACGCCGTCACCATCGGGCTACGCGCAAACGCCACCACCATCGACGTCCGGACGACCAGCGTGGAGCTGTGCTCGACGGCCAGGGCAGCGACCGCGAACGGATCTCGGACGGTTTCGGAGATGTGCACGGTGTCGAAACCGAGATCCTCTATGCGCCTGACGCGTTCTGCAACCTGGTGCAGAGGGGTATCGGCGGGTAGTGAAGAAACTAGTTCCATGTCGATTCAGGTGCTCCAGATGCTTGTGCCACGCGACGCTTTCCCTAGCGACCTTACGGCCGGGTGGTCACGCGCCCGGTCGCGGGACATCCTTCTCCCACCTGGCCCGACGCTCGGATTCCGACTGCTCCCACCACGGTGTGCCACGTTCTCCCAGAGCGACTTTCGCGGCCTGGACCCCCGCTCGGGAGGCCGCGGCGCCCCCGGTGGAGCGAACGTCGCGGCGCCAGGCCATGAGAATGGACCGTAGTTCGGCGTTGCGGTCCTCGGGAATGGAAGGGTCGGTCGCTCTCCAGCGCCGACCCTCGATCACGATGAAGTGTCCATCCTCGGTGTACTCGCGATCGTCACTCATGCTGCCTGCCAGTTCCAGCCCTAATCACAGCCCTCATGTCCTCGATGGTGCCAGAGCGGTCCGACGGTACTGGTCGGTGGCGGTGGCGGTGTCGGATGGGTACGCAGTGGGTATGTGTGATCCGGTCGCGAGTGGCGCGGCGAAGGAGTGTGACAAGCATGGCTGGATCGAACCTATGATGCTGGCACGAATGGACGAGTTTCAACGAAGGCATCCATCGGCGGGATTCCCGCTGGCAGTGGTGTACAAATTCCTCGACGACCGCGGCGGCTACCTGGCCGCCCTGATCTCGTACTACGCGTTCTTGTCGCTGTTTCCGCTACTGCTTCTGTTCACCACGCTGCTGGGCATCGTGCTTGCCGATAATCCGGACCTGCAGGCCAGCATTATCGACTCGGCGATGAGTCAGATACCCGTCATCGGCGATCAACTCGGCGAACCGGACCGTCTGAGTGGCGGTGCGACGGCGATTGTCATCGGCATAGTCGGCTCGCTCTACGGCGGGCTCGGCATCTCGCTCGCCGCGCAGTACGCGATGAACACCGCATGGTCCGTTCCGCGCAACGAACAGCCCGACCCGCTGCGAGCACGACTGCGCGGTCTACTGCTGCTCAGCACTGTCGGTACGGCCATCATCGGGCTGACCGTTCTCAACGCCGTCGCATCCTCCGGCGTCTTCGGGTTTGCCGGTGGCACGCTCGCCTTGATCGGCGCCGTCGTGGTCAACGCCGCAGTGTTCTCCGTAGCGTTCAGAATCGGAACGCCTCGTCCGCTGACCATCCGGGACGTACTGCCCGGGGCAATCGTCGCGGCAGTGATCTGGCAGGCATTGCAGGCATTCGGCGGAATCTACATCCGATATGTGGTGGGCAATGCCAGCGCCAGTAACGGAGTCTTCGCGATCGTTCTCGGTCTGCTCGGATTCCTTTATGTCGCATCGGTACTCATCGTTCTCTGTATCGAGATCAATGCCGTTCGAGTCGACCGATTGCATCCTCGTGCGCTGCTGACGCCGTTCACCGACAACGTCGAACTCACCGAGGGTGACAAGAAGTCCTACACCGGCCAAGCAGAAGCGCAGCGTAACAAGGGGTTTCAGGACATCGTCGTCACCTACGAAGACTAGCGGATGCTTGCACGCCTACGTAGAGGTGACCGAGTCGCCGAGTAGAGAGGACAGAATCCGCGCCAAGGTAGCGAGGTCTGCCTCGTTCAGCGCGGTCAGGGCCGCGGGCGGTGTTCGAAGGACATCATTCGCCACGCGCGCGAGTTCACGCCCGGAGTCGGTAAGGGCAACGGCGCGTCGACGTCGGTCGAACGGGTCTTCGGTGCGGTTGAGGTGGCCTCGGGCTTCCAGGTCACGGAGAGTGATCGACATATACGGCGGATCGGAGCCGAGTTGTTCGGCGAGTTCGCCCGCCGATATCGGCCCGTGCAGGAGCCGTCGGAGAACTTTGGTACGAAAGAAGCTCTCTCCGGTCGCGGCGACGACGGCTCGGTGTGGATCGGACACTTCGAGGACGAGCCTGCGCAGGTCTGCCCAGACTTCGGGGGCGGTCATGGCACCAGCTCCTTCGAACGCGATGCCACGGCGTGCGCGGTGCCACGCGCCCACTCTCCGGTGGTGACGACGGCCAGAATCAGAACCACGACACCGGCGCACAACATGACCGTCCAGGCTGGTCTCGCAGCGTCGATGAAACCGTCCTCGAAGCTACCGACGAGACCTGCGGTGACAATCGATCCGACAACCGCGACTCCGAGCGATTGGCCGACCTGCCGGCTCGTCGATGCGATTGCGGATGCGACGCCGGCCTGACTGCGCGGCATGCCCGATATCGCGGTGTTGGTGATGGGAGCATTCACCACACCGAAGCCGATACCGAAAATGATGTACGACACCGCAAGCCAGCCGAAGGATGTGTCCGCAGTCAGACGGGTGAGCATCGTGGCTGAGACGATGTACCCGAGTCCGGCGACCACCAGTGAGATCCGCGGTCCGCGGGATCCGGTGATGCGTCCGGAGATCGGGGCGAAAACGAGGGTCATCAAGGCCATCGGCAACGTGTAGAGGCCGGCGTGCAGGGGGGAGTAGCCGCGGACGTCCTGCAGATACAGGGTGTTGAGGAACAGGAAGCCACCCAGCGACGCGAACGAGCACACGGCGATGATCGTGGCGCCGCTGAACGGGACGCTGCGAAAGAACGACAGTTCGATGAGCGGTTCGGTGCGTCTGGACTCCGTCAGGATCAGCCCGACGAGCGATGCGAGGGTCACCGCGCCCGTCGTGAGGATGAGTGGGGAGGTCCAGCCCAGTGCCGAGCCCTCGATGATCGTGAACACCAGACCGGCGAGCAACGCGATCATGAGTATCTGACCCGCGGGATCGAACTTGCGCGCATGGAGTGCCTTGGATTCCGGGACGTACTTCCACGTCAGTGCCGACGCGAGAAGTCCGATCGGGACGTTCACCCAGAAGATCGACTGCCACCCAGCCGACGTCACGAGCACCCCGCCCAGCAGCGGTCCCGCAGCCATCGACACGCCGATGACACCGCCCCAGATGCCGATTGCCCCTGCACGTTCCCTGGGGTTGTCGAACGTGTTGGTGATGATGGACATCGCGACCGGATTCATCATCGATCCGCCGACGGCCTGAACCATGCGGAATGCCACCAGCCAGCCCAGCGACGGCGCGACACTGCACAGTAGCGATCCGAGGATGAAGGATCCGGTGCCGATCATGAAGATCCTCTTGCGCCCGAGACGATCCGCAGTAGAGCCGCCGAGCATCAACAGCGACGCCAGGACGAGGGTGTACGCGTCGATGATCCACTGGAGACCCGACACCGACGAGTTCAGCTCGGCCCGAATCGACGGAAGCGCGACGTTGACGATGGTGTTGTCGATGCTGACCAGGAAGAGGCTGAGGCAGCAGATGCCGAGCACGAGGTATCGGCGCTGTGACGAAGACTCTGTCATCTGGACCGCCCGATAGTTGTACACCTACAAATGTTAGTTCGAGTATGAATACTCGAGGTGAGCTTGTGCAAGCGAGCTAGTTCGAGGTTCCCTGATCGAGGACCTGCCAGAGCGGATCGCTGGGCCCGACGTCGAAAGTGCATTCGTCCGGTCTCGGATCCGGAACGAACGCCCACAGCAGTGCGCCCGCGGTACCGGCCGCGCGTTGACCGTCGATTTTCGCTTCGATATGTGCGGCACGATCTCCCACCGTCGAACAGGAACCGGCGAGTTCGCCGATCTCGGCCACCAAGACTGGCTTACCGGCCTCGGCCGATTGGGTGATCCGACGCTGAAGCCCGTTCCACTGATCGCCGGGCAGCGCGACCCCGTCGGCGCCGTAGTCGTGGTACTGGAGAACATCGACGGCGGGGGACTGCGCCAGATGACGGTATTCGTCGCCTTGGCTTCCACATTGACCGCCGCCGGTGAGGCCGGCGGTGATCAAGGTTCGAGGATCGAGGGTGCGCACCCGTGCGCCGGCGGTATCGAAGAAACTGCGTAGAACGTCATCGGCGTCGGAGGCACAGGTTCGTTTCTCCCAAGAACAATTCGCGTCGGTGCAGGTGCTCGTTTCCGGTTCGCCGACGAGTTCCCACGCAGCCAGTGCGGGTGAGGCCTTCCAGCGCGCGACGGCAGTGTCGGCCCACTGCTCGAAGCTCAGAAGCGCTGTTGCGGTGGGGGAGGGCGGTGGCGTCGTCCAACCGTCGATGTACCACTGTCGGTCCTTGAAGGCGTTGTCTTCGCACGCCCCGTCCTGCGGTGACAAGACTGGGATCAGAAGTTGATCGTGCGCTTCGGCCGCGGCGAAGACTGCGTCCATGGGACCGAAGTCGAGGTTGCCGGTGAAGCGGTTGATCGCGAGAGCTTGAAACGCGTCGAAGCGCGTCAGCGAGTGTGCAGGCAGGGCCGCGAAGTAGCTTTCGAGATCGACCATGGCCCCGCACCCGGCATTGACGGACCAATCCGTCGCCAGCTGGTAGGCATTGAATCCCGTCGGCCACCACGGTGCGCCGTCGAGTGTCAGTCCGTCGGCGCCCGCGCTCACGCGAGCTCCCGGCGACGGCGCAGCGTCTGTCGGTACTGCACCGGTGACGGTGACGAGGAGTCCCGCGAGTGCCACGGCGGCGACTCGACGGAAGCGAACCAGGCTGGGCATATCGCAGATGATAGGCCAGTGTTTTTACAGGCGGTACATTCGCTCCCGTTGAATGGCATATCGACCGTCACTTATCGGGGCACGGAAAACGCAGTCGAATTATTCTTCGATCCCGCAATTCCACCCATACTGGTCGCTGGGATTGTTTATCTCCGCGCTTTCAGGGGTTCCTTCACCTGGTCACCGTCGGTAACGATAAATTCGATAAACATCGAGGGCTGTTCACTCCTGATCGGTCATAATAATTCTCTAGAGATGCCACTTCCACCTAAAGGGCCGGACTATTTGATGTCGTCGACTATTGGTGTGCCTTCACGCTGTACTGCTCGAATAGCCGCGATCAGTGGGATCGTTGCGATTATGGTCCTTTCTTCCGTACCTGGAATCGCGCAAGCGCAGGACGCGGACTCGGAAGAGACGGGCCCGATCTCGCTGTCCCTCAGCGAGACCGGCCTAGGTGGTTCGATTGCATTGAATGGGCAGAGTGGCCGTACTCAGGTCACCGTGCCGGTGCCACCGGGTACCGTGCCGTCGTCGTTGAACGCGGTTCTCACCGTCCCGGCCTGGCTCGATCGAGGTTGGATCGACGTGGAGTCCGGCAACCGGCCCATCTCACGTGTCGCGCTCGGGGGTGACACACCGACCATCGCTATCTCCATCCCGCTGGCAGCAGTTCCAGTTGTCGACGGAGCTGTGACCCTCGATCTCGCGTCGACACTGATTCCCGACGCGGGCTCCTGCCCGGATGTTCTCGACACGCAGCTGCGACTCCTCGACGCCCGAGTCGACTACACCGGTGTGCCGTCGATCCCGCGCACGATCTCCGAGTTCCTGCCGCCGGTACTTCGGCAGCTCACAGTGTTCATGCCTGCCCAGCCGAACCGCGACATGATCTCCGCAGTGTTGACACTGACGACTTCGGTGATCGACTACTACGGTGCACAGCCCGTTCGGGTCCTCGTGCGCCCGGACACCGAATTGCAAGGATCGAAACCGGACCAGGCGTTCGAACGGTCCGTCGTCATGGCCGAGAACAAGGACGCCGCAGCACAACTGATCTTTCCGCTCGATCAATCACCTCCACGGCTGTTCGTCACCGGTAGCGGTACGGCTCTGACCGATCAAACTCGATTGATCACCAGCAACATTTCCGAGTTGGCAGTGACGACCACAGCACTCGCGGGGGCATCAGCTCCTAAGGCTGTCCTTGCGCCGGACTCGACAACACTCGACGATCTCGGAATCGGGGCTGTCACCGGGAAGGGCGACACCACCGCGACCGCGTCGCTCACGCTCGATCAAGCGAGGCTCGGCCGCTCGGTCTCGGACGTGTCGCTGCATCTGACCGGAAATTACACACCGGGCGTCGGATCGATCACTGCCGCAGTGGGAGGCAAGACGATCGCATCGTGGTCCGCCGACGATTCTGGTCGGTTGGATCAGTGGGTCGAGATCCCGAACGCCGAGCTGCGGAAAGCCACCACGCTCGATGTCAGCGTCGATCACCCCGTAGATTCGGCCGCCGGATGTGGCGCGCAGGCAGCGTCGACGATCACGATCGACGGTTCCACTGTCGTCCGATCCGGACCGTCCTCGACGCCGGCTCCGCTGGGATTCGGATCGCTGCCGCAAGCCTTGATGCCGCAGTTCGACGTAGCGATGACCCAGGAAACCTTCGCCGATACCGCCCGTGCCGTCTCGGTCGTGACCGGACTGCAGCGCCTGTCCGCCAGGCCGATCATGCCGCAGGTCGTTTCTCTCGACGACGCGCTCGCCAGCTCCGACCCGGCCGTCGTCATTGCCGCAGACGGCGGTCTACCGGACTCGCTCACGTTGCCGTTGTCCTCGTCCGGAGCTACCACGTTCTCGATCGCAACACCGGAATCAAACTCCGAATCAGACTCGGATACCAGCTCCTCGCTCACCGTCGATCCAGGGGTGCCTTACGCCAGCCTGCAGGTGACTACGACCGAGAACAACCAGGCACTGTTGGTGGCATCGTCGACAGGCAAAGGGGGCCGGCTCGACGCACCTCTGGGTTGGCTCGACGCCGATCCGTCGCGTTGGTTCGGCCGCAGCGGCGACATTCTCTTCGCTGTACCGGGAATCGAGCCGGTGTCGTTGTCGAGCGGGGACCTGGCAGGGGACTCATCGGAGTCGACGGAGGCCAGCGGGTCGAGCATCGATCGACAGAGTGTGACGCTTCTCGGAATTGCCGGCGTGGTGTTCATCGTCGCGCTGGTAGGCGCATTGTTCCTCCTGGTCCGCTCTCGCCGCTCCAAGCGCCGTCGCCACCGTCGCGGCGATTCACCGGTGTCATGACCGCCGATGCCGAGGCCGGACCCGACAACACCGGGGAAGGGGAGTCGAGCAGCGACGACGTCGAACATCTCGATTCAGCACCGGAGAAAACGGGATGGACGGCGCACCCGGCCACGGTGATCGTGCTTCGGTGGCTCCTGCTCTTGGCATGCGTCGTTGTCGCATACTTTCCCACCTGGAAGCGGGTGTTGGAGGAAGCCACGAACGGCGCCATCACCGCATACATTTTCGTGCTCCCGTTCCTGGCGGCTGTGGCCGCGCAGGGGGTGGCTCGACGCCGGGCCGGAGAGCTGCCGATTCACGATCGACAGACCGACGTCATTGTCGGCGGTCTCGCGTTGCTGGTATCGATCGCCGTCAAAGCCTTGTGGTTGCCGCGTTACTCCGAGCAGTACGCACTCGCGCACCTCGATGTCTTGTCGGCGTTGGTGTTCTTCTTCGGCGGCGCGATCCTGTTGTTCGGTCTTCGGCCGGTCGGCCGATTCTGGTCGGTGTGGTTGCTGCTGCTGGCATTGAGCCCGTTGATGTATCGGTTGGTCGCCATCAACGTCGGTGGAAGCCGATTCGCCTACGGAGCAGTGCTGGTGGTGTTGGGCGGGGTCGCAGGTGCGATAGCTGTCGGTCGTACTCGTCGTAGGGCGTGGCTCGGATTCGTCTGCACGGTGGCGACGGGGTTTGCGGTGCTGGCGTTCATCTTGGCCCTCTGGCCTCGAATCGATGTCGTTCTGATGCAACTCATCCCGACGGTCGGTGCCTCGATGGTGATCGGGGTGGGATTCTATCTGCTCTCCCGGCGCGGTGAGAGCAAGAAACCGTTGCCGAAGGGCATGTCCTCGTCTTCGGCGAAACGGTCTCCGAGTTCGGCGATCATGGTGATCGTTGCTGCGGTGATCCTGCTCTTTCTGCCGCTGCCCGAGACAACGGTCATCCCGGATACCGCGGGCCCTCCGGGATCGACGTCCGTGCCGTTGGCTCCGCCGACCGGGTGGAACCGGACAGCGCTCCAATCGTACGACTGGGTGCGCTCGTACTTCGGGCAAACAGCGACGCTGACCCGGCAGACGATGAAAGCCGAAGACGGAAACCCCGAGTGGGACATCCAATCACGACCACGAACTGTCGTCGTGGACGTCCTCTCCACAACCAACCGAGCCAGCTTGGCGATCTATCCGGAGAGCACTCTGTATCGGCTGAGCAATACCCGCACCAGCGCTCCACTGCAGGTGCCCCTCGGGCACGGAGTCACCGGAACCCTGTACACCTCGGTCAGCGACGCATTGTTGTTGACCTGGACGAAATTGGTCTTCACCTGGGTACGCGGCGACGTCACCCAGCGGGTGACGATCATCAGCGTGGACAACCACGAGGAAGGCGCTACGTTCCCGAGGCCGATACCGTCGATGGCGTCGAACCTCGGTACCAGTCTCGCGACCTTCCTTCGCGGCAATTCCATCATCGCCGACACCGACCCGGAGTACAAAGACCGCACGCTGCTGGCCTCGTTCGGTACCGGTCTCGTTCGGGCGCAATGGAATATCGATATCGGAGGTGGACAGTGAACACCACACCGCGGACGCCGCCGCGCGTCGGGGAGGAGACCGAGCAGTTTCGCGAAGAGGCGCTCGACGACGCCATCAACGGACTTGCCCGCCGAAATCCATTGGCGTCGGCTGCGATCGCCTTCGTGCCGTGGCAGAAGTACACCGCCATCTCCATCGCCGTCCTTACTCTGGTGAGCGCCCTACTGAATCCTGTTCCGACACTGCTGGTATTGACGGTGGTGTGCACGCTGGGCTATCTGGCGATGATGTTCGACCGCCTGTTGATCTTTTCCCGAGGGCTGGATGCGACGGCGATCGTGACGGTCACCGACGAGCAAGCACTCGCGATTCCGGACGAACTGCTCCCCGCGTACACGATCTTGGTTCCGGCGTACAACGAGCCCGAGGTCGTCGGCGACCTCATCGCTGCCATGACCAACCTGAACTATCCGCCGGAAAGATTACAAGTTCTGCTGCTGTTGGAAGAAGACGACGACGTCACCATCGACGCGGCGGCGCGCAGCGGTGTCAGCCAGATCGTGGAGGTAATACTCGTTCCGGCCGGAGACCCGCGTACCAAGCCGAAGGCCTGCAACTACGGACTGCATTTCGCGACCGGAACTATTGTCACGATCTTCGACGCCGAGGATCTCCCCGAACCTCTGCAGCTGCGTAGGGTCATCGCCGCGTTCGACCGCCTGCCCGATACCGTGGCCTGCGTACAAGCAAAGTTGGCATTCCACAACGGATCTCAGAATCTGCTGACCGGATGGTTCACCGCGGACTACGCGCTGTGGTTCGGTTATCTGCTCCCCGGGTTGATGCGCAGCACCTCACCGATTCCGCTGGGCGGCACATCCAATCATCTCCGGCGGGACGTCATCGAGCAGGTAGGCGCATGGGACGGCTTCAACGTCACCGAGGATGCCGATCTCGGAGTTCGTATCGCCGCGTCCGGGTACTCCACCGCGGTACTGGATTCGATCACCCTCGAGGAAGCGAACAGTGACCCGATCAACTGGGTCAGACAGCGTTCACGCTGGTACAAGGGCTACCTTCAGACGTGGCTGGTGCATATGCGTCGACCCGTCGCTACCGTGCGTGCACTGGGCCTGGTCGGCACCTACCGGCTGACGTTGCTGTTGGCGGGCACTCCGATCAGCGCCTGCATCAACATGATTTTCTGGTTCACCACGGCCGCTTGGATTCTCGGGCAACCAGAACTCATTGCCGCACTGTTTCCGCCGTACATCTACTACTTCTCGTTGGTGTCGCTGATCATCGGCAACGTCGCCACCATCTACATGTACCTGATCGCCAGTAGAGAAAGCGACAACGCCTACCTTTTGGTCCCGAGCCTGACGATGCCGCTGTACTGGGTGATGATGAGCGTTGCCGCGATCAAGGGATGCTGGCAGCTCATTCGGAACCCGTCCTACTGGGAGAAGACATTTCACGGACTGAACACGCCGACCGCGGCAGCCGTCGAGACCGAAGAGAATCTTCCGTGAGTTCTCGCGCTCCGTGGATCGTCTTCACCGCATCGCTGGCGGCCTACCTTGCGATCGGATCGACGCTGAGCCTGAAGTTCGGTTATCTACTCGGCGACGCACTGTCGCGGACCTCTGCTGCACAGTCGGTTCTTCTGAGCCGCGACCCACATGTGTCCGCCATCGGATTCATCTTCACCCCGCTGACTGCGTTGGCACAGTTGCCGATCGTTGCGTTGTCTTCGTGGTGGCCGGCGATCACCCGGTGGAACATCTCCGGGATCGTGGTCTCGGCGGTGTTCATGGCAGGTGCTGTTGTGGTGGTGCACGGAATCTGTCGAGATCGGGGCCTCTCGACTCGGTATTGCACGATCGTCACGGTGGTGTTCGCGATCAACCCGATGATCGTCTTCTACGGCGCGAACGGCATGAGCGAAGCAGTGTTTCTGTTCTTCGTCTGCTGGGCTGTGCGGCGCTTGATCCGCTGGGTACATACCGACGACGTCCACGATCTGGTCGTTGCCGGTATCGCGCTGGCACTGGCCTACCTCACCCGCTACGACGGCGTCGTCGCTATCGCCGGTGCCGCCGTGCTGGTCGCGGTGATCACGGTGATGAGAGAGGGCCGATCGCAGTGGCGGACGATGGTTCGCCGCGCTGTGCTCGACGGGGTGCTCGTGGCAGGGCCGGGTTTCGCCGCGTTCGTGGTGTGGACCGGGACGAGTTGGTTGATCACCGGGGAAGCGTTGGCCCAATTGTCCTCGGGCTACGGCAATGCCGCGATTCTGGCACAGTCCGGAGGTTCGACCGGAACAGCGCTGGGCAATACCGTGTTCGCGGTAACGGCCATAGTCGTACTCGGGCCTGCTCTGCTGGTGGCCCTGCCGGTATCGGCGGTCCTCGCATTACGGCGACGCGATCTCGAATTCTTGGTCGGCCCGGTCGTGTTCGGTGGGGTGCTCGCATTCCAAGCTGTGAGCTTCATCGGCGGCTCCACGTTCGGCTTTCTGCGGTTCTACATCTGCGCGATACCGCTCGCCGTGGTCGCCTTGGTGCACTTGGTTCCGCCGCGAGGCAATCCGCACACACGGCGAGAAGGTGCGTTCCACCGTCCCCGGCCGGTTCGTGCGATGGTGCCGGCCGGGGTCGGCGTCGGGCTGGTGATGTTGTCGGTGCTGGCCGTGCCGGTCACCGGCTGGGCGATGGTGCAGCCGAAGCTGGCCCCCCAGGAGTATGCGCTGGGATATCTGCTCGATCCGACCCCCTCGGCGGACGATGCCGATGCGGTCGCGGCTCGTTCGATCATCGACTCGTTCGCCACCGAACGTGAACTCGCCGCATATCTCGACGCACAGAATCTGCCCGAAGGATCGGTTCTTCTCGACACCGTCTACGGGTTCGCGGTGGTCGCCGCGTCGTCGGATCCTACGCAATTCGTCGTTCCGTCCGACCAGGATTTCACCACGATTCTCAACGATCCGGGAGCAACGGGAGCGAAGTACCTGCTGACGGTTCCCAACACCGGACGTGGCGAATCCGACGCCGTCAACCGCAGGTATCCGACGATCTACGACAACGGTGCCACCATTTCCACTCTCGTCTTCGAGGTGCCCACTACGGGTGCAGATCAACCGAACTGGCGGATCTATCAGGTCGTCGAATAGCGCCACCCGGCCGTGCTGGGATGGATTGGTGGGTGCTCCGGTGGGTATGCGCCGACCACAGTGTCCAATGTTTCCTACACAGGAGGGCCGATGATGGCCGGAGACGAGTTTCACAAGGGTGACAAGGTCGAATGGAACAGCCACGGCAGTACTGCCGAGGGCACGGTGGAAGAGAAGATCACCTCCGAGACCGAAGCTGCAGGCAGGACCGTCAAGGCATCGAAAGACCAACCTCAGTATCGCGTGGTGAGTGACAAGTCAGGCAAGGATGCGGTGCACAAACCTTCCGCCCTTGACCCGAAGTCCTGACTCGATTACCGACCGGCGGCGTACGCCGCGCCTTGAACACCGACGAGGTCTACCAGGTCTCGCTGGGCAACATTCATGTCCACCTGATGAATTCCCCAGTTCGGGGCAGGCACAGCCGGGATGAGCGAGGCCCCGGGCCCGTCGACCATGAGAACGCGCGGGCCCTCACCGGTTGTGCACCGAGCATGGAAGCCGTCGACTTCCTGACCCGCGAAGATTCCGCGGATGGGAGCGTCGGCATTGTCGCGCAACGACCCCGGATTGGTGCACATCACCTCGACGTCGGGACCGGCCGTGGTCGGCGGCAGACCGAACCTCGCGTCTTCAGGCGCGGGATTCGAGAATGCCGAATAGGCGACGACACAGCCGGTCTGCGTGGACTCGGTGCAAGCGGGCACAGAATCGAAGTCGCCTCCGACACCCTCGCCCTTGCGGACGAGCACGTTCCCGCCGATCAGCAGCGCCGAGACCAGTGTCGATTGGACCGGCTGACCATCGATGTGATCGGCGATCAGTTTCCGCAGGACGAAAGTGCCCTGGGAATGTCCGATGAGAACCACGCCACGGCCGTTGTTGTGGTGCTCGAGGTAGTCGTCCCAAGCATTCTCGATATCGGCGTATGCGAGATTCCCGGCGGCGGTGCGCTCTTCCGCCGTCCCGGCAAACAATGCGCGCAGGGTGGTCTGCCGGTACACCGGTGCCCACACGTTGCAGTTCTCTCCGAAGGGGGCTGCCTGCAAAGCCGCGACCGCACGTAATTCGGGCGAGGTGTCGAAGTTCGCGTTGGTGCTCTGTTGCAACGATGCGGTGGGGTAGACGTAGAAGCAGTCGACCGGAGCACCCGACCTACCGCCGCACGGGTCGCCCTGCTGGCCGGGCTGACACAGCCAGGTCGTGGTCGCTGCGGGAGCAGGTTCGGCGGACACCGGCGAAGCGGCCATGGCGAAGAACATCATGGCCAGCACACTGGCGCGAAGCACCCGGCCGGCGGGACGTGGGATCGGCACGAGGGTGACGATAGCAGGGCAGGTGCCCGGCTACGGGGAGTCCCGGAAACGGCTCGGAAACGGCTCGGAAACGGCTCGGAAACGCCTCCGAAACTACCGATCTTCCTCGCTCGCGCCCCGAGGAAGCCTGTCTGCGCCCCAACTGCGTTCGATGAATCCGATGATATTCTCGACATCTTCCACCGGAATCTTGTCCGGCTCACCTTCCTCGAGCGGATCGGCGTGAAAGATGTAGAGGCGAGAGGCGAACTGATCGAACGGCAGTGACCCTTCACCGGCTCGTTCACCGTTTCCTGCGGTCCCGACGACGACGCCGTCACCCCAATCCTGGCCGCTGTCGTTGTTCGGGTTGAAGAAGTAGACCCGCATGATGCCGTCGGGATCTGCGGTGACACGCAGGATGGTGATCGCATGCCAGCCGATGTAGCGGGCTGCACTGTCGGTGACGGCGACGCCGGCCGGCTGCGGGTGAATCAGCGGCTGACCACCGTTGTACGCAGGGTGATAGGAGGCGTGAAACTGGCGAATGAAGCCGTCGAGGTCGATCAGATTTCCGGTCGCGACGTCGACGTTGATGTGGAATTCCCGAGCTGACCACCAGCCGTGGAATTCTGGATTGACCCAGCGATGCGGGTCGCCTTCGCGACCGGCGCAGCGTCGGACCATCTCCGCGTAAATTCGGTCGAGGTGCGGTACCAGCAGCAACGACACCGGATCGAGGTCGATCGGATCGGTGGTCGCGACGCCGCCGATGCTGTCGGTCGAGGAAATCGGTTGCCCCTCGAAGTGCATGACGATTTCGTCGTCACGAGCGGCCCAGACGACCATCTGCAGCAGATAGTCCGGATCGTTGTACGCCCACATGGACAGTGCTCGCGCAGACTGGCACGTGGGATTGTCTCCTTGGCCGACGCCGAGTGGTTGGCCGAGCATCGACAACAGGCCACCGAGTAACCGTGATTCCGGATCGGGACCCGGACCGAACGCGACAAGCAGTCTCTCGCGCACCTTCGGTGACAGTTTCAGCGCAATCTGCCGCCACAGGGAAGGGACTACCGGCGGCTCGTACAGAGTCCCTCGGTCGAGTAGCAGCGCCAGACCGTACAGACACTGCGCTGTCTCCGGGTACACGGTCTCGGTAACGAGGCGCTGAACCAGTTCCGGGTATCGCTGCAGACAAGTCCGGCCGGTGTCGGACAGTCCGAGCGCCTCGGCGAGTACGTAAGTGTTGTTCTCCACGAGGTAACGCACGAGGGTCGCGTGATAGGGCGAGACCAGCCCGGTGTCGTGCATTGCGCGGGCGAAACCGCGTGCCTCGAACTGCAGAGCTTCCGAATCCATGACCGCAAGCCGTGACCGGTAGACGTCGACTCCGGGGTCTTCCCGGCATGCTTCGGTAGGGCCGAACAACGCCGTGGTCAACCGGTCGAGACCCTGCCCGGACGTACCGAGATCCACGGTCGGGTCGTCGCGGTAGATCGCGATGCGGGTGACCATCGTCTTGACGCTGTCCACCTGAATCGGGCGTTGACGCAACACCCGCCAGATCTCTTCCAGGAGTTCGTCGAGAACGCTGTCGTAGCCGATCTGTTCGGCGACGTAACCGAACAGATCGCGAATGAGATGAGCCGTGCGTCCGAGCCGAACTCGCTCTGCCTCCGACGGCGCTGTGAACAACACTTCGAGGTTCAAGGCGAGCACCTGGGACAGGAACCGGCGAGCATCTTCCGGCGTCACCGCCGGGTGTGCGTACTCGCCGGCAACTATCGCCACCATGCGAAGTTCGCTCGTCGCTTCGAGCACAACGGTGTCGTTGTTTCCGCCACGCAGGCTCGGGCCGACGAACGCCGGAACGAGGATGTCCGGATGCGCCCAGTCCGATCCCGCGAACAGTCCGGCCTTCTCTAGGAGTTCGGCACGCTCCCGAATCGCTGCACAACCGCCGGGTTGCGACAGCACACGATGCAACGAGTCGAGGACGCGTCGGAGCTTGCTGCTCTTGGTGAACTCCGGCGCAGTGGCGAACGCCTCGGTTGCGTGATCGAGCTGCGCGAGACGCGAAGCCAATGCTCGATCGGCCGCTGTGGTCGCATTGGTGTCCGACGGTTCTTCCGTCGACTGCGCCAGTGGCGCGTGGTCGTCCCCGAGTTCCTGCCTCACACGTAGAAGTCCAGTTCTTCTTGTTGTTTGAGCAGATCACGCATCCGGTACGGATCTTCGCCGAAGAAGTACAGCAATCCCCAGTGCGTACCGAAAGCCGTCCGTTTGGTGACGGTCTCCTCCACGGGCGCCGAGAGGTCGTTCGTCTCGTAGTAGTCGTCGTCCAAGGTGACGTCGGGAATGACGAGGTTGCTGACGACGCGTCGACGGGGGTACACACCGAAGCAGCCGGCAACACCGGTGGCGTCGACGACCTCCTTGGGGAAGAAGGCGTCGATCTCTTCCTCGGTGGTCTTCGGGTCGAACGCCAATACCAGACCCTGGTACGCATTGAATCCGTAGGCACGCTCGAGAAGCTCGAAAACCTTGAAACCTGGTGGCCGGTAAGCAACTTCGCCGAAGTACATCTCGCCGTCGCTGGTGACGAAGTACTCGGGGTGAACGAACCCGAATTCGATCTCGAAGGTCTTGATCAGCTTCTCGATTTGCACGGTGATCTGATCACGGTACTTCTCGAGCTCGGGCGTCGCGGGTACGAACACCGAGTATCCGAGGGTCACGTACTCGGAGATGTTGAGGAACTTGATCTTTCCGTTGTGAATCCACGCTTCGACGGCGAACTCCCAGCCGTCGAGATGTGATTCCATCAGCGCCGGGAATTCCTCGTCGGGGATCGAGTCGACTTCGTCCGGCGTCCTGATCACCCGGTGGCCGAGGCAGCCTGCTTTGTCGAACGCTTTGACGTGAATCGGGTCGTTGGGGTCGCCGTCGAGCTTGAGGAGAGTTTGGTTGACGCGCTTGAGGAAGCGAATCACATCTTCACGGTCGTGAGCCTCCTCGAAGATCCCGACGCGAATCCCACCGAGCTGTGCGCGACGCTTCATCAGGGACTTGTCTCGCAACAACATCGCCTGCCCGAACAGGCGTGGGTTGTCCAGCAGCACCGAGTTGATGGCGCCCGCCCACTCGACAGTTTCCTCGTACAGCGGGATCGCGACGTCGACACCCATATCGCGCAGGGTTTCGGCAATCTCGAGCGAACGGTCGTTGAGACGTTCGAAATTCCAAGGAAGATAGGGGATATCGTGCTCAGTGCAGTAAGGCTCGGCCCAATCCGGCGCCACGACCACGTACCTGCGGTCGAACTTGTCGAGGGCTTCCACTGCCGGCAAGCTCCAGCCGAGTAGTGCTACGTAGCCCTTGTCCGGATTCTTCTCGAGCCGTGCAGGCTGAGACATAAAGATCCTTCCCAATCGGTGTTCCGTGGTCGAAGTCCTCCGCTCCACGGTACAGAGTGTGCACTTCGCGACCGACGGGCTACCTCTGGGGTGCACTATCTATCGGCCGCGCTCACACTCCCTGCGCCAATGCCCGTCCGGCTTGCCGACCACTGAAGATGCAGCCGCCGAGGAAGGTGCCCTCCAGTGACCGATATCCGTGTACACCGCCGCCGCCGAAGCCGGCGATCTCACCGGCTGCCCACAGTCCCGGTACCGCAGTCCCGTCCGAATTCTGCACGCGCCCGTCGAGATCGGTCTGGATGCCGCCGAGGGTCTTACGGGTGATGATGTTCAGGCGCACTGCGATCAACGGACCGGACTTGGGATCGAGAATCTTGTGCACCGACGCGGTACGAGCTATCCGCTCGCCACGGGAGCGTCGAGAATTGTGAATTGCGGACACTTGCAGGTCCTTGGTGAACGGGTTGTCCGTTTCTCGGTCTCGTGCGGTGATCTGCCGCTCGAGATCGCGAGCATCGATGAGATTGTCACCGGTGATCTTGTTCATGCCCACGACCAACTCGGACAACGTTTTTGCGACGACGAAGTCCTCGCCGTGCTCTTTGAATGCCTCGACCGGTCCGCTCGCTCCGGGCAGTACCCGCCCGAGAACGAGTTTGAGGTTCTTGTCCGTGATGTCGGGGTTCTGCTCGGATCCCGAGAGTGCGAATTCCTTCTCGATGATTTTCTGCGTGAGAACGAACCACGAGTAGTCGTATCCACTGTCCTGAATTGTTTTCAGCGTGCCGAGAGTATCGAAGCCGGGAAAGTTCGGGACCGGGAAGCGTTGTCCGCGTGCGTCGAACCACATCGAAGACGGACCGGGGATGATGCGAATCCCATGGTTTTTCCAGATGGGATCCCAGTTCTTGATTCCCTCGGTGTAGTGCCACATCCGGTCCTTGTTGACCAACCGGCCACCTGCACGCTCGGTGATACCGAGCATGCGCCCGTCGACGTGCTCGGGTACCCCGGAGATCATCGACGTCGGAGGTGCGCCCAATCGAGCGGGCCAATTCTCCCGCACCAGATCGTGATTGGCACCGATTCCACCGGCGGTGACCAGTACGGCACCGGCATGGAGCTCGAACTCCTCTACCTCGACCCGCGTGCTTCCCGAACCTCGGACCGAGGCGCTGGACTCGAGAATTGCCCCTCGAACACCGTCGACGACGCCGTCGGTCATGGTGAGTGCGTCCACTCGATGACGGAATCCGAAGCGCACCAAGCCTTTTGCTGCTGCCTCGCGGACGCGCCGTTCGAACGGGGCGAGAACGCCGGGGCCCGTTCCCCAGGTGAGGTGGAAGCGTGGCACCGAGTTGCCGTGGCCCTCGGCGAGGTAGCCGCCGCGTTCGGCCCAACCGACGATCGGAACCCATCGCATCCCCTGCGCGTGCAGCCACGAGCGCTTCTCGCCCGCCGCAAACTCCAAGTAGGCCTGTGCCCACTGGTAACCCCAGTAGTCCTCGCCCTTGGGGTCGTCGATGCCGCGGTCGAACGTCGCAGTGCCGAGCCAGTCCTGCAACGCCAGCTCGGGGGAATCCTTGATGCCCATCCTGCGCTGCTCGGGGGTATCGATCATGAACAGGCCACCGAGCGACCAGAAGGCCTGGCCACCGAGATTCTGTTCCGGTTCCTGATCGAGCAGAAGTACCCGCTTGCCCGCGTCGGCCAGTTCGGCGGTGGCCACCAGGCCCGCCAGGCCCGCACCGACCACGATTACGTCCGCATCCATCATCGAACCTCTTCCCCTTTTGTTCCCCTGAACGCTTCTGCTGCACGCCAGTGCACCATGTCGTGTCGGTCTCGACAATAGAGATCCGCGTCCAAGGGCGAAGAACAGCCTCGCTCGAGCACCCAGCCAGTCGTAATGTGATGTCGGGTTTGCGCTGTTCACCGTGGTAGAGCAGGCCTAGCTTCGTGCGACGCCCAACGCCAGGCGCGACATCAGCCCGGTCGGCCGATGCCGAATCGCTTTGTCCTGCAGAGTGACTACGCCTCCGGCCCACGACGGGTCCGTATCCGCTGCCTTCTGCGGATCGATGTCGGCTTCCGTTCCGCCGCGAGATGAGTCGGTGATGGAGCGTTCGATCGATTCGGTCAACCCGATGAGAGGTTGGCCAGGGTCCGCGAACTCGGCTGTCGCCGCATTACCTCGCCTCACGGTCATCTCATGGGTGAGGCTGTCGACCAGCGCGCTCACTGTGCCCTCGGGCATTCGGGTAATTGCTGCAACGGCTTTTCCTACGAGCGAAACGGGGGTGAACGGTACTGGGATTCTGGGACGACGTAGGCCGGCGACACGGGCATAGGTGCCCAGTGGTTCCGGATACGTCAGCACCTCCTCGCCACCGATGTCGAACGATCCGGGTAGGGGTTCCGGTCGGAGTGATGCCGCCACAATCCGCACCACGTCGGCTACCGCGATCGGTTGAACTCTCCGATTCATCCACGTAGGAATGGGTGTGACGGGCAGGCGCTCGGTCATCCGTCGTATCAGTTCGAACGACGTCGATCCCGAACCCAGAATGATGGCGGCTCGAAGGACCGTGGCATCGACGGAACTTCCCAAGAATGTCTCCTCGACCTGCAAGCGTGACCGTAAGTGATCGGACAACTCGGTATCGTCGTCGGGAATCAGGCCGGACACATAGACGATACGGTCGACGCCGTTCGCCTCGGCGGCGGTGACCATGCGCTCGGCGGCCTCCGCGTCCTTACTTACGAAATCACCGTCATCCATCGAGTGAACCAGGTAGACGATCGCATCGACACCGGCCGTTGCGGTGAGGAAGCTGTCGTGATCATCGAGATCGAACCGGGCCGTATCGACCCGTTCACCCCAGGCAAAGGATGATTTCTTACCCGGATCCCGCATTGCAGCGACGACGTCGTGCCCGGCCGCGATCAGGGTGGGGACGAGCCGGGAGCCGATGTACCCGGTGGCGCCTGTGACCAGCACTCGCATGGTTGAGTCCTCTTTCCGTAGACGGCCGAGATGCCCACGGCTCCGCTGTTCAGACAGGACTCGTCCGATCGACGAAATATCGATGAACAGCGTTACCGTTCTGTTACTTTCCGTTACTCATTCGTGATGTGCGCGCCGGACTGGATGACACTCACCGTCACCACACTGGCATCAAGTCCCCATGCACGTCACCACATTTCGCGGAAGGAACCCGATGGCTGCCATCCTGTTCGGATCGATCAGCACCATTGCCGATACGTCCGAAATTCAACGACAAGCATTCAACGACGCCTTCGCCGCCCATGATCTCGGCTGGACCTGGGAGCGTCAGGATTACATCGAGATGCTGGCGAGCAACGGCGGCGCGGCTCGCATCGCCGAATATGCGCACTCTCGCGGGGAGGAAGTCGATTCCGCAGCAGTGCATTCCACGAAGTCGGAAATCTTTCAGAAGCTGCTGGCCAACTCCGATGTCGATCCGCGTCCCGGCGTGGTCGAGACAATCGCCGATGCGAAGAAGCACGACATCAAGGTCGGTCTCGTGACCACCACCTCCCCGGAAAACGTCAACGCTTTACTCGGCGCTCTGACCGCTGTCGACGTCGACTTGTTCGACGTCGTGGTCGATTCCGCGAGTGTCTCGCAGGGCAAGCCGGATCGCGCGGCGTACATGTTCGCCCTCGGACGCCTCGGCGAGAACGCCAAGAACTGCGTTGCTATCGAAGACAACGTCGGTGGCGTCGCTGCTGCTGTCGCTGCACACGTTCGCTGCATTGCGTTTCCCAACGCGAACACGGTAGGGGGCGACTTCTCCGCGGCGGTGGATACCGTCGATCATCTCGACGCGGATTGGCTCCGCGCGCTGACCGAAGGCAACCGATGAGCTCCATGCAAGCGCAGGTCACTGCCACCGAGCGCGCCTTCCACGTCGAGGGATACGAGAAGATCGAGTACGACCTTCTCTACGTGGACGGTGTTTTCTCGGTGAGCAACACGGAACTGGCGGACAGTTACCGGCGGTACGGGCGGACGCTCATGGTCGTCGACGAGGTCGTCTACGCAATCTACGGCGAACAGATCCGTGCGTACTTCGAGCACCACGACATTGCGTTGACCGTGCTTGCGGTGAAGATTGCCGAGACCGCCAAGTCGCTCGAGACGTTCGAGCGGATCGTGGGCGAATTCGACAGGTTCGGGCTCGTACGCACCGAACCGGTCCTGGTCGTCGGAGGCGGGCTCACTACCGACGTCGCCGGGTACGCGTGCGCAAGCTACCGACGCAACACCCCGTACATCAGAATCCCGACGACGCTGATCGGGCTGATCGACGCAAGTGTGTCCATCAAGGTCGCAGTGAATTTCGGAAAGCACAAGAACCGTCTGGGCGCCTACCACGCTTCGCAGAAGGTCCTGCTGGACTTTTCGTTCCTTCGTTCGCTACCGGAGGACCAGGTCCGCAACGGCATGGCGGAGTTGATCAAGATCTCGGTCGTGGGTAACAGTGCAATTTTCGACATGCTCGACGAACACGGCCCGGAACTGCTCCGCACCAGGTTCGGGCACCTCGATGGAACTCCCGAATTACGCGCTATTGCAGACAGTTCGACGTACCAAGCTATCGATACCATGCTCGAACTCGAGGCGCCGAACCTACACGAGATCGAACTGGACCGCGTCATCGCCTTCGGTCACACCTGGAGCCCGACGCTGGAATTGACGCCTCCGGCGCCGTTCTTCCACGGACATGCAATTAATATCGATATGGCATTGTCGACCACTCTCGCCGAGCAGCGCGGGCACATCACCTCCGAAGAGCGCGATCGAGTACTCGGGACCATGTCCCGCCTCGGTCTCGCGCTCGACAGCGACTACCTGACGTCCGAACTACTGTCCGAGGCAACCAGTTCGATCCTCAAGACTCGCGATGGCATTCTGCGTGCCGCAGTTCCCGACCCGATCGGAGCGTGCCGGTTCCTCAACGATGTGACGACGGCAGAACTCGCCGACGTGTTGACGTTGCACAAGAAGATCTGCTTGGACTTCGACCGCGGCGGAGAGGGAGTAGACATGTTCACCTCCGACCAGAGTCGGTGAGTGACATCGACTCTCGAACAGAACCGCGCCCGGTCACACCGTCGACCATCCTTGCCGCGGAATTGCGGGAGGTGACCGAGCAGCTGACAGATGTGGCGTCGATTTCGGACGAGCTGATGAGCCGGATCAGCCGCTTGCGAGATCTGGCCGCGGGGCTCGATCCGTACCTCGAACGCTGCACCACGGGGGAGTCCCCGGCGCTGGCAGCGTTGTCGCAGCGGACGCATACTGCAGACTGGGCTTCGCGGCCAGTGGAGCAGGAAATGTTGTCCGGGCAGGTCGAGGGCCAGTTGCTGAAGTTCCTGGTGCACATGACCGGAGCGAGAAGAGTGCTCGAAATCGGTATGTTCACCGGTTACTCCGCGCTGGCCATGGCAGAAGCTCTCCCACCGAACGGGGAAGTGGTGGCCTGTGAGATCGACGAGTATGTGGCCGACTTCGCGCGGAAAAGCTTTGCAGAGTCGGCAGCGGGCGCGCGCATCGTCGTCGAAGTCGGGCCGGCCTCGGAAACTCTGCGTCGGCTCAACGGAACCTCACGTCCCTTCGACCTCGTATTCGTAGACGCAGACAAAACCGGATATCTCGACTACTACCGGATGCTGCTCGATACCGATCTGCTGACCGCGAACGCAGTCATCGTCGTGGACAACACGTTGATGCAGGGTCAGCCCTACGCGCCGGCGGACGGTCGGACCGGCAACGGCGACGCGATCGCGGACTTCAACCGCTACGTCGCCGGCGACCCTCGCGTCGAGCAGGTCCTTCTGCCGTTGCGAGACGGTGTGACGCTCATTCGACGGATACCGGTGTAGCGGACATGGTGTCTTCGGCAGTGCGCACGGTCGGGGCCCTGGCAGGTTTGCTCGCCACGCTGCCACTCGACCTTGCCGTGGTGGGCTACGCCCTTGCCCGGCGATTCGATCCGCCCTTCGACGCACAGGGATCATCGAGACGGACAATTCTGATCAGTGGTGGAAAGATGACCAAAGCGCTTCAACTGGCACGGTCGTTCCACCTGGCAGGTCACCGAGTGGTCCTCGTCGAATCACCCAAGTATCGGTTCACCGGACATCGGTTCTCTCGGGCAGTCGATCGCTTCTATTGCGTGCCGGAGCCCACCGACCCCGGGTACGCCAAAGCCTTGCGCGACGTGGTCGTCCGCGAAGGGGTCGACGTGTTCGTTCCGGTGGCGAGTCCAGCGGCGAGCATTCACGATGCCGACGCGCGAAACATACTCGACGGATACTGCGAAGTCGTGCACGCAGACTCCGAAACCGTGCGCATGCTCGACGATAAATCACAATTCTCGGAGATGGCGGAGTCCATGGGACTCCGGGTTCCGCACTGGAAGCGGATCACCGACCCGCAGCAGATCGATACTTTCGATTTCGCTCCCGGGCGTGAGTACATCCTCAAACGCATCGCCTACAACCCCGTCGGGCGGATGGATCTGACACGCCTGTCCCAGAGCACCCCGGAGCGGAATGCTGGTTTCGCGCGCAGCCTCGGCATCGACGAGGGTGACCCGTGGATACTGCAGGAGTTCATCTCCGGCCAGGAGTACTGCACCCACGGAACCGTGCGCGGTGGTGCGCTGCAGGTCTACGCATGCTGCGAGTCCTCGGCCTTCCAGGTCAACTACGAGATGATCGACAAGCCCGAGATTCGGTCCTGGGTAGAGACATTCGTGGAGACGCTCGGTGTCACCGGCCAGTTGTCCTTCGATTTCATCGAGGCTTCGGACGGGCAGGTCTACGCGATCGAATGCAATCCGCGCACGCACTCGGCCATCACCATGTTCTACGACCACCCGGATCTCGCTGCTGCGTACCTCGAGGACGGTCACTCGGTCGTCGAACCCACCCAGTCCTCACGTCCGACGTACTGGATCTATCACGAACTGTGGCGGCTGCTCACCGAGTCGCAGCGCCGGCATCGACTCCGAGTGATTCTGAGTGGAAGCGATGCGGTGTACGAACGTTGGGACCCGTTGCCCTACCTGTTGGTTCATCACCTGCAGATTCCTTCACTGCTGCTGAAGAACCTGAAGTCCGGGCGAGGGTGGACGCGAATAGATTTCAACATCGGCAAACTCGTCGAGAATGGAGGGGACTGATGTCGCCGACATCGGTACTGGTCCTTGCGGGCTCGGCGGTCGATGACTTCAACGCCGATCTCTCGCGCGTCTACGCCAGGGGATTCCTCGATGCGTTCGCGGGGAACCCGGCCTACAGTCTTCGGATCGCATTCGTCACACCGGACGGGTGCTGGCGCTTTCCGGAGAGCGTCGAGTCGTCGAGTATTGCTGCAGCGCAATCTATTTCACTGAGCAACGCAATCTCGGAGATATCCACCTGGCAAATCGACGTTGTCGTTCCTCAGATGTTCTGCCGGCCCGGGATGACAACATACCGCTCACTGTTCGAACTGCTCGGCATTCCGTACGTGGGGAACCGGCCGGAAGTGATGGCGATGACGGCAGAGAAGAACATTGCCCGGGCTGTCGTCGTGGCAGCCGGCGTCGCCGTTCCCGACGGGGTCCTCGTCTCCCGCGGCGACCCGAGAAAAACAGAATCTTCGAGAGCCATGGTGCCGGTCGTGGTCAAGCCCGTCGATTCCGACAATTCGATGGGGGTGACACTGGTTCGCGATCCGGTCGAACTCGCCGCCGCCGTGGACGAGGCGTTGCAGTACTCGCAATCGGCACTCATCGAGTCGTACATCGAACTGGGCCGCGAGGTGCGCTGCGGGATCATCGTCCGCGACGGCGTCCTGGTGTGCCTCCCGTTGGAGGAGTACGCCGTCGACGAGGTGTCGAATCCGATCCGTGGCCGCGCCGACAAGCTCGACCGGACCGAGGACGGTGAGCTGTTCCTGGTCGCCAAGGAAGCCACCCGCGCCTGGATAGTCGAGAGCGACGATCCCATCACCGAGAAAGTCTTCGATGCCGCAAGGAAATGCCATGTCGCGCTGGGGTGCCGTCAGTACAGCCTGTTCGATTTCCGTATCGACCGAGACGGAAACCCGTGGTTCCTCGAAGCCGGTCTCTACTGCTCGTACTCCCCGAGCAGTGTCATCGCCGTCATGGCGGCGGCGGCAGGCATTCCTCTCGACGAACTGTTCGCGTTGGCAATAGGCAAGGGGGACTGATGAAACACGAGGTTCTGCACCCCATCGGGGTCCGGATCACCGAAGTCGACCCCGCCCGGTTGACTGCCGAGGATATCGATGAGTTCGTGACCCTTCTCGCTCGGCACGGCGTCGCAGTCCTGCCCGATCGCGAAATCGACGACGACCAGTTCCTGACGTTTCTTCGTTCCTTCGGCGACCTGATATTCACCGAAGGGGAGAGCCCTCTCGCTGGTTATCCCGATCTCAACGTGATCAGCAATGTCGGAAGAGCGACCCCACCGAAGTCGACGTTTCACGTCGACACCACCTACATCGAGCACCCGCCTGCCTACACCTCATTGCGAGCCGTCCAAGTCCCGACCACGGGCGGCCAGACGCTGTTCAGTAACCAGTACGACGCCTATGACACCTTGCCTGCCGAGATCCGGGCCGATATCGACGGGCGAACTGTCACGCATGTGGTGACCGGACTGGATGGATTCGAGAACGTGTCGGCGAAGCATCCGCTGGTCCGAGTGCATCCGGTCTCCGGACGGAAGGCTCTGTATCTTTCCGCGCCTGCCCGCTGTGTGGCGGTGAGTGGCAAGATTGAAGCCCTGGCAGCAACGCTGATCCGGTATCTCGTGGAGCACTCGACACGACCGGAGAACGTTCTCGAGCACTCGTGGTCAACCGGTGACCTCGTCATCTGGGACAACCGATGCGTCATGCACCGCGCGGACCACAGCGGTGTCGTCGGTGACCGCGTCATGCACCGCGGAATGGTGGCCGAGAGTAGGCAAACGCATTAGCTCGATGTGCAGTCCGCACATCTCGGAACTCGTTCGTATCGGAGACGGATACTCTCGGCAGCCGAAGCGATCCGCGTCCAGATCTGCTGGTCGGTCAGCGCGAAATCTTGCACCTGCTCGGCCTCGGCCAGCACCTCGACATTCCCGGCTGCGTTCCATAACGCCACAGCGGGTCCGTTGGTATGGGCTGCGTCGTAATACACCCCTTGGACAGTTGTTTCTGCTACAGGTTGATCTTCGAAGATCGCGCGGGCCCACTGTTGTGTTTGGACACGGGGATAGCTACCGGTAGCGAGGGACGGGAGTGCCCCAATGCTCATGGCAGTTCCTTGCCCACGCAGATCGAGCAGATCGATGGCTTTTCGTGGGCGCACGATCGCGATCCGGTACTGCGGACAAATCCTCGCCTCCGCACGGTCTCCGAACACCTCACCGACTGCTGTGACGATATTGCCGGCGACGTACAACACCGATCGACCATCGGGGCACACCTGAGGCGGAAGGTTGGGTGTGTGATGGTCCAGCCGATGCAGCGGGCCGAAAGGCCGGTGGGTGACCCCGTCGGGTGTACGAACGCCGTGGTGGTAGATCCGGCACCACGTCCATGGATGGTTTCGAGTGGGTCTGCGCCAGGACCACGACCACACGTGTCCGCCGGTGAGTGGCCGCTGGGGCTGGGGTAATTCGGCTACCACGCCGCGGACGTTGCAGCGGCGGCTACGGCAATGACATCGGCGGTGTTGTCGATGGCGAGTTCCTGGACGGGGGAGACTCCATCGAGGTCCACATTCGGTGCGGTGACCCATTCCGAGAGTGCCACAACACCATCGGTGAAGAGATCTTTGAGTGCGGCCAGTCCGGGCAGGAATCCACGTTCAGTTCCGGCGTGGAACTGCCACATCGGCAAACGCCATTCCCGCCCCTTTCTCAAACCGACGAGATCGCCGGCCTCCAAGCGATCGAGGATCGCTTGCTCTGACACCTCGAGTAGGTTCGCAGCTTCGCTCCGCGTCAACGACTGGTCCATGACAGCGGACCGTGCACGATACTGAGCCTGCAGATTGCGTAGTGCAGCTGTCCGCTGCTCTGCAATCGTGGGCTCCGGTCCCCACAATGCCGGATTCAGTGCCGCGGACGGTACGGCTTCCACGGTCCGCTCGAACTCGTCACGCGTTGATTGTGGGACACTGCTCCACGCATTTTGAAGGCTGGTCGGTACCCGACCAGCTGCGCGGCGTACCTGATCTGGTCGAGACGCTGGAGCCGCCGCTTTTTTGGCTTGGTTGAGGGCGCCGCTGTCGGGTTGCGCCTTTCTCGCGGAAGTAGCACGCTTCTTGGCGGCCTTCGTCCCCGGCGCCTTGGTGCGCGTGTTGCTGTCCATACATTCACTCTACGCCGCTGAACAAGATAAACAAGATGAGCAAGATGTTCAGAGGAGACTGTCGACAGCTTGTCGCGGCGACGGCATCGAACCTCATCGTGAGGTGTCCGCAGGGTGGCGAGCAGGGACAGCTTCATCCCCCTGGGCGACGCGGTGCTCGAGGTTCTGCCATCCGAGGACAGCATCATCGACGCGTCAGGCCGAATCTTTGACGGTGTCGACGAAGGGGGCGAGCAGTGACGCCATGTCGGCGGCGACGTCGGCGGAATTCGACGGTGGCATCGATATGTAGCTCAATGCCAGCCGCACGACGGCACGACCGAGGACATCAGCATTGTGCGGTGAGGCCCGAATCCAGCTGTGCTCGAAGGTCTCGGCAAGTCGGGATGCCGCGTGCTCGAGCAGAATTCCACTTTCGGTGGTGACGAGACGAAGTAGATCCGGTGGTGGTTCGTCGGTCAGTATCGACAACACGAGTGGGTCGGTGGCGCTCCGACCGAAAAACTGAGTGAAGGCCAGATACAACGTGCTGAGGCTGTCGTTCTCGTTGGCGTAGATTGCGCTGTCCACGGACGAAACGAAGGTGTCGGTGAGCCGCAACGCATAGCCCTGCGCCAAACCCTTTCTGGTGCCGAACTCCTTGTAGAGGGTTTGGCGACTGACCCCCGCAGTCTTGGCGACGTCCGTCATGTTGACGTTCGACCAGGTGTGCTCGAGGAGTAGAGAGTGGAGCGCGTCGAGAATGGTGGTGCGCATCAGGCTGGTCACAGCGCTCTTGTACAGGCTGGTCGTCTCCGGTCGGACAGTCACTTCGTCGACATTACCGCCCGCCGTCACGGCCTGCTGATCTCGACCATGAAGAAGTCGGCCTTGGCGGCACCACAATCGGGGCAGCTCCAGTCTTCCGGGATGTCCTCCCATTTGGTTCCCGGCTCGATGCCGTCATCGGGCCAGCCGATCTCCTCGTCGTACTCGAATCCGCATTGGATGCATTGGTAGAGCTTGAAATCGGTGGACATGTCAGTCTGCTTTCTGTTCGAAGTCGATCTTTTCTCGCACGCCGCAGTCCGGGCACGGCCAATCGTCGGCGATGTCGGCCCACGGGGTGCCGGCTGGAAATCCTTCACGCGGTGCGCCGACGGTCTCGTCGTAGACGAAGTTGCACACGGGGCACTGGTAGCCGGCCATCACTGTGCCTCTGGAGTCGCACCGTAGCGAGCAAGGATCTTCGCGCGCTTGCTGGGCTCGATGTTGACGTTGGTGATGTCACCGAGGTAGTGCTCCAACACCCTGTGGTCCATCACCTTTCGCCAGATCGGCGGGAAGTAGGCGAGGGCGATCATGCTTGCGTAGCCGCTCGGGAGGTTCGGTGCACCTTCCATGCTGCGCAGAGTCTGGTACCTGCGGGTCGGGTTCGCGTGGTGATCGCTGTGCCGCTGAAGGTGATAAAGGAAGATATTGGTGACGATGTGATCGGAGTTCCAACTGTGCTCCGGTGCGCACCGCTCGTATCGGCCAGAGGCGGTCTTACCGCGAAGCAGTCCGTAATGCTCCAGGTAGTTGACGGTTTCGAGGAGCGCGAATCCGTAGACGGCCTGCAGAATCAGGTATGGCGCGATACCGATGCCGAACACGGCGATGAGCCCACCGAACAACACGACCGACATCAGCCAGGCGTTGAGCACATCGTTGCGAATGTTCCACGTGGACTTGCCGAGTCGATCCATACGGGTCTTTTCCAGCTCCCACGACGAGCGCAGGCTTCCCCACACACTGCGGGGGAGGAAGCGCCAGAAGCTCTCTCCGAACTTCGAGCTCGCGGGGTCTTCCGGTGTTGCGACGCGGACATGGTGGCCGCGGTTGTGTTCGATGAAAAAATGCCCGTAGAACGTTTGCGCCAGTGTGACTTTCGACAGCCAGCGTTCGAGGCTCGGCTTCTTGTGCCCCATTTCGTGCGCCGTGTTGATTCCCACGCCGCCTACGACGCCGATGCTGATGGCGAGTCCGATCTTCGAGGCGAGCCCGAGGCCGCCGTCGATCCCGAGCCAGCTGAGGTTCTCCGCCGTCCACAGGTAGCAGGCGAAGAGAAGGCTCGCGAGCTGGAAGGGGATGTAGATGTACGTGCAGTAGCGGTAGTACTTGTCGTTCTCCAGACGCTCCATGACCTCGTCGGGCGGATTCTGACCATCCGGACCGAAGAACAGATCGAGCGCCGGCAACAGCACGTAGACGAGGATCGGCCCGATCCACCACAGCACGGGGGAGACCGCAGACCAGCCGAGTTGGTTGAAGACCCAGATCATTGCGGTTGCGAAAAAGACGGCGGTGGGCGGGACGAGCCCCATCAGCCATAGGTAACGCTTCTTGTCGTGCCACTCCTCGATAGGCGCGCTCGACTGGGGACTCATCTGGGTTGCCACGACGCAAACTCCTCATCTGACGCGGATTGCAAGTGGTGCATGTCACGTAGTAGATGACAATACCTCACATATGTAAATCCGGTGGACAAATGACGAGATTTGTCGGCGCAGCGAAATTCTCGTCTCAGTCCTCGATCGGCACTCCGAGATGCCGGGCGAGCTTGCGCATCGTGTCGACGATCTGCTCTTCCTTCACTCGCGGAAACCTGGCAATCCTGCGGAACTCCATATCGGTGACGCGTGACCAGTCGTAGACCTGGGTGAGCGCGGTCCGGTCGTCGGTAACAGCGTCGAGCTCCCATGACCAGCGGGTTCCGCGCGGCTCCATGCCCTTCCTGTTGGGGATCCACCCGATCCGGCGATCCTGCTCGAAGACGAACACGGTGTTCTCCATGACGTACTCACCGATCGCAGGCTGATACATCTCCATCGCGAACATTTCGCCCACAGATGTCAGCGGCATCGGGTCGATTGCGCCCTGCAACATCTCCGATCCGTCCAGCTCCGCCTGTAGTTCCGGATTCGCCAGGGCCGCGAAGATCGATGCTGCGGGGGCGTCGATCACGCGTCGTACCGTCAGTTGTTCGGTCAAAGGGAGCTCGCTTCCAGTCTTGTGGCGTTACTTCTCGCGCACGTATGTACCCGAAGCGATCGAGCATATTCCTCTCAGCCCAGTTTCAGCCCCGCAACAGCGTTGCAGTTTTCCGGCCTGGGGAGTACGTAATGCCCGCGTAGCGTGTCCGCGGTGTATCGGGTGTACCGAACAAACCCGGGGCCTGCAGGATCGGCACGACGTGGTCGACGAAGAGGTCCAGGCCCGACGGTAGGACAGGCGGCATGATGTCGAAGCCGTCTGCAGCGCCGCCTGCGACCGATCTGGCATTCGAATAGGCCAGGTACAATCGGACAAATCACCACCCCGCCCACAAGCAGAGGATTCATGGACAGCGATAGACCCGGGCCGGACGCGGCTCCACGCACGATGTCGATAATGTGCGAGGCGGTGTCCGGCGAATGAGCGAAGTGCTCACCCTCCTTCTCGGCATCCTCGTCGTCTTCCTCATCACGGTCGTCACCGGCTATTTCGTGGCGCAGGAATTCGCTTACATGACAGTGGATCGGTCTCGACTCAAAGCTCGCGCCGAGGCCGGTGACACGGGCGCGCGGCGCACTCTCGAGGTCACCAAACGCACCTCGTTCATGCTTTCCGGCGCGCAACTCGGGATCACGGTGACCGGACTTCTCGTCGGTTACGTGGCAGAGCCGCTCATCGGCCAATCCCTGGGCACACTGCTCGGCGGGGTCGGTATCCCGACCGCGGTCGGAATAGGTATCGGCGCCGTAGTAGCGCTGCTCTTCTCGACGTTCGTTCAAATGTTGTTCGGCGAGCTGTTTCCCAAGAACTTCGCGATCGCCCGGCCCGAGCCGGTCGCACGCTGGCTGTCCTTGTCGACAACGATGTATCTGAAGCTTTTCGGATGGCTGATCACCATCTTCGACCAGGCATCGAATTTGCTGCTGAAAGTGCTGAAGATCGAGCCGGTCCACGACGTCGAGCACTCTGCGACGCTCCGCGACCTCGAACATATCGTTGCCGAGTCGCGAGGTTCCGGCGATCTGCCCGACGAATTGTCCGATCTTCTCGATCGCATCCTCGACTTCCCGACGCGAACCGTCGAGCACGCGATGATTCCGCGATCTCGTGCTGCGACCGTGCGTGCCCACGATTCGCTGGCAAGTGTCACGGCATCGATGGGTCACGAGCATTCCCGCTATCCAGTGCTGGACGAGGACGACGGCATCGTGGGTGTGGTGCATCTGCAGGACATTCTGATCGCCGTCGATCGGCCGGACGCCGAAGTCCGCGAGTTCGTTCGCCCGGCCTTGATTCTGCCTGAGACGCAATCACTTCCCGACGCTGTCCTCGAATTGCGGTCTTCGAACAATCAGCTCGCCTGTGTGATCGACGAATACGGTGGTTTGACCGGTGTCATCACCATCGAGGACTTGGCCGAGGAGCTCGTCGGGGAGATCACCGACGAACACGACAGCGATGAAATCGATCCGACTCCGATTGCAGCCGAGGACGGTACTTGGACGATGAGCGGTGAGGTTTATATCGACGAGGTCGAACGCTCCATCGATCACGATCTGCCCGGCGGTGACTACGAGACGATCGCCGGTTTGATCATCTCCCATCATGGAGCTTTGCCCAGCGTCGGAACCATAGTGGAAGTCGAGCTGCCTGCTGATTCGGCCGACCTGGTGAACGACGACGACGAAGTACCCGAGCGATACGTGGTGCTCGAGGTGCGCAAGATCGACAACTACGTACCGTCGCTGGTCAGCCTCCAGCTGAGACAACGTGATTTGCGTAGCGGCGATACCGGCCGTTCCGATGGCAGAGAAAAGGATTCCCACCGATGAGCGATCCGTGGATCGTGCTGGCGGTTACTGTCGGTCTGATCGCTGCAAGTGCCTTCTTCGTCGCCGTCGAGTTCGCGCTGCTCGCGGCAAAACGTCACCGGCTCGAGGATGCGGCGAGCACCAGCAGGTCGGCACGTGCGGCCCTGCGTAGTTCGAGTGAACTGACGGTGCTACTGGCAGGTTCACAGCTCGGCATCACTCTGTGCACGCTGGCCCTCGGCGCCACCACCAAACCAGCCGTTCACCATAAGCTCACACCCGCTTTCGAGTCCTGGGGTATTGCGTATTGGGTGTCGGACGTGGCCGGTTTCGTGCTTGCGCTCATCATCGTCACCTTTCTTCATCTCGTGGTCGGCGAAATGGCTCCGAAGTCGTGGGCCATCGCCCATCCGGAACGGTCCGCGACGTTGCTGGCCATTCCGATGCGCGGATTCATGTGGCTGACTCGCCCGATGCTTCTCGCTCTCAACGGCATGGCGAACTGGTGCCTACGCAAGGTCGGCGTCGAACCATCGGGACAGCTCGCCTCGGGACAGAACGCCGAGGACCTGCGCCAGCTGGTGGAACACTCCGTCAACGTAGGAGCGCTGGACAGCAGTTACTCGGCGCAGATTTCCGGCGCGCTGGACCTGCAGAAGCTGGTGGTTCGTGACCTTCTGATGTCGCCGGGTCTGCCCGTGTCAGTGTCCTCGGCGGCGACGATCGCGGACGTCCGAGCAGCGTCGATCGAGTCGGGACACCTCCGCATTCTCGTGCGCGACAGTGAGATCGTCAGCGGTGTGGTCCATGTTCGCGACACGCTCAACGGCGATGTCACCCTCTCCGAGATCACTCGCCCGGTACTCACCTTGCAGGTAAACACTCCGGTGTACGTAGCACTGGCTTCGATGCGTGAGACGAGCAATCATCTTGCGCTCGTCGTAGAAGGAGGGCAGACACTCGGCGTGGTGACGCTGTCCGATGTCCTCTCGCGGCTGTTGCCGACGGCTACTTCGCTCGTCTGAACACGGCTTCCGGAGACATGAGAACACAAAAAACTCGGCCCTCGCTGGAATATCTCTCGCGGGGGCCGAGTAGCTGTTTCTCGTACGTGTCAGATTGGATTGATGACCAGCAGCGTTGCCCAATATGTTGCAACGTCGTGGCCGACCTGGGGGAGTAACAGGTCATACAGAAGGTAGGACATCATCTCGCTCGAACTCCTCGTTGTTCGCGGCACAGGCGCCACTTCAGGGGGTTAACGCTCTACATGGTTCACGAGCCTCGCCGGAAGGTCAATCACCCCCGCGGAATCCGCCCGTCGGGCGAGTTTCCAGAGGATGGGAGCCGCTAGATGAAGGATCTCGCGTTCGAGTTGAGTGAGTTCCTCGTCCATCGCGTCGGCGAGCCACTTGTCGCGCTGTGTACGGTCCGCTGCGACGAGGGTTGTTCCTTCGGTGGTCATCACGATCAACAATCTTCGCCGATCGGTGGTGTCCGGAGTGCGGGTCACCAGACCCTCGGCTTCGAGCGAGTTGAGATTACTTGTCAGCGACTGGATCCGCACGCCCTGCATCGCAGCGAGGTCGACGGGGGCGCTCGATCCGCCGCTTCGCTCGACGTCGCCCAGAATCTGCATCTGACTCGGTGTCAAGTAATGCACCGGCCGCTGCTTGCGCAGCCTTCTCGTCAACGCGAGCATCGCCTCGCTGAACTCCGAGGTAGTCATCTATCCGCCTGCTGCACGCCATCGGTACGCATGTCGGTAGCTTAATCGCCGCTGGACCTGCATGAATACAACTACGTTCTCGCGCTCCGGTGCGGCGCGCGAGAACGTAGCTTTCAGCGTGGAACCTGTGCTGAGATCAGGTCAGCCGATGCAGCCCTGCAGGGTGGTGAAGCTCCCCGCGATGCCGGGTCCCTGGCATACGGCACCGGTGGGGGTCAGCGTGATGGTTGCACCTGGGCCGGCAATCGCGATGGACAGACCTGGCCCTACAGCCGAGTTGTCCGCGAGGCTGCCCGGTCCGAATGCGATCGCAGCCGGTCCTCCGCCCGCCGTGCCGTCCGCTACCGCGATGCCGCCGTTGAATCCGAGAGCGAGTGCTGCTGCGTTGGCCATGGCGTTGGCAGATCCCCAGCCGTCGAAACCGTATCCGGCTGCCGCGCTGGTGGCGTCGGCCTCACTGTCGCACTGGGAGTTTCCGACCAGCGACGCTGCAGCGTTGCCACCCGGTGCGGTCGTACATCCGACCGGGGCGGCGGACGCCGTCGCGGGAACGAGTGCGGCGAACGCCAGTGCTGTGCCGATGGCTGCTACGCCGCCCAAACTTCTCTTCACTGCTGTCATGCTGGCTGTGGACATGTCGAGCCTCCCGATAGGTCGTTGGTAAAGGCGGGCTGCGTGGAACTGGTTCCTCGCAGCGCCCCTCGTCCACGTTCCTCTCTCAGGGACACAGCGAACCCAAGTGGCCATTACGTATCTGTCACGCAATGGTCACGGCAAGGTCACGACGGTAAGATTTCGAACTCGGCAGAGGTTCCCGTGAACGGTGTGAGCCGGCCATCGATCGCCCGGGCATCGCCGAAATACACGATGCGGTAGCGCCCGGCTTGCTGGGAAGCCGGGACATCCCACGCGATCGTGGTGTCGGTGAACGGCCCAGAGTTGTCGAAGACGATGGTCGTGTACCAGTCACTGTCGTCGTACTCTCGAACCCAGCTCGCACCGTCGGCCCGCTCCACGGCCAAGTAGGTGTCGTCACGTCGCAAATTCGAGTTGGGGTTCGCACCGGAAAACCGTACGGCGACATGTGCGCCGACGTCGTACTGCGGGGCCGGCTGACTCAGGACGTCGCCGAATGCCCTGCCGGGAGCCGGAAGGTCGACGAACGCGATTCCGCTGGGAGAGTTCGGTATCGCGCCGGTCAGGTCCGGTTGCGAGGTTCCGTTGTCGATCGTCCGGCCATCTCGCATAGCGGATGCGAGGTCGACGGCGATTTGAACGGTTGCCGGGAGTTGCCAACGACCGAACGGGGTCGCACCGCCCTCGTAATCCTGCTGGTCGTATTCCTCGGGCGTGGTCAGGTAGTGGCCGTAGCCGTTGGTGTACCCCTGCACGACGATCTGATCGGAATCGACGCCGAGGGTGTCGGCCAGGGCTGTTCGCAAGCGTGAGCCTGCGACGATGGTCGGCTCGAACGGGCAGGAGAACAGGAAGAACCCGCCCAGCCGTGCGAGGTGAAAAGGAAGCTGCTGCTGCACGATTCCTGGTATCAATCCGACGGGGAGAAGGATGTCCTTCGGAGCATGTGCGTCGCGTAGCCATTGCGGCATCACCACCGAACCGAGAGCTGCCAGAGCGGGATTGCCGCCACGCTCGCCCTCTTGAAGCCCGAGTTCCGGTAGTCCGCCGCCATCTTCTTGACTCGACGCCGCGAAGGCGGCACCGAGCGCGGCGGGGCTGGTGGTGTGGGTGCGTCCGTCACCGGTGAACTCAGGTCGGACGGTGAAGCCGGAGAAGTCTGCATACACCCACCGGACATCGATGCCGGTGCCGACTGCGCTCGCAGCGGATTCGGTTTGCGCACGCGCAGTATCGAATTGGCGCATGCCGATGATGCGGGTGTTCTCGAATTCATCCGTCGTCGGACCGGTGCCGGGCTGCCTGTCCAGGTTGGGGGTGATGTCGCCGGGGGTGCTTTGGCAGAATGCGGCGACGAAAGTGGGGTTGCGGTAGTCGACCTTCTCGACCTCCCGCTCCCAGTGCCATGCTGCATACCCCTTGTTATCGGTGCTGATCAAGGTGTTCGTGGCCTTCATCGACGTGCCGTGGGTGGCGAACCAGTTGATGATGCCTGCCAGTTCGCCGTCCCGCATCACCTGTAGGTTGACCGATCGCGGATCGATCTTGCCCGGGAATCGAGAGGTGTCCGAGATCGGATCTCGATCGAATGCTTTGGGAGAGCGATTGACTCCGGCATCGGTCAAGTAGCCAGTGGTGATGGAGACCTGACCGGGTTGCACGTCGTCGTGTGCCCGCCCGATCGCGTCCACGATGCCCGCGACGTTGGACTCGAAGGTGATCGGCCGGAAGCCGAGCGTGGTGATGTCCACCAAGAGATGGCCGTCGGTTCCTCCGGGGGCGGCATGGGTGTGTGTAGCCGAGAGCAGGACGTTCCCTCGGTGATAGAGATCGCCGAATCGAGAGGAAAGGCGCCGGAGCACTTCTTCGAGAATGCTCTCGAACATGAGGCCGACCTCGCACGTCACATGCACGAGTCGCTGGGCCGAGGCGGCGTCGACGAACACGAACGCCCGCGCACGCTGCCGCAGGTGCAGGCCCGCCGATGACTGCTCGAGCACTGCGTACCCGTTCATTCCGGCACCGAGCGGTTCACCTGTCATGTCACCGATTCCTCGGCCGACTTCGAGACCCCCCGGTGCCGCCCATGCCCGCCCCGCGCTCCCCAGGGTCGCACTCCCAAGGGTTGCCGCCCCGAGGGCCGCGACCCCGGTGGCGGCGAGAAATGATCGTCTACCGAGTCCTGAATTCACTACGATTGCCCCCATGCTCGTCGATTCGAACTGCACGGTAACACCGTCTCATCGGACGTGGTCTCGCTCTAGGCCAGTGAGTTCTCGTGCTGGCTTGTCTCCGATCCCGATGGTGAGAGCAGCGACGACGATCCCGATCAGAACACCGATGAGGGTGTCGCCGACCCGACTGATCGCGACGGCTGGGGACAGCTGTCCGGCTATGCCGGTCAGAAGCAGCGCCATCGGCGTGACGGCGATCGTGGTGAGGCCGTAGTTCTTCATGACGAGGAGTTCGGCAACGATCTGCAGAACGATGATGGTGAGCGTTGTCTGCCAGTATCCGAGCGCACCTGCAATCAGTGCGGCGGCGATCACCGCGCCGCCGACATTGCCGAGTAGCCGCTGGATGCCGCGCTCGACCGTCGTGTGAAAAGTGATGCCCTGCAGGGCGGTCATCGCGCCCATGGTCGCCCACAATGGATGCTCGAAGCCGAAAGCAGTTGCGCACCATGCGGCCAGCAACGAGGCGAGAACGATGCGTGCCGCGTTGATCACAAGTGCCCGTGAGGTCAACATGCGCACGCCGACGGCGAAGAAGTTTTCAGGTGTAGTGGCGAGCTCGGCAGCGCGCACCGGCAACGCGTCGTACCTGCGCGTCTTTCGCAGTGCGCGTTCGTGAGCGAGGATTTCTGCTGCATGAGTAGGATTTTCGCCACGTGCCCAGGCGTCGAGCAGGTGCTCGGCGTCGTCGAGGAGAGTGGTCAGTCCGAGGCTGTGTGCGCGCGAGGTCGGCCGGGTATTGAGTGCAACGATCACGCGAGCGTGTTTGATCGACGCTCGGGCGATGGCGTCTTGTCTCGAGTCGGTGGCCGCGAGAGCGCGCGCGACCGCGAGTTGACCGGGCCCGACTGGATGGAGCAACGCCGGCAGCATTGCTGCCACCCATCCGATGGCAGCACCGATGGACACCGAAACGAAAACTTCGACCACATCCCCGGCGGCGCTCGCGAACCCGACAGCCGCGGTCGAAGCGAACACGAGGATGACAGGGCCGGGTCCGGAAACCGAGAAGGCGGACAGTACAAGTGCCGCGACCCCGGCGGTCAGGGAAATTGCGACTATCTGTTGGGCCGGGGAGGACGTCATCGTGCCGAGCACGGCGCCCAGTGTTGCCCACAGCACTATCGAGCCGCCGACCAGCGCCAGTTTGCCTGCGCGTCGTGGGTACGGCTCGTAGCGCGTGAAGGCACTGCACAGGGCGCCCAGTGCAGCGAAGCCGGCGAGTTCGGGCCTGCCGAGAATGCCTCCACCGACGAGGACGACGGCGATGGCTGCGCCGACGCGCAGGGCTGGAGCGATAGTCGCATCGGCGTGTCCGAGCGTCATCGCCTGGCGCCAGGCGGCTCGCGAGGTGGCGTGGGCGAGGGCAGACCGGGTGTGGTCGAGTCGAGTAACGGGAACGGGCACGGTAATACTTTACAAGTATTTCACTAGTAAAGTAAATATTTCCAGCTATGACCTGGGCCGTAGGGTGGATGGCATGACCTCGGTGCAGAAATCTGGCGGAGACTTCGTGGATCAGGTCCGCCGTGAGTGGGGCGCCCTTTTTCCGGACATCGACACTTCGCCGATCGAAGTTCTCGCACGGATCGGAAGAATCGCTGCACAGACCAACCACCTACTCGATTCCACACTCGCGCCGAGTGGAGTATCGCGGGCCGAGTTCGATGTCTTGAGCGCATTGCGCCGGGCCCGAAGACCACTACGAGCGAGCGAAGTGACCTCGGTGACGATGCTCAGTGGGGCATCCACCACCAAGATCTCGGAACGTCTGGTGAAGGAAGGCCTGGTCGAGCGACTCGGCCTGGACCGCGATGCGCGAGTTGTGCTGTTGCAACTCACCGCTGCCGGCATCGAATTGGTCGATACGGTGTTTCCGTTGCGACTCGCGCGTGATCGTGAACTACTCGACGGGCTGAGCCGAGGCGAAATAGAGGCGTTGGCACACCTGCTACGGAAGGTCGCGCTCAACGTCGAGTAAAGCGGTCGAGTAATGCGGTCGAGTAATGCGACTGATCGCATGTGAGTGGGACGCCCTCGCAGAGAGCTGATTCCACTCACACGCGAAGTCCTAGACGGTGCAGAGAGGCGCTATGCCCGCCGCTCCGCCCGGTGTCGGCGAGGTGAGGATCAGGCATGAGTTGTAGCCGAGCGATTCGGCGACGGCACGGATTTCACGGAACTTCTCCGGGCTCGCTTCTGATGAGCGGGACAGGACGAAACCCGAAGTCCGGAGCGGATCTCCGACGAACGCCCAGGAGTAGTCGTCCGCGATGTAGGCGACGATGTAGTTGGTCGGCCCTTCGGGGTTCTCCTGGGTCGGAACACCCGGAAAGCTCACGTGCAGCTGGGCATTCGTCACCGTGTCATTGACGCGGGCGTTGCCGACGATGTTGTTCTGCTCCCCGTTCCAGGTGGTGCAGGTGTTCTCGACGCGCACATTCGCCGGATCGGTCAGCGTGTACTTGGCTTGTGTGTCGCGCGCACACTCGAGGTTGAACGGCTGCGGTACAGCGGCAATCTGATTCCAGGTGCCCTGGTAGCGATCGACATCGAGGGACGGGATGGGGGCGAGGGGTACGAACTCGGCCGAACCGGACGTGGCAGGTGCTGCCTGAGCGATTCCGCCGGCGAGCAGCATCCCCGTGGCGCACGCGCCGGCAACGAGCGCGCGTGTGAGCATCGAATGTACCTTCATGGATTTCACTCCTCTTGTCCCACCAGTTCGGTACTGCTGGAATCGAATGTGTTCGGCCACCAGATCCCCGGGCCGATAAGGGTGAACAGGGCTGGAATGACCAACGTGCGCACCACGAAGGTGTCCAGCAGAATGCCGAGGCCGACGATGATGCCCAGCTGAGTCAGTGTGATGAGCGGAAGTACGCCCAGTACGCAGAACACCGCGGCCAGCACGATGCCCGCACTCGTGATGACACCACCCGTGGCGCCCACCGCCCGCACGATCGCCGAGCGCGTGCCGTGGCCGGGCGTCTCCTCCCGGGTACGCGTGACGAGGAAGATCGTGTAGTCGACACCGAGGGCAACCAAGAACAGGAAGGCGAACAGCGGAACGTTGTCGTCGAGAGCCGGGAACCCGAAAATGTGCAGGCTCACCCAGCTACCGATGCCCAGGGCCGCGAGGGCGCTCAGCACTGTCGTGCCGACGAGCACCAGCGGGGCGACGATGGCGCGCAACAATACGAGCAGCACAGCGAGAACGACGATCAGAATGGCGGGCACGACGACGAGCCGGTCCCTGGCGGCGGCGTCACTGGTGTCGAGGGCTTGGGCGTCACTGCCGCCGACGAGCGCCTCGGCATCGGGAATGTCCTGCAACGAACCACGTAGGTCCTCGATGACGGCGAACGCTTCCTCGGACGCGGGCGGCGAGTCGGATACGACGGACCATCGAGTCAGGCCGGTGCCGGAGTCGGCGCCACGGGTGAACGAGGTGACGGCGTCGTTGGCTGCCAGGACGGACTCGATCTCGGCGGCCGAATCGGTCTTTCCGACCACTGTCGTCGGATCGGCGAGACCTGCGGGGAAGTGCTCGGAGAGTGTGTCGAAGCCTTCGACGGATTCGGCGGTCACGCGGAACTGCTCGGTCTGTGACAAGCCGATGCCGGTTCCGAAAAGAGCACCGGCACAGGCGAGGAGCGCGACGATCGTGATCGACGCCGTGCGTGCTGGATGTCGCGATACTGCGGCGGCGATGGAGAACCAGGCCCCCGAGGTGGCGGTGTCGCGATCGTCAGGTCCTGGAATGAAGGGCCAGAACAGCTTTCGTCCGAACAATGCCAGCAGTGGAGGAAGGACGAGGAGGACGAACACGGCTGCGACGACGAGGCCTGCTGCCGCGAGTGCACCCAGGCTGCGGGTGCTGGGCAGGATTGCCAGCAGCAGTGTCAGCAATGCCAGCACGACGGTGGCGTTGCTGGCGAGAATTGCAGGTCCGGCGTGGCGGACGGCTCGTGCAAGTGCACGTCGATGATCGGGCTCGGCCCGCAACTCTTCCCGATATCTCGAAATCAACAGCAACGCGTAGTTCGTACCCGCTCCGAACACCAGAACGCTGGTGATGCCGGAGGTGGAACCGTCGAACGATAGGCCGGTCACCTCGGCGAGTGCCGTTCCGACGGAGGTGGCGACGCGATCACCGAAGCCGATGACGAGGAGCGGAACCAGCCACAGGACAGGCGATCTGTACGTCACGATGAGAAGGATCGCGACCACGAGTGCGGTGACTGCGAGAAGGGTGATGTTGGCGCCGGAGAACGAGTTTGCGATGTCGGCGCCGAACGCCGGTCCACCGGTGACCTGCGCGTCGAGGCCGTCGGGAAGGCCGTCGACGGCAGCAGTGCGCAGCGAGGTGACGAGGTCGTCGAGTGTGAACCCGGACAGCGAACTGTCTATCGGAACCAGGCCGAGCGTCGCCTTGCCGTCGGGTGCCGGCACGAGCGGAGGCGAACCGGTGTCGGTGCCCGCGGCGACTACGGTCCGATCGAGGGCTTGTTGCGCGGCGGCCAGATCGGCTTCGGACAACGCTTCGCCATCGGATCGACTGACGACGAGTATCGCCGGTGCGGTGTCTGCGCCGGGGAATTGGGTCAACAGTTCGGTGACTTGAGCGGACTCAGCTGCGGGTGGCACCGAGGACGGTGCGCTTCCGGCCGAGTCGTTCTCGCCGACAAGGGCCATGAACCCTAGTGAGAGCACCAGGACGGCCAGCGCGACTGCCCACGACCGGCGTGAGGTGACAATCCGGGCGAATCCGATCCAGAAGCCGTCGTCGCGGCGTGAGCTGTCCACCGGCAAACAATCTCACTAACTGAGACATTAATCAACCGGCAAGATCGGCCGCCGGGCGTGCGGATAGTCTGAGCGCATCTTCGAAGAGAGAGGACCGCAGTGGCCGATCGAAGCGAGCTGGAATCGAAAATCTCGTCCGACGTACGTGCGCTGTCCGCTGTCTCCGAGGAAATCGGGCGGGCATTCAGCACGCAGCACGAACTGCGACACAACGATTTTCGTGCACTGCTCCTGATCATGGTCGCCGACGTCGAAGGTACGCCGCTGACGACGGGTGAACTCGGCGCCCGGCTCGGGTTGTCGTCCGCAGCTATGACGTACTTGGTCGAGCGGATGATCGAGTCGGGTCATATTCGACGAGAAAAAGACGAACGTGACCGTCGAAAAGTGATTCTCCGCTATGCCGACCACGGGATGGCCGTCGCACGTGAATTCTTCGGCCCACTCGGTATGCGGACCAATTCTGCGCTTGCCCAAGTGCCCGACTCGGATCTTGCTGCGGCTCATCGAGTTTTCGTCGCTTTGATCGACTCGATGCGTGCGCATCACGAGGAACTGCGGCCAGGCATCACCTGAGATCTCGGTGTTCGATTCGTCTTCACTATGCGGGACGGCCCGAGTAACGTAGGGTTGACCGAGGTTGAGCGAACAGCCGTTGTCGGGGGAGACGCCCTGGCTGTCGCAGCCGTTAGCGGAACTCATGTTCACATTCGACTGTCACCGCTCTCGTACCGTTTCCCTCCCGATCGAAAAGACGATGGGATGGCTATGACTGTTACTCCACGCGGTGTCGAAGACGACGCAACCGCACACAACCACGCTGCAGTGAACACACACGCCACGGCAGATACTTCGGTGTCCGTGGCTGCTACCGGCGCAATATTTCGAGCCGTACCGTTCGGTTCGGCCGCGCTCGTTGTCAGCGTGCACGGCGACATCGATATCCGCAGTGCGCCGATGCTGGCCGAGTTCGCATCCACCCACATCGATGCGCACCGGCATCTCGTACTCGACTTGTCCGATGTCGGCTTCTTCGGCATTGCCGGTCTGACCGTGTTCAGTGCCCTCGACAGTGCGACCGAAGAAGCAGGGTCGAGCTGGTCGCTCGTTCAAGGACACCCGGTACATCGGTTGTTGGAGGCTGCGTCTCTTCAACCTGCCGTGCAGGTCTTCGATCGAGTTGCCGACGCCGTCGAAGCAGCATCGAAGCGCTAACGTTCCTCTCGATCTCGGGTGACCAGCTCCAGCAAGGAGCTGGTCACCTTTTTTCGTATCCGGCCGAGCGGTCCCTGCTGACCCAATGCCGCTCGCGCAGCGTTCATCCCTGCTGCCCCGTGAACTCCTCCTCCAGGATGCGCAGAAGAGCTACCGAGGAATAACCCCTCGACGACGGTTTCCGAGCGTCCGAGTCCGGGTGTTGGGCGAAAGATCAACTGCTGCTGCAACTGTGCGGTTCCGCCGTTGACCGCGCCGCCGTAGAGATTGCCGTTCTCGGCCATCAGATCGGACGGCCGCTGGACCACCTCGGCGATGATCGACCCGCTGAACCCGGGAGCGTGTTCTTCGAGCACGCCGCGTACCCGGTCGGCGACCGTATCGGCGGAGGCGTCGTCGGTCACTCCGCGCGGCAAATGCGTGTACGCCCAGGCGCTCTCGGTGCCCGCCGGTGATCTGGAGGCGTCTGCCGTCGTCATCTGCCCGAACAGCATGAACGGACGTTCCGGGAGAACCCCGGTGGTCAGATCGGCCAACCATCGGACCAGGCCGTCGTCGTCGGCGCCCAGATGCACGGTCCCGGCACCCGAGAGGCTTGCCGAGCGCCACGGGATGGGGCGGTCGAGGGCATAGTTGACCTTGACCACCGGGGTATCCCATTCGAAGTTGCGGAGATCCTCGTGCACCCGTCGGGGTACCGCGTCGGCCGGGAGCAAGGAACCGTAGAGCATCGGTGCGGAGACGTCGGCGATGACGGCCCGACGGACGAACACCGTGTCCCCACCCTTCGTATGAACCGCTGACACACGTCCGCCGGCGACATCGATGCGATCGACCGGGCTGCCGCAGCGCAGTTCCGCCTTGCCTGCACGACTGACGAGCGCATCGGCGAGCTTGCTCGCGCCACCCGTAGGCACCGGATATCCGACGTCCTGCGCCAACATCGTCAGCAGATAGCCCATCGCACCACTGACGGGCGCGTCGGAAGGGGCGTCACCGTGCATGGCATTGCCCAGCACGAGGCACCTGGCGGCCTCGCTTCGGAAGAGCTCGTGCGCCATGACGCGTGCCGGTAGAGCCATGAACCGCCCGAACCGCAGTGTGTCCGCGGCACCCAAGGTTCTCGCCAACGACGCAGCGGCGCGCACCGGCGGGAACGGTCCGAAGAAAGCGTCGAGCATCGGTTTCCGGATTCTCGTCCACTGATCGAACAGGTCGAACCAGGCATCGCCGTCGCGACGGTCGTATTCGGCCAGCGCCGCGGCGGTATCGGCGACGTCGTTGTGGACGACGGGGGCGGACTCGTCCATCGAGGAGCGTGCGTGGCCGTAGACGGTGGGCGAACGCGACCACCGCAGGCCATGATGCTCGAGGTCGAGCGAGGTCATCACGGGCGACGCAGCACCCAACGGATAGAAGGCACTGAAGAGATCACTGCTGAATCCCGGTATGAGCTCGGCACTGCGGACAGCGCCACCGGCTTCGGGGCCTGCCTCCAGAATCACTACGTCCCAGCCTGCGTCTGCCAGCGCAGCAGCTGCTACGAGTCCGTTGTGTCCGGCGCCGATCACCACGGCGTCCGCGGAGCGAAGTGTCATGAGTCCTACGGTACGTCTCGGTGAAAGACACAACGGTCGTGATGTTTGGTGCTCGGAGACCTGGGCACCCCATTCAGATGTCGACGAGCAGTGAGCGCGAGCATATGCAGACAGATTCGGTGCACGATGCGGTGTCCGCAGGGGCACCCGTCGAGGCCGCGCGGGACGCGTCCGACTTGGAGCCGGCGGCCGAGCCGACCGAGGCCCGGTTCGTCGGTGTGCCGAGAGTGGACACCGAATCCGATCCGCTCGACGATGCCGGACCGTACGTCGTTGTATCGGTGGATCAACGCGGCGCCGATATCGACACCTTCGATGCCCGGGGCGTCGCGACGAGTTCGGTTACGGTCGAGTCCGGAACTCCGCCACGACACCGCGCAGGGGAGAAGACCGTCGCCGAGATCATCGCCGAAATGTACGAGAAGAAGACGGTCGAGCAAATTTTCGTGGTGGGCATACTCCCCGTGCGTCCGCAGCTCGTAGAGAGCTTGCCCGCGCCAATGCTGAACGACGTCATCGAACTCGAAATCGGTTCCAGGGCAGACGGTTCCGACTCCGATCTCATCCGATCCGCCGTGCAGGAAATACGCGAACGAGCGGCCCTACTTGCGCGCGAGCGATGAACGGACGTGAGGTTGCGCGATCGATCAGGTGATACCGATCGTGAGCAGCGCGGCCAGTTCGGCATATGCCTGCGAGTCCTCGAGTCCGGTGCGCTCGGCGACCTCGCGGCTCTGGATTCGAGCCATCGTCGTCGCAGCCACATCGGCAACGAACACGGCATGGACTCCGCGGACATCCCCGGCCGAGGTGCCTTCGTCGATCAGTTGCTGCACTCGTTCGGCCGCAATGGCGGTGTTCTGCTCGTAGACCTCGCGGGCCGGGGGGAACGCTGCGAGATCGTCCATGAACTGCGCCGACGCGGGTTGCAGTGCGATGCCGACCGCCGACAGGTACTCGGTCAGTCGCGCGCCGGTCCCGTCGACGGTAGCGATGGATGCCTCGACTCGGTCGGTCGCGCCACGGAAGAAATGCACGGTGGCGGTCCGCACGAGCTCGCCCTTGCTCCCCGCCAAGGTGTACAGCGTCGATTTGCTGCATCGCAGGCGTGCCGCGATGTCCTCGAGCGTCAGGTGCGCGAATCCTTCGTCGAGGAACAACGCGACCAGTTGGTCGAAGAGCTGGGCGCGTCGGGTAGTCGCGTGAGCTGCGGTCATATCGTCGAACAATACTGCACTCGACGCCACAGTACTGTGTGCAGTACTGTGAGCATCATTCCAGTACTGCCCGTGGTTTTTTTGAGGAGTGCCCAGTGCCCGTCGATCGCCTGCTGCCCACCGAGGAAGCCAAAGATCTCATCCAGCTCACCCGTGACGTCGCGGACAAAGTGCTCGACCCGATCGTCGACGCACACGAAAAAGCCGAGACGTACCCGGACGGCGTGTTCGCTCAGCTCGGTGAGGCAGGCTTGCTCAGCCTCCCGTTCCCCGAGGAATGGGGTGGCGGAGCGCAGCCGTACGAGGTCTACCTCCAGGTCCTCGAAGAGTTGGCTTCGCGATGGGCCGCGGTCGCCGTCGCCGTCAGCGTGCACAGCCTGGCCTGCTCGCCGCTACTGGCATTCGGAACCGAAGAGCAGAAGCAACGCTGGTTGCCGGAGATGCTCGGTGGCTCGCAGATCGGTGCCTACTCCCTGTCCGAGCCGCAGGCCGGATCCGACGCCGCCGCCCTGACCTGCAAGGCGGTGCCATCTGGTGACGGATACTCCGTCACGGGAGCGAAAGCGTGGATCACCCACGGCGGCATCGCCGACTTCTACAATCTCTTCGCACGCACCGGAGAGGGATCGAAAGGCATCTCCTGCTTTCTGGTGCCCAAGAACCTCGACGGGCTCACCTTCGGCAAACCCGAGGAGAAGATGGGTCTGCACTCGGTACCGACGACCTCGGCGCATTACGACGGCGCCTACCTTCCAGCCGAACGACGCATCGGTACCGAAGGCCAGGGCCTGCAAATCGCTTTCAGTGCACTCGATTCCGGCCGCCTCGGTATTGCCGCGGTCGCCGTCGGAATCGCCCAAGCGGCCCTCGACGACGCGGTGGCCTACGCGAACGAACGCACGACGTTCGGCAAGAAGATCGTCGACCATCAGGGGCTTGGATTTCTGCTGGCCGACATGGCGGCCGCCGTCGACTCTGCCCGCGCTACGTATCTCGACGCCGCCCGACGCCGCGACAGCGGGCTCGACTACTCACGAAGTGCATCCGTCGCCAAGCTCATTGCTACCGATGCCGCGATGAAGGTGACAACCGATGCTGTCCAGGTGTTCGGCGGGTACGGATATACCCGCGACTATCGGGTCGAGCGGTACATGCGGGATGCAAAGATCACGCAGATCTTCGAGGGCACCAACCAAATTCAGCGTCTCGTGATCGCGCGGGGCCTGCGTTCGGTGGGCTGATCTCGGATATGGCCGATATTCGTCTCGACACTTCAGCAGGTCCTGTTTCCGCTGTATTGGAAGTGCCCGCTGGGGCAGGGCCGTGGCCCGGTGTCGTGATCGTGCACGACGCATTCGGATTGTACGAGGACACCAGGGCAATCGCGCGCCGGTTCGCCGATCAGGGCTACCTCGCGCTGGCTCCCGACTTGTACAGCCGGGGCGGAATGCGTAAGTGTGTCGTCGGGGTCTTCCGTGCGCTTTTCGGGCAGAGCGGCGTCGCCGTGGACGATCTGCTGGGGGCTCGGGAGTATCTGCTCGCGCGTGAGGATGCGACCGACAGCGTCGGGATAGTCGGGTTCTGCATGGGCGGCGGATTCGCTCTGCTGTTGTCGCCGAAAGGGTTCGGGGCGAGCGCGCCGTTCTACGGCGTCTCACCGAAAGACATGGAGAAAGCGCTCGACGGCGCATGCCCGATCGTCGCTTCGTACGGAAAGAACGATCCGAGTTTGATCGGTGCCGGCAAGAAACTCGAAAAAGTACTGTCCGACAAGACGATCCCGCACGATGTGAAGACGTACCCAGGCGCCGGTCATGGTTTCGCGAATGCACTCCCCGGCAACACGACGGCTGCGGTTCTACGGCGTATCAGCGGCCTCGGATTCAAAGATGAGCAGGCCGAAGACGCCTTTGCTCGGGTGTTCGACTTTTTCGATCGACACCTTCACTGAAGCTCGGCGACGGTCTGCTTCCCTTTGAGCCAGCGATTGGGGAGCCGTCCGACCAGTTCGCCGAGCGGGTTGACGGCGGCGGAGAGTATCTCGACCGAATCCTGCAGGATGTCGACACTGACACCCATACGTTCGAGGTTCGGGGCAAGCGAAGACAACGTCTCGGACAGGCTGACGAGCTGATCGAGGGGACCGCCCTTCGCCGTCAATCGTTCGATGGCGCCGCCCTCGGAGAGTAGTTGTTCGAGCAGGCCGCCTTCCTCGAGTGCACGCTCGATGATTCCGCCCTCCTTCGTCAGCAATTCGAGGGGGCCATCGGTCGCGGTGAGCCGCTCGAGCGGACCTTCGACGGCGGTGATCCGATCCAGCAGACCCCCCTCGGCCAGTAGTCGTTCGAGCGGACCGTCTTCGGCAAGCAGTCGATCGAGAGGCCCCCCGGTGGCCGTCACTCGATCGACCGGGCCGCCGTCGGCCAGCAGCCTTTCCAGCGTGCCTTCCTCCGAAGTCAATCGGTCGACGACGCCACCGGGCGCGAGTAGGCGATCCAGCGGCCCACCCTCGCGAAGGGCGTTGCCGAAGGCGCGATCGTCCGAGGTCAGTTGTCCGAGTTGTGTGAGCAACGCCATGGTGCCGCCGCGAGGATTGGCTACTGCCGCGAGGTTCATCGGGTTGACGGCGCCGGATTCCAGCACGAATCGGGTCGTGGAGAGGACCGTGCTGGTCACCTGCAGCGCAGTTTCCGTCATCGCGATCCCGGCCCGCGCAGGGAATGTGATCGCCGACACCCAGTTCATGGTTTTACTGTAACCGCTGGAGACATCATGGAAGGACCTTCAAGCCGACCACGCAGCCGACGATGCCCATCAACAGCGCAACCTTGATCCACGACGCGGCCTCGTCGCCGGTGATCATTGCGTAGGTCACGGTGAGCGCGGCGCCGATCGCGACCCAGACCGCGTAGGCGGTGCCGGTCGGTAACGTGCGCATCGCGAGCGCGAGACCGCCCATGCTGATCACGAGAGCGACGGCGAACACGATCGTCGGAACCGGTTTGGAAAATCCGTCGGACTTGCCGAGGGCCGTTGCCCAGACTGCTTCGAAGGCGCCGGAAACGATCAAAATCAACCAAGCCATGTGTGTAACACTCCCATGCACCGTCTTGTCGCAGGCCGGGGGTTCGCAGGGACTTCACAGCGAGAGTCCAACAACCGAGCAGACTGCCGGTTCGAATCCGGACTTCAGATTGTGGGAACTACGGCACAAAGCTTTCGAGATCCGCACTGGATGTGTACTGGCAGTCTTCCCTCTGTTCGGCGCCATGATCGGTGCTGCAATCGGATTCATTCTCGGCACAAGAGGGTTCGCGCTGACACGGAAATCATGACCGAATCTGCCCGCTTCGCGAATCAGCCTGCGCTCTGGTTCTTCTTTCCCCGGCACAGCAGCACGACCAGGGCGCCGACTACCGAGACCGAGGACGTGAATAGCACGGCCGAATTCCAGCCTTCGACGAGCGCAGCAGGGGAACTGGTTTCTCGCGGCACCGCCAATACGGCAACGACGGTCACACCTACCGCAGATCCGACATAGCGGGCAGTGTTGTTCGCGCCGCTGCCCATCCCAGCACGTCCGTCCGGGACGCTTGCGACGGCTTCGCGTCCGAGCGCTGCGTTCAGTACTCCGCTCGCGATACCTGCGAACAGCAGGCCCGGGAGAAGGTGAAGCCAGGTCGAGTCGACGGAGAGTCCGAGCAGTGCGAGTTGTCCGATCGCAACCCCGATCAGACCTGCAGCCAGTTGCATACTGCCGGAGACACGGGCTGGAATACGTCGCGCGAGAAGTGCTGTCACGACGGAAGTAGCCGACCAGGCGAAGAGCAACAGTGCCGCGCCCAAGGCGTCGATGTCGTAGGCGTTACCGAGAAATCCGGACATGAACGACATCAGCGCGATGATCCCCGCGCCGGTGACGACTCCAGCGACAGTAGCTGCGACGAACGCCGGTTGGGTGAACAGTTTCAGGTCGAGCATTGCTGCGCGACTTCGGTATTCGACGACTACGAAAACGATCAACAGCACCGCCGATACCGCGAAGAGTATCAACGGGAGTGGCCGCATCCATCCCTGGCGCCCTTCGACAAGGGCGGCGAGAAGAGCGCTCAACCCGAATGCCAGCAGAAGTGCGCCGGCGGGATCGAGTCCACGTGGGATGTCGGACGTCGACTCCCGCACGAATCGATGCGCGGCGACGGCGAGCAGTGCGCCGGCGACCGCGACGAGCCAATACGCGTCGCGCCACGTTGCCAGCCGATCGAGCGTCGCGACCAGGAGCGGGCCGAGTGCGATTCCTGCGCCGAGGCTGGCGCCCCAGACACCACTGGCATGCGCCCGGATCGGGCCGGCCGGGTGAGTATGCGCAATGATTCCGAGGCTCGACGCGATCACGGCGGCGCCGCCCAGTCCTTGCAGCACACGGGCCAGAACGAAGATCAACGTATTCGGCGACACAGCGCAGACCACCGAGGCGACAGCCAGCACGAGTGCGCCGAGAACGAACGTGCGACGCCTCCCGAAGTCGTCGGCCAGCGTTCCGGTGGTGAGCAGTGCCGCACTGAGCCCGATGCTCATGGAACTGAGAATCCACGTCTTACCGGCGGTGTCGCTGCCGAGGGTGGCAGCGGTGGAGTTGATCGTCGCCAGCGGTGACGTGAACGCGACAAGGGTGAGCAGAGTGCCGAGGGCAGCGATCGAGAGGGACCGTCGTTGGTCGACGGCAGAGTCGATGATGGTCATCCGGGTGGGGACCGAGCGAAATCAGGTAGGAACGTTGGCGCCGTGGCCGGCCTCGCGGAGCGCGGCACGCAGCTTCTCTGCGGCCTCGTCCTGCGACTGCGGTGACGGGTTCGGGTCTGCGCCGGAGATGTCGAAGTTACCCATGTCGTAGGCAGGGAACACGTGCAGGTGAAGGTGCGGAACCTCGAGCCCGGCAATCAACAGCCCTGCCCTCGGCGCGTCGAACGCCGACCGCACTGCTGTGCCGATCACCTGCGCGACTGCCGTGATCTTGGCGAAGGTGGCGCCGTCGACGTCCTGCCACTGGTCGATTTCCTCGCGAGGAACGACGAGCGTGTGACCCGGAGTAACCGGAGCGATAGTCAGAAACGCCACGACATCCTCGTCCTGCCACACGAATCGTCCCGGAATCTCGCCGCTGATTATCTTGCTGAAGACCGATGCCATAGTTGCAAGGGTAGTCGTCACGATCGCCGACCTGACTCAGCTCCGGGAGCATGCTTTCGCTCGGAGCGGGTCGAGCCGATACTCTTGTCCACTGTGCGCGTACTCGTCATAGGTTCCGGTGCTCGTGAGCACGCCCTCCTCCTTGCTCTGAGCAAGGACCCCAAGGTCAGCAAGCTGCTGGTCGCTCCAGGTAATGCAGGAACGGCGAAGCTCGCCGAGCAACACCCCGTCGACGTCGCCTCGGGTGCGGCGGTCACCGAACTGGCTCACAAGGTCGAAGCGGACCTGGTCGTCATCGGGCCGGAAGTTCCGCTCGTACTCGGCGTCGCCGACGCACTGCGCGAGGCCGGGATCGCGACCTTCGGACCGTCTGCAGCAGCTGCTCGTATCGAGGGCTCGAAGGCGTTCGCCAAAGACGTCATGGCTGCGGCCGGCGTCCGAACAGCGCACAGTGAGATCGTCGATTCACCCGCGAAGCTCGATGCGGCACTCGACCGATTCGGACCCAACTGGGTCGTCAAGGACGACGGACTCGCGGCAGGCAAGGGCGTCGTGGTCACCACCGATCGGCTCGTCGCCCGCGATCACGCCGCGGAACTCCTCGAAACCGGACATCCGGTGTTGCTCGAGTCCTTCCTCGACGGACCCGAGGTGTCGCTGTTCTGCCTCGTCGACGGCGAGACGGTAGTGCCCCTGTTGCCGGCGCAAGACCACAAGCGTGTCGGCGACGGCGACACCGGACCGAACACCGGCGGCATGGGGGCGTACACCCCGCTTCCGTGGCTTCCGCAGGCCGTCGTGGACCAGATCGTCAGCGAGGTCGTCGAGCCCGTCGCCGCCGAGATGGTCAAGCGTGGCTGCCCGTTCTCCGGCTTGCTGTACGCGGGCCTCGCGATCGGCGTCGACGGCCCCGCAGTGGTCGAGTTCAACTGTCGCTTCGGCGATCCCGAGACGCAGGCAGTTCTCGAGTTGCTCGATTCGCCTCTCGGTGAGGCATTGAACGCGACAGCTACCGGGACGCTTGCTTCGTTGGCACCTTTGCAATGGAAGGACGGCGCTGCGGTAACCGTGGTCCTGGCGGCGGAGAACTACCCCGGCCGTCCGCGCACCGGAGATGCGATCACCGGGGCTGAGGGTCTTGGCATTTTCCACGCAGGTACCGCCTCGCGCGAGGGCAAGGTCGTCTCCGCAGGTGGCCGGGTACTCAGCGTCGTGGGTTCCGGTGCCGATCTCGCGGCTGCTCGGGCTGATGCGTACTCGAAGATCGAGTCGATCCGGTTGCCGGGTAGCCACTTTCGCACCGATATCGGCCTCGCAGCCCTCGAGGGGCGCATCTCTTTGTGAGCAGCGTGAATTTTGCTCCACTATTGCGCCAAATTTCCCGGATCCCGTAAATTTCGCGCAATAGTGGAGCTCTATGCACCTCTACTCTTTCTACGGCGCCGCACCACCGCGGCTATCTGATCGGCGACTCGATCCAGATCGCGGTTCACCGTCGCCGCCGAGAATCTGAGCACCAACCAGTCGTCCAGCACCATCGTGTTCTGACGTACGCGGTCGTTGTCGAATGTGCGCGGATCTATGTGGAACTGGCGCCCGTCGATTTCCACGATCACTCGCGCCAGCCGGCAGGCCAAGTCGACGAAGTAGCGGCCGAGTGCCGTGTTGATCTCCATCCGAATACCTCGGGCCAACACAGCCCGCGCCACCAGACGCTCTGGCTCCGACCAGGTTCCTGGACAACATTTCTCGAGCTGCCGACGAACCTCTCGCATACCCGCCATTCCTTTGGCAGACTCGCAGTGGTCGACGACATCTCTCCACGACACCCGTGAGGAGATGCACCGGTCGAAGAACTGTTCCAGAGGGAGGCCCTGCATCGCGGCGGCCACATCGACGAAGCACTGCACCGCCGATACGACCTGGAATCCTCGGTGCTCTTCCGGCGATACCGAGCGTCGGTGTACTTGCAGCCAGCCTGGCCCGTTGATCCGTGAGTTCCTGGGCAGGGTCACATGAACGACGGTGGGCTCGGTGTCGAGTAGATCCCACAACCACGCGGCGCTGAGGTGGCTCAACACTGCATCTTCGCGCCATAGCGTCACCGCCACACACAGTTCGTAGTACGAAGGTTCCGGGTCCGAATAGACACTCGGCATCAACCGGATCAGGCTGCCGCTGCGCATCCGCCGGGTGATACCGGATCGACCGATACCTGATTCTTCGAGCTGCATGCGTGTGTACACCCCCATGGCGAGAACGGTGCACCGTTCTCGACACTGCCGGGGGCTCGAAACGAAATCTGTGGATAAGTGCCGTACCTGTGGACAGGGCTAGAGCGTCAACGGTTCGATGAGCGCCGAACGCAGGTCTTCCGGGGTCACCGAAGCCAGCGCATCAAGATATGCGACGGCGAAAGTTCCTGGGCCGCATGAGTTTGCGGCTGCACGTTCCGATGCGACCGCCACGTGTGCGTGTGCCGACGTGATACCGATCAGCGGTGTCGGTGACACGCTGAGGTACGCGGCCACGAGCGCCGCGAGCGAACATCCAGTAGCCGTGACCTTGGTCAGAAGTGGGCTACCTCCACCGACTTTCACACCCACGGGCCCGGCTTCGCTTCGTCCGACGATGTAGTCGACCGGACCGGACGCCGACACTACGTGCGAGAACTCGAGCAATGCCACTGCTGCTGGAACGGCAGCCTCGGAATCGGAAGCACTGTCGACTCCGCGCGCGAAGCTGCCCAGCCCTGCAAGCGCGATGATCTCCGAGGCGTTCCCGCGAATTGCCGTGGGTTCGAGCGTCAAGAGCCCGGCGGCGAGTTCGGTCCGCCACGGTAGTCCGCCGACGCCCACCGGATCCAAGACCCACGGCGTGCCTGCCGCACGAGCAGCCTCCGCTGCCAGCGTGAAGGCGGCAGCGGTTCCATCGTCGGGGGTGCCCAGGTTGACGAGAACTCCGGAAGCGATCGAGGCGAATCCGGCGGCCTCGTGGACATTGTCGATGTGCGCGTTGCTGGCCCCGGCGGCGAGCAGAACATTGGTGACGAAGTTGGCGGACACCACGTTGGTCAGTGATTGCACCAGCGGAGTCGACGAGCGGAGTGCATCGAGGGCATTCGCTACGTCGGTCACGGTGGGGCAGGTCGTCGATTCCGGCATTCGTACAGTCTTTCACCGGGTGTCTTTCACTGCGGGCTAGCCTCGAGGTGTGCGCACAGAGTCGAACAGATCCAAGATCGAGCCGTTCCACGTGATGGACGTATTCAAAGCCGCTGCCCTACGCGCGCGCACGCACGGCGACGTACTCTCCCTGGCCGCCGGACAACCGTCGACGTCGGCGCCTGCTCCGGTACTTCGGGCGGCACGGGAGGCCCTCGACGCACATGTACTCGGGTACACCGAGACACTCGGCATCCTGCCGCTGCGCGAAGCCATCGCCCGGCATCATGCGCACGAGGCGGGGGTCCCGGTACATGCCGACGACGTCGTGGTGACCACCGGCTCTTCGGGGGCATTCACGCTGCTGTTTCTGGCGGCGTTCGACGTCGGCGACACCGTGGTCATGGCTCGGCCCGGGTACCCGGCCTACCGAAATACTCTCGCTGCACTCGGATGTCGCGTCTTGGAATTGGACTGCGGGATCGAGTCCAGATTTCAGCCGACGGTCGCGATGCTCGACGCTTTGCCGCAGCCGCCCAAAGGGTTGATCATCGCCAGTCCCGCCAACCCGACGGGCACCATCATCGACGCCGACGAACTCGCCGCGATCGCACGCTGGTGTGAGCAGCATGGAACGTTGCTGATCTCCGACGAGATCTATCACGGCATCTCCTACGGTGACGCTCGGACGTCGAGCGCGTGGGAGACGTCGAAGGAATCGGTAGTGATCGGTTCGGTGTCGAAGTACTTCTCGATGACGGGCTGGCGGCTCGGTTGGATGCTGTTGCCGCGGACCCTGCACCGGGCGGTGGAGCGACTGGCATCGAACATGACCGTCTGCCCGCCCGCGATCTCGCAGGTAGCGGCCATTGCCGCGTTCACCGAGGAATCACGCACCGAACTCGACGCTCACGTGCGCCGCTACGCCGTCAACCGCAGGATCCTGCTCGACGGTTTGGCTGCCGGCGGGATCACCGATCTCGCGCCTGCGGACGGGGCGTTCTACGCGTACGCGGACATCGGGCACCTGACCCAGGACTCACGGGCATGGTGTGAGAACGTGCTCGCGACGACGGGGGTGGCACTCGCCCCCGGCGTCGACTTCGATACCGAGGCAGGGCACCACACCGTTCGATTCTCGTTTGCAGGTACGACCGAGCACATGAGGGAGGCATTGGCGCGCCTGGCTCCGGCCCTACGCGCGCACAGCCGACAGACGTGAGAGGACGTCGCGGATGTCGGCCTCGGACACGTCGCGATGCGTCACGAATCGGACTTTGCCCGCAACGGTGACGGCGCCGATGCCCTTCTCAGCGAGCTCGGAGACGGTTCCGACGGGGTCGGCCGACGTCGCGAGCACGATGTTCGTATCCGGTTCCATCACATCCCAACCCCGCTCGCGTAAACCTTCGGCCAGCAGTCGAGCGTTGTCGTGGTCGGTCGCGAGCGAGGCGAGGTTGTCCAGCGCCACCAGCCCTGCCGCTGCGAGAATTCCGCCTTGACGAACGCCGCCGCCGAGCATCTTGCGGACGCGTCGAGCCTCGCTGATGCGGGCCGAATCGGATACGAGCATCGACCCGACGGGCGCGCCGAGGCCCTTGCTCAGGCACACCTGGACGGTGTCGGCGCCGACCGTCAGCTCGTGGGGGTGCACACCCTGCGCAACGGCCGCATTCCACACACGCGCCCCGTCGAGGTGCACGAGCAGGCCCGCGTTGCGAGCCGCGGCCAGCAGCGTGTTCCATTCCTCGGGTCCGAACACGGCACCGCCGGCGAAGTTATGAGAGTTCTCCAAGCAGAGCAGCGTGGTGTTCAGAGTGAAGTACGGGCCAGGTCCGCCTGCCGACGCCGTCACGGTCGCAGGCGTCGGACGCCCGGGGCCGCCGTCGTGTGGCAGCGCCGACGGCATTCCCTGCGCCAACCAGGCTGCCGTCCCCAGCTCCGACCCGAGAACATGAGAATGCTCCGGCGCCAGAAACGCATCACCACGTCGCAAGTGCAGCATCAGCGCGATGATGTTGCCCATCGAACCGCTCGGGACCCACAGTGCGGCCTCGTATCC
>JBBPZN010000139.1:0-53120 GCA_038198705.1 Mycobacteriales bacterium
ATCGTGATGTCCTCGCCCTTGGCGGGGGCAGAGATGATGACCTTCTTCGCGCCTGCGTCGAGGTGTCCCTTTGCCTTGGCAGCGTCGGTGAAGATGCCGGTGGACTCCACGACCACGTCGACACCCAGATCGCCCCATGGGAGCGCCGAAGGTCCCTCGCGCAGCGACAGAACCTTGATCTTCTGGTTCCCGACAACGATCGTGTCGTCACCCTCGAGGCTCACCTCGTGGGGCAGGCGCCCAAGGATGGAGTCGTACTTCAGGAGGTGAGCGAGGCTCGCGTTGTCCGTGAGGTCATTGACGGCGACGATCTCGATATCGGTTGTGCCCAAAGCCTTCTGCGCATCTACCGCCCTGAAGAAGTTACGTCCGATACGGCCGAAACCGTTAACGCCTACCCGGATCGTCACTATTGGCTCCTAAGTTGTTGAATCGGTGTTGTTGCACCGATGTTGTCGAACGATGTCTTCGAACCGGTGCTGTTGTACCGGTTCTTCGTGGTCTGCGCATGCGAACTTCCGCGCGCGTAGATTCCACCCTAGTGTGCGGGCACCGCTTCCGCGCGCGACACCCAGCACCGGACCGTTCAGGCCTCGTCGAGTAATTCCGCTGTGACGGCCGACTCGGTGTCCGGAATACCGGTGTCCTTGGCTTTACGGTCCGCCATCGACAACAGTCGACGGATTCTTCCGGCGACGGCGTCCTTCGTCATCGGTGGATCAGCGAGCTGACCGAGTTCTTCCAGCGAGGCCTGGCGATGCTGTACTCGAAGAGCACCTGCGTCTGCCAGGTGGTCCGGTACCTCGTCCCCGAGAATGTTCAAGGCTCGCTCCACCCGCGCCGCAGCTGCGACGGCAGCTCGGGCCGACCTACGGAGGTTGGCGTCGTCGAAGTTCGCCAGTCGGTTTGCAGTGGCACGCACTTCCCTGCGCATCCGCCGCTCTTCCCACACCAACCGGGTGTCCTGAGCGCCCATCCGGGTCAAGAGTGCGCCGATCGCTTCACCGTCACGAACGACGACCCGGTCGGTACCGCGAACCTCACGTGCCTTTGCTGCGACACCGAGGCGCCTTGCAGCGCCGACCAAGGCCAACGCCGCTTCGGGCCCTGGGCAACTGATCTCGAGCGCCGACGAGCGACCTGGCTCGGTGAGTGATCCATGGGCGAGGAATGCACCCCGCCAGGCAGCTTCTGCATCGCCGATCGTTCCGCCGACGACCTGTGCTGGGAGACCTCGGACGGGACGGCCCCGCATATCGAGCAGTCCAGTTTGTCTGGCCAACGCCTCGCCGTCCTTGGCAACCCGGACGACGTAGCGCGAGGTCTTACGCAGCCCGCCGGCACTCAGGACATGGACGTCGGACGAATAGCCGTAAAGTTCGAAAATTTCGCGTCGCAGACGCCGGGCGATCGACCCGAGATCGACCTCCGCTTCCACGACGACTCTTCCTGCAACGATGTGAAGCCCACCGGCGAATCGCAGTAGGGCCGATACTTCGGCTCGCCTGCAGCTCACCTGGGTAATCGCGAGCCTGCTCAGCTCGTCCTTCACCTCCGCTGTCATGGCCACGAAGTGTTCCCCTCTCTGCGTGCGGAACCCATCGGTGCCTCGTCCCGCGACGAGACGATGTTACCGAGGGCCGCAGCCAACTTGCCGAAATGATGCGCGTGAGTTCCTGATTCGGCTACGTCCACGTAGACGACGTCGGCCCCGAGCCTTGCAGCAGCTCGGGCCACATGATCGCGTTCCGCGCCGTCCGGGACGAAGGCCGGATCCACCACGACGTAGTCCACGGAGAAATCAGGTGCGTGTTGGGAGAGTACGTGCAGATGACGCTCCGCGGAGAATCCTGTGGTCTCACCGAGCTCCGGTGCAAGGTTCAGTACCAGAACCTTCTGTGCTGGTGTCGTCTCGAGCGCCGTGAGCAGATCCGGCACCAAAACATGGGGAATGACACTCGAGAACCACGACCCCGGCCCGAGTACGACAAGATCGGCCGCCTCGATTGCGGCTACCGCTTCGGGCGTCGCCGGCGGACCGGGTGGGGTCAGCCGCACCCTTCTCACTTTGCCGGGGGTGGTGGCGACAGCGACCTGACCACGAATGACTCTGCTCACACGCGGATCTTCCTCGAGGCCCGACACGTCGGCTTCTATGTCGAGAGGTATCAATGCCATCGGCAGCACTTGTCCCTCGATGCCGAGCAGAGATCCGATCTCTTCCAATGCCGACACCGGATCACCGAGAACTTCGGTGATCCCGGCGAGGATCAGATTTCCGACCGAGTGTCCCGCCAGCGCGCCGGAACCACCGAACCGGTGCTGGAGGACGTCCGCCCATCGCTGCGTTTGCGGATCCTCGGCTGCCAGGGCAGTGAGTGCCATGCGGAGATCCCCCGGAGGCAGTACGCCGAGTTCGGCGCGGAGTCGACCAGAGGATCCGCCGTCATCTGCCACGGTGACCACCGCGGTTACGTCCGATGCCAGTCTGCGTGCGGCACTGAGTGTCGCGTACAGGCCATGTCCCCCACCGAGAGCCACGATCTTCAGCGAAGATCCGACAGCGCCGCCATCTTTCGCAGTCATTCGCGGCCTGCATCGCGATGCTGGACCCGCACCGACAGATCATCGTGCCGGCCCAGAAGTATCGCCAAAGCCTCCGACATCGCCACGCTTCGATGTTTGCCGCCCGTACAACCCATCGCCACCGTCATGTACTGCTTACCCTCTCGCCGATAGCCGTTCACCGTCAGTTGCAACAGGTGATGGAACGTCTGCAGATAGTCCTGTGCGCCGTCCTGGCTCAGGACGTACTCGCTCACTGCGGGATTACGACCGGTGTGCTCGCGTAATTCTGGAACCCAGTACGGGTTGGGAAGGAACCGCACGTCGCAGACCACATCGGCGTCCATGGGGAGTCCGTACTTGAACCCGAAAGACTGAACGGTCACACCGATCAGATCTGCGTCGACACCGCTGAAGGCCGTCTCGATCTTCCGCCGCAGTTGATGCACGGACAGTGAAGTGGTGTCGATGGTGACGTCAGCGGCAGATTTGACCTGGGCCAACCGAATCCGTTCCGCGGCGATTCCCTCGGTGAGGGTGCCGTCCTGACCGTCGTTCTGCAGCGGATGACTGCGACGATTCGATTCGAATCGTTGAATCAGGGCGGCATCGGTGGCGTCGAGGAACAGCACACGATTGCGGACGCCCTTGGAATCGAGTTCTCGGACCACCCAGTCGAGGTCGCCCGTGAACAATCGACTTCTGACATCCATCACCAAAGCGAGACGATCGATCCGCGGTTCGGACTCGAGACCGAGATCGACCATCTGCGATATCAGCTCGGGCGGAAGATTGTCGGCGACATACCACCCGAGATCTTCGAGCACTTTCGCAGCCGTCCGAAGCCCGGCGCCGGACAACCCGGTAACGAGCGCCACTTCGATGCTGTCACCTGGACCGACCTGCCCGTCCGGCTGGTCGGTGGCATGCTGGATATTGGGTTCGCTCACGTCATGCCTGCCCTGTCGAAGTTGCTTCCTGCCGACCGCGTTCGCCCCCATCGAACGTGCCGGCACCGGGGACATCATCCCCCACCTCGACGCCGGGCGCGCCGGAAGCCGCTTCGCCGCCGAGTGCAATGAGCACAGCTTTGGCGGTCATCTCACCGATACCGGGCACCTCGATGATGTCGGCAACGGTCGCTTCTTTAAGTTTCGCGACCGAACCGAAGTGCCCGACCAGTGCATTTCGCCGACTCTCCCCCAGTCCTTTGACCGAGTCGAGAGCCGATGCGGTCATGCGTCTGGATCGTTTGCTGCGATGGAACGTGATCGCAAAACGGTGCGCCTCGTCTCGCACACGTTGCAGTAGATACAAAGATTCGCTGGTGCGCGGCAGGATGACTGGGTCCGCCTCGCCCGGCACCCACACTTCTTCGAGTCGCTTCGCCAAGCCGACGACAGCCACATCGGTGATGCCCAGCTCATCGAGAACCTCGGCCGCCGCTGTTACCTGAGGTGCGCCGCCGTCGACAACGAAAAGATTGGGAGGGTACGCAAACCTCCGTGGCCGTCCGGTCTGCGGGTCGAGTGCCGCCTCCGGCGCGAGATCTCCGCCCGAACCGGCTCCGCTCGCATCCGAGCTGTGGCGCAGGAACCTGCGGCGCGTCACCTCCGCAATACTTGCCACGTCGTCGGAGTGCCCGTCTCCCGCCGCTTCCTTGATGGAATAGTGCCGATAGTCGCTCTTGCGTGGAAGCCCGTCCTCGAACACGACCAACGAAGCGACAACATCGGTCCCTTGCACGTGGGAGATATCGATGCACTCGATACGAAGCGGCGCCGAATCCAGATCCAGCGCTTCCTGAATACCTTGCAACGCGGCAGATCTCGAGGTGAAATCGCCCGCTCGCTTGAGTTTGTGTTGCGCAAGCGCTTCCTTTGCGTTGCGCTCCACCGTCTCGGCGAGGGCCTTCTTGTCCCCACGTTGCGGTACTCGAAGCGTCACATTGGATCCGCGAAGCGAGCTGAGCCACAGCTGCACTTCGGCTGCGTTGGCAGGCAATACGGGTACGAGAACCTCACGCGGGACCGCGTTGGCACTGCCGTCGTCGTTCTGGCTGTCCCGATTGCCAGGCATGTGTGACGACAGCGCTGCCTGCTCACCGTAGAACTGGGTGAGAAATTGCTCGACCAACGCCGGGAGGTCGGATTGATCGGCGGCCTGCTGCTCGATTACCTCGCCTGCCTTCTCGACGACCCAGCCGCGCTGGCCTCGCACACGTCCGCCGCGAACGTGAAATACCTGCACCGCGGCCTCGAGTGCATCAGTGGCGAAGGCGACGAGATCGGCATCGGTGCCGTCACCGAGCACTACCGCCTGCTTCTCTAGCGCACGACGCAGTGCGCCGACGTCGTCTCGCAATCGGGCAGCGGTTTCGAAGTCCAGATCATCCGACGCAATCTGCATCTGCTTCTCGATCTGGCGAACCAGTCTGTCGGTCTTACCGGACAAAAAGTCGCAGAAGTCTTCGACGATCGTGCGATGCTCGTCCGCCGAGACACGACCTACGCACGGCGCCGAGCACTTGTCGATGTACCCGAGCAGGCAAGGTCGACCGATCTGCTTGTGCCTCTTGAACACTCCGGCCGAACAGGTACGTGCTGGAAACACTCGCAACAGCAGATCGAGGGTTTCCCGGATGGCCCAGGCATGGGCGTACGGACCGAAATACCGCACACCCTTGCGCCGTGGTCCCCGGTAGACGAACAGTCGTGGATACTCTTCGTTCATCGTGACCGCGAGCATCGGATAGCTCTTGTCGTCGCGATAGCGGACATTGAACCGAGGATCGAACTCTTTGATCCAGTTGTATTCGAGCTGGAGTGCCTCGACCTCGGTCGTCACGACGGTCCACTCGACCGAGGCCGCGGTGGTCACCATCTGTCGGGTACGGGGGTGAAGTGAGGCGACGTCGGCAAAATACGAGTTCAGACGGCTGCGGAGGCTTTTTGCTTTTCCGACATAGATGACGCGTCCATGCGGATCACGAAATTTGTACACACCGGGCTCGACCGGAATAGTTCCGGTTGCAGGGCGGTACGTAGCTGGATCGGACACGTATCCCAGGCTAGTCGCAGCTACCGACGAACCAGGCCCAGCGCTGTTCGCCCACTCTTCTCGTCACCTGTCGGCGCCCGTGTACTTCGCTTCGAGCGAACGGAACGCCCGCACTGCGTCGACGGCGTGGCTGCGATCGTTGGACTGAATCGCCATCACCGGGATGAACTCGTCGTCGGGTATGTCCACTCGAGCCCACATGGCGCCGTCGGGGAAAGACAGCCCGCGCACCAGATCCCATTCGATCAGTCGCTCGGACAGGATGTTGCGAACGGCGACACCTTCTCTACCGACCCGCACGCGCGGTCGTGTCAGCAACAACGCGATCCCGGCGAGCAGAACACCGATTCCGGCGAGTGCAAGCTGATCTGCCGTACGGAAGAAAACCCCGGTCGGGGACACGCGCAGAAGAATCGCCACGGTGGTGTGCGACACCAACAATACGACCGCCGCCGCTATCGCGTACCGGGAGGACTTGATCGAACGAACCTCGAGTTCCCAACGAGCTTCGTCGGTCATCGGAACGCCTCGCCTGTCCCCGGCTGACGCAAGTGCTCGAGTGTCAGCGCGGTGTCGACAGCAGCTGCCACCGCTTGCGCACCCTTGTCTTCTTTGGATTCCGGAAGACCGGCCCGATCGAGTGCCTGCGCTTCGTCGTCCGTCGTGAGCACTCCGTTGGTGACGGGCGTGCTTTCATCGAGCGAAACCCGAGTCAGACCGGCCGTGACTGCATCGCAGACGTATTCGAAGTGCGGAGTACCGCCACGGATGACCACCCCGAGTGCGACCACTGCATCATGCGATTTGGCCAGAGCCTGGGCAACGACCGGAAGTTCGATCGCACCGGCGACACGCACCACGGTGACGTCGGTGATACCGACCTCTTCCGCCTTCCGCTTGGCACCTGCCAGCAGCGCCTCGGAAATCGTCTTGTGCCACTGGCCCGCAACGATGGCCAGCTTCAGGTTCCCTGCACCGGACAGCTGCAGTTCGGGTTCGCCGCCGCCGCTCATCGGTTGGTCCCTGCTTCGTACTCTTCCAAACCGACGAGGTCGTGTCCCATGCGGTCTCGTTTGGTGCGAAGGTATGTCAAATTCTCGGCATTCGCGCGGAGCGGCATAGGAACCCGCTCCGTCACGTGGAGTCCGTAGCCGTCCAACCCGACTCGTTTCGCCGGATTGTTGGTGAGCAACCGCATCGACGAAATTCCGAGATCCACCAGGATTTGGGCACCGATCCCGTAATCCCTCGAATCTGCCGGCAGCCCAAGCTGCAGGTTTGCGTCGACGGTGTCCGAGCCTGCATCCTGCAGCTGGTATGCCTGCAGCTTGTGCAGCAAGCCGATCCCGCGGCCCTCGTGACCGCGCATGTAGAGCACGACACCCCGACCCTCTTCGGCAATCATGTCCATCGCGGCATCGAGCTGGGGTCCACAATCGCATCGGAGCGATCCGAACACGTCGCCGGTGAGGCACTCCGAGTGAACGCGAACGAGAACGTCGCTACCATCGCCGTCCGGGCCTGCGATATCGCCACGGACGAGCGCGACGTGTTCGACCTCGTCGTACACACTCTGGTAGCCGACGGCACGGAACGTCCCGTGTTTGGTCGGGATGCGCGCATCGGCGACGCGGACCACGTGCTTCTCGTGCTTACGGCGCCATGCGATGAGATCTGCGATTGAGATCAGAGCCAAGTTGTGTTCATCTGCAAAGACGCGCAGTTCATCGGTCTGGGCCATCGCGCCCTCGTCCTTCTGGCTGACGATTTCGCAGATGACGCCCGCCGGCCGCAAATCGGCCATGCGTGCGAGATCGACGGCGGCTTCGGTGTGTCCGGGGCGACGCAGAACGCCGCCCTCCTTCGCACGGAGTGGCACGACGTGACCTGGGCGTGTGAAGTCGTTCGCACCGGTGTCCGGGTCCGCCAACAACCGCATGGTCGCTGCACGGTCGGATGCTGAAATGCCGGTGCCGATGCCCTCGCGAGCATCGACGGTTACCGTGTACGCAGTGCCGTGCTTGTCCTGGTTGGTGGCAAACATCGGCGGCAACCCGAGTCGATCACAGTCCTCACCGGCGAGCGGCACACACAGATATCCGGATGTGTACCGCACCATGAACGCGACGAGTTCGGGCGTCGCCTTCTCGGCGGCGAAGATGAGATCGCCTTCGTTCTCGCGATCCTCGTCATCGACTACCACAACTGCTTTGCCCGCGGCGATGTCAGCGACCGCACGCTCGATACTGTCGAACCTTGTCACGTCCTGCGCTCCATACTTGTCATACCCCACCATGCATCCGAGGGTCCGGGTGCACCTTCGAGCGTACTTTCTATTCGCCTACGGTCTGCAGTCGCTCCACATACTTGGCGATGACGTCCACCTCCAGATTGACGGGTGCGCCGACCTCGGCACTTCCCAACGTCGTCATGTCGAGTGTGGTCGGGATCAACGAGATCTCGAACCAATGCTCGCCGCCTTCGTCCTTGCCGAGCGCCGACACGGTCAACGACACTCCGTCGACTGTGATCGAGCCCTTTTCCACTACGTAACGAGCGACCGTCGTGGGCATCGATACGCGCACCACGGTCCAGTTCTCCGACGGTGAACGATGAACGACGGATCCGGTCCCGTCGACGTGGCCCTGCACCAAATGCCCGCCGAGGCGCTTGCCCATCGCCATGGCACGTTCCAAGTTGACTCGGCTGCCCACCTGAAGTCGCTGCAGCGAGGACCTGTCGAGTGTCTCCTGCATGACATCAGCGGTGAATGCGCCTTCTGCCAGTACGTCCACGACGGTCAGGCATACCCCGTTCACTGCGATGGAGTCGCCGTGACCTGCGTCCGAGGTCACGATCGGCCCCTTGACCGTGAAGCGGGCCGCGTCGACAAGGTCTTCCCTGCCGATGATCTCGCCGAGTTCCTCGACGATTCCGGTGAACACTTGGTACTCACTCCTGTCCGGTGGATCTCTTCGTTGTTCCGCTACGACAGCGGTCGCTGCGTGCAGGTGCGGTTCAGGCGTGTCGGTTCGGAACCGCGCTGAGAAAAACGTCGGCTCCGATCGGCTGCACACTCTCGATAGAAAACCGCAAAGCGTCGGTGATTGTTCCGACACCTGCATTCTCCACCGCCGCCGGGCCGGAACCCAGCACGAGAGGAGCGATATAGGCCACGATCCTGTCGACCAGCCCCGCGGCCAGAAACGCGCCTGCCAGGGTTGGTCCACCTTCGATCAGTACATCGGTGTGCTCGGCCAGCGCGTGCATCACATCCGCCGGCTCGCGGCTTCGCACGAACACTGTCGGAGCGGCGGCACTTCGAACCTGAGCTGCCGGGGCTGTCTCCCGAAGTCCCACTACTACTCGTGTGGGCTGATGCGGCGAGTCGGTGCCGTCGGGCAACCGAGCGGTCAGTCTCGGATCGTCGGCCGCTACCGTGCCGGTACCGACGACGATGGCGTCGAGTGTTGCTCGTTGCTCGTGGACGTGGGCACGCGCTGGAGGACCCGTGATCCACTGACTGGAGCCGTCGGCCGCAGCGCTTCGGCCGTCCAGACTTGCGGCGTACTTCAGGGTGACATGCGGACGGCCGGTCCGCTGCTTGTGCAACCACGCACGCAGTGGCCCCTTGGCCACGGTCTCGGCGCCTGTTCCGGACTCTACGAGCACGCCTGCTTCCATCAACGTCTGGGCGCCGCCCTGTGCCAACGGAGTGGGATCGGCAACGGCGAACACCACTTTGGCGATGCCGGCCTCGATGAGTGCCCGGGAGCACGGACCAGTTCTGCCAGTGTGATTGCACGGTTCCAACGTGACCACCGCAGTGCCCCCGCGTGCCTTCTCGCCGGCTTCCCGCAACGCCACGACCTCGGCATGTGGACCACCCGGCGGTTGGGTCGACCCCACGCCGACGACTACGCCGTCGACGTCGAGAATGATCGCACCCACTGGTGGATTCGGGCTCGTTCGCCCTCTCGCTGTGTCGGCCTCACCGACGGCCATCCGCATCGCCTCGTCGATAGAGGTGCAACCGCCACCAGCCATCCGGGCGATACTCATCCGTTCGACAGGTGTTTCGAGGCCCGGGCAGCTTGCGCGCGTAGGCCACGGACCGCGCCTGCTGGATCCGAAGTGCCATAGACTGCCGAACCTGCCACGAAGCAGTCGATCCCCGCCGCCGCGGCCTGCTCGATCGTGTCGACGTTGATCCCTCCGTCAATTTCGACGATCAGCTTCAGCTCACCCGAATCGACGAGCGACCGAACGATCCCGGCCTTGCTCAGCACCTCGGGCATGAACGACTGCCCGCCGAATCCCGGCTCCACGCTCATGACGAGAAGCGTGTCGAAAGAACGAAGGATCTCGAGGTACGGCTCGATGGGTGTACCGGGTTTCACAGCCAGACCGGCTTTCCCACCCGCCGCGCGAATATCTTTGGCCACCGCGACCGGGTCGTCGGTTGCCTCGGCATGGAACGTGATGTTGTAGGCGCCCGCCTCGGCGTACGACGGTGCCCAACGAGCCGGATCCTCGATCATCAGGTGGCAGTCCAATGGAATGTCGGTGGCTTTCAGCAACGATCGAACCACCGGGAGCCCCAATGTCAGATTGGGTACGAAATGAGCGTCCATGACATCGACGTGCAACCAGTCGGAGCCCTCGACTGCATCGGCTTCTTCACCCAAACGAGCAAAGTCGGCGGAAAGGATGGACGGTGCGATCATCGGAGCTGACACACCACCGATCCTAGTCGGTACCGTCGTACTGCTTTCTCGCAGTCGGGGTTGCCTTGTCGCGCCACGCGGCGACGATCATCTCCCGCAGTTCGTCGCGGTCGACAAGGTCGAGATCGACGATGATGTAGCTGTACCCGTCGTAGTGCGGGGTCGTATAGAACGCCGGACTCCCACCGGAGAGAAGCGCTTGTTTCTCGTCCAGGCGGCACACCAGAAGCAGCCCACCTTCTGCCTCGGTGCGCAGCCTTGCGATCAGCTTGCCGGCAACCTTCAAGGCAGGAGTTCCGTACGACGTCGACAGCGCCACTTTCGGCAGCGTCTCCGCGAATTCGACGACGCTCGTCCACGTGGTAGCGCCGTCTTCGGCGCTACCACCACCAGTACCGATGTTCATGGTTCATAAGTCTCCTCCGCTGATCGCAGCGGCGCTTGGACGAATGCGTACCGAACAGATCCGCCGACTCAGAGAGGTTTACGCAGCGCGGCCATGAACATCGCGTCGGTACCGTGCCGGTGCGGCCATAGCTGCACCGAGGGTCCGTCGCCGATCAGAGGAACCTCCGGAAGCAACGCCCGCGTGTCCAGTTGCTCGACGCCATGGCGTCGCACAGCATCGGCGACGACAGCGGTCGTTTCCGACAGATGCGGCGAACACGTGGAGTAGACGACGACGCCGCCCGGCCGCACGAGTGAGATCGCCGAAGCGAGAAGCTCCCTCTGCAGAGTGACCAGTGCCGCAACGTCCTTGGGTGAGCGACGCCACCGTGCTTCCGGACGGCGACGCAGCGCGCCGAGGCCGGTGCAGGGGGCATCGACGAGAACACGATCGAATCCGGGGTCGAGGCCGGAGTCTCGGCCGTCGACGACGTGGACGGTGACCGGGAGTGATGCGGTGGTCTTTCGGACCAGCTCGGCGCGATGAGGAGTCGGTTCCACTGCGTCGACCCGTGCACCGTCGATTTCGGCGAGGGCACCGAGCAGCGCGGCCTTGCCTCCCGGCCCAGCGCACAGGTCGAGCCATCGACCGCCGTCCGGACCTTCGAGTGGCGCCAGCGTCAGCGCCCTGGCAACAAGCTGACTACCTTCGTCCTGGACTCCCGCCAAACCCTCGCGAACTGCGTCGAGCTTGCCCGGATCCCCGCCGTCGAGGTGCACTGCATACGGCGAATACGGACCTTCTTCCCCACCTGTGACGAGAGCGAGCTCCTCCGCCGAGATCTCACCCGGACGCGCCACGAGATGCACGGCAGGGCGCGCATCGTCTGCGGCCAGAACGTCCGCGAGTTCACCGGCGTCGGCTCCGAGCGCATCGGCGAACGCTTGGGCGATCCACTTGGGATGTGCATATTCGAAGGCCAAGTGTCCGATAGGATCCTGTTCTGCGGATGGACCGAGCTCCTCCACCCATTGCGCCTCGGTCTTCTCCGAGACTCGTCGCAGCACAGCGTTGACGAAGCCGGCTTTGCCGCTGTCGAACTCCGCTCGCGCGAAATCGACGGACGTGGCTACTGCAGCGTGCGGTGCAACTCTGGTGCGGAGTAGTTGATACGCCCCGAGCCGCAGAATATCGAGCAATCCCCCATCGATATCGGCGATGGATCGGCCCGAGCCACTCTCGATGACGGCGTCGAGCAGCCCGCGGGCACGGGACGCTCCGTAGGCGAGTTCGGTTGCCAGGGCTGCGTCTCGAGTATCGAGTTTGCGCTCGCGTAGCAGGCCGGGCAGGACCAAGTTGGCATAGGCGTCGCGCTCCCGAACAGCTTTGAGAACATCGCGAGCCGCCAGACGGGCAGCGTCGACCGCACCGGCAGCGGCAGGGCCGTTACCCCGCGGCGGCCGGTTGGTGCCCGCGGCGCGCGATGTCCCCTGCGGGCGTCGGGACGCACCTTTGGTGCCGGACGACTCGGTAGATGCCGGCCGACGCTTTCCTGGGCGGCCACCGTGCTCGTTTCGGCCGCCTCCCGCATTGCCGCGACTGGACTTGTCTTCCGAACTCATTGCGCCACTGCCGTTTCCGTAAGTCGGGCTCCGCGAGCCCAGTCGAGTGCCTTCATCGCCTTCTTGCCCTGCGGCACTATGTCACCGAGGACGACGGCTGTGCTTGCCGTACCTACGTACACACCGTCCTTTCGGACAGCGATGTGTCCAGGTTCCATGCTCTCGGTCGATACGGTCACCGGGAGGACCTTCATGCGAATATCGCCTACCGTCGTCCACGCGCCGGGGTTGGGCGTGACTGCACGGATCTGGCGGTCGACTGCTGCTGCCGAACGCGTCCAGTCGATGCGCGCAGCGTCGACGGTCACCTTCTTGGCGTACGAGACTCCGTCCACGCTTTGCGGTAGCGCGGACGCCTCCCCTACATCGATGGCATCCAAGGTGGCTTCCAACAGCTCGGCGCCGCTGATCGCGAGCCTGGAGAGCAGGTCGCCAGCAGTGTCCGAAGGCCGAACGACTTCGGTTACGACGCCGAGTATCGGCCCCGTGTCCATGCCTTCCTCGAGCAGAAAGGTCGATGCACCTGTGACGTCGTCACCGGCTGCGATAGCTGCCTGCACGGGGGCGGCGCCGCGCCACGCAGGTAGCAGAGAGAAGTGAAGGTTGATCCAACCGAACCGGGGAATGTTCAACACCGGACGGGGCAGTAAGGCGCCGTAGGCGACGACGGGGCAGACATCGGGCTCCAATGCCGCCAATGCTTCGAGAAACTCAGGATCGGAGGGCCTCGCAGGCGTCAGCACTGGGATGCCGTGTGAGTCGGCCAGAACACCGATCGGCGAGCGAACCTGTTTGCGTCCACGGCCCGCCGCTGCATCGGGTCGGGTGACTACCGCTATCACCTCGTGCTTGTCCGAAGCTATCAGACGTTCCAGCGACGGAACCGCCGGTTCAGGCGTCCCTGCAAACACAACACGCACCAGTGAACTCCCACGAATAGGCAATACGACTCTTACGACGGACTCCCTATTCTAGAGACCATCTGCTCACGTCCTGACAAACCGCCGCGCCTGCGGGGTTCTGGCACGGGTCGGTTTTGCATCGTTATCGCGCGGTACCGCATGTAATCGGCCCGAGCAGACATGTCGCCGGCGATCAGCCGCTAGCCTGGTCGGGCGCGCGAGCGGCAACAAGAGCCCGGTCGGGCCTGGCAGGTTCGAACCAGCCGACAAGATCGACACACGAGAACCACTCAGACGATACGCACCACCGCCTCGGCCGATACATTTTCGCGTACAAGAGGAGAGAGCTTGGCCATCGCAAGCCCCTCGGCCGCAGCAGAGTCCGAATACTCGGTGGGCCGACGGACTACGGCATGTCTCGGTGTCGTTGCCGTCGTAGTCGGCATCGTCTCATCCGGAATTCTGCCGAAACAGCTCTCCGTCGTTCTGGACGACCTCGCGCAGCTGATCTGTGGCGTCGCTGCCGCGTCGATCTGCTGGTACACCGCCAGGCATCGCACCGGAGCCGAGCGAAGATGGCGGGTTCTGATGGCTGTAGGTATGGCGTGCTGGTCGGCAGGCATGCTGACCTGGGCTCTGTACCGTTCGGTTCTCCACACCGCGTTGCCGTCCCCTTCGTATGCAGACATCGGCTTCTTTCTGCTTCCGATCTTCTCCGTCGCGGCACTGCTCGCCGTCGTCGGAAAGTCGCCGCGCCGAACCGAGTTCGGCTCCACTCACGCTTGGATCACCTCGGTTCTCGACGGCATGGTGATCGTCGGCTCACTGTTCGTACTGTCGTGGTCCACCGCGCTGGGACATGTCGTGCGATCCGAGGAGACGAGTTCTTTGCGGTTCCTCGTCGCCTTGATGTACCCGATCACCGACCTGGTACTTGTCGTCTTGGTCGGCCTACTCGCCGTCATCGCTGACGTCCCCCGCCGTTATCGCGCACAACTTTCTCTACTCGGCGCCGGACTCGTGTGCGTGGCCACCTCGGACAGTCTGTACGCCTATCTCGTCGCCATCGGCGCCGAAGAGATGCCGTTGGTTGCCGACGCAGGCTTCCTCGCGGGACCCGTTCTGGTGGCTCTCGCCGCGTCCGTACCTACCGGTCGACCCGCTGACGGTGTCGGTCGGACCGAAGATTCGAACGGGGCACCGAGTACTCGGTCCACCTCGCCCCGGCTGTCGCCGCTTTCCCCCCGGCCTTCGCTCGTTTCGGTGGCCAGTAATCGCACACAACTGTTGATCCCCTACGCATTGATAGCGCTGATCGGCACGTTCCTCTGCGTGCAATGGGCAGTTCACGGTTCCGTCGATACCGTGGTGCTCGCACTCTTCTTCGCCGTGGTGGTGCTCTCGCTGGCCCGTCAGGTCATGACCTTGCTGCAAAACGACACGCTCCTCCGAAGGCTGTCCGAAGCGCAGGCGGAGCTCAGCTACCGAGCACACCACGATGGATTGACCGGCCTGCTCAACCGATCCGCATTCGATGATCACCTGAGCACAGCGATCGACCTCCACAACACGACCGGACGGCGTGGAGTGTTGCTGTTGATCGACCTGGACAACTTCAAGGCAATCAACGATCGCCTCGGCCATGGGGCCGGAGACCGCTTGCTCGAGATTCTCTCGAAACGGTTGGCGGACACTGTCGATGGCAGCGGACACGGCGGCGTCGTCGCCCGATTCGGAGGCGACGAATTCACCGTACTGATCCCCGCGGGCATCGACGCCGGTTGCCGGGCCGCGAAAGAGATAGTCGACGCACTTCGTGAGCCGCACGAAATCGAGGGCTACCCAATATCTATCGGCGCAAGCGTGGGAGTGGTCGAATTGAACGTTTTCGACGGCGACGTGACGGCAGATGCCGTCGTTCGTAGTGCGGATCGTGCCATGTACGAGGCAAAGAAGAGCGGTAAGGCGGGAGTATTCACCTACGATTGCGACGGCGCACTGCGGATGGTGTACAACCTGGACGATACGGCTGCGGCATTCGACTGGTGGCCGAACCACGGCAACCATGAAAGCCAGCGAATTCCGATCGGTTCAGGTAGTCAAGGAAGCCTGGGGATCAGTCCGAATATCGTTGCCGGTGAACCCGACCCGGCTCGGTTGATCGGACTTCCGACCAAAACATAGGCCCCCGTGGTGGGCAACGAACCCAGGTTGGTGAGATTTTCCAAACTGATTCTGCGTCGGTCGTACAGTTCGACCGACACCGGATAGGTCTCGTCGTTGCCGAGGTCGGGACCGAACGTGTCGGTCCCCAAAGCTCCTCGGTCAGCAAGTCGGCCCGTAGCGATAAGCCATTGTGCCGCGTCCACAGAGAAACCTGGCTGATGGCTCACGCCCTGCGCATCGGCGTTGGCGTACGTATCCGAGCCCCACCGCTCATCCCACCCCGTCCATAACAGGACTGCTGCGCCCGACGGGATACGGCCGTTGACCGTCTCCCATTCCTGCAGGTCGGCGACCGTGACCGCGTAATCTGCATTCGCGGCTGACTTCTCACGAATATCTATTTTCACTGCAGGCAGGAACAGATCTTCCGGCGCGAGTTGGTCGGCGGTGAGCCCGCCCTCTTGGAAGTGAGCCGGCGCTCCCCAATGTGAACCCGTGTGCTCGCCTTCCCTGACGTTCTGGATGTAGAAACCATCTTCGGCCACGGTCGCGGCAGTCTCCAGAACGAACTCTGGATCGCCCGGGAAAACCGGTGTCGTGGCCGGGTCGTTGACGTGGGAAAGCGACACGATCTTCAGCAAGCGATCCAACGGGACCCCGATCCCAGGAAGACCTGCCGAACCCGTTCCCGGCGCCGCCTGCGCAAGCGTGGGCCCCGCCAAACGCGCGCCCGCAACCACTGCCAACCCTGTTGCCACGCGTCGAATCAGCTGTCGTCTTTTCATCGAATGAACCTTTGCTTCTCCCAGGGCCCGAACTGCACCCTTGCTCGATGTCGTGACAACTTGGCCCAATGCCGTAGGAAACCGACTCTATGCGCTCGAAGTCCCACTCCCGCATCAACTACTCAACCGATTCTGATGGGATCGATCTGCACTCGAATCGAAGACGTACTCTTCCTCGCACTCCTGGCAGCCTGCGCGTCTGCGAGCGAACGGGCAAGAGCCCCACCCGCGTTACGAGGCACCCGAAGCAAAAGTCGTTGGACATCGCCCGGCAGGACCTCTTCTCCCCCGCCTGCTGGAGCACGCTGACCATCAGGGAGATCTACCGGCCCGAGTATCTCCACCTCGTCCGAGAGCCCAGCCGCTTCGACGAGCGCGGTAATAGATGCCGTCGTCCCATCGATTGCCGCAACATGGACCGCCGGCGGGAATCGCACCTCTATTCGCTCCTCCAGCTGAGTTCGCGCGTGCCCGACCGGATCCCAACGCACGAGTGCCTGCACCGTCGGAATCTCCGATTCGGCCACCACGACCACTCGGCCGTTCTCGGTACCGGGCCGTACCAAGGCTGCGGCCGTCATCCATCGGCGAAGTGTCTCCTCTGCTGCACGCAAATCGGCGCGGCCGAGCAATGCCCACCCGTCGAGCAGCAGGGCAGCACCGAACCCACCGGGTGCGACCGGTTCGGCTCCCACCGTGGATATGACCAGCCTCGCGCCGGAAGCAACGGAGTCGAGCACCGATGCTCCCCCGGAGGTGTGGACCGGCACTCCAGGAAACGCGCGTCCCAGCTCCTCTGCTGTTCGATGTGCACCGATGACAACTGCACGTAAGGTTCGAGACCCGCAGACGGTGCAGCGATGGCTGGTATCGGCGACGCCGCACCAACTGCAGGTGGGACTGCCTGCGCCGTCCGCTCCCGGAGCCGACGGCAATGACAACGGTCCGTTGCAGCGACGGCATCTCGCAGGATTTCGACACTTGCCGCAGGCCAGCGATGGAACGTAACCGCCGCGTGGAACCTGAACCAGCACAGCCAGATTCGCGGCCAATGCTGTTCGTGCCGCATCGAATGCAATGGCAGGTAATCGTGCCGCACGCGCCCCCGGGTCTCGAGCCAACGCATGATCGCTGTCCGCCAGCGCGACGACATGTGGTTGTCGAGCCCGGACCACTTCCCGGGGCGCGAGAAGATCGTGTGCCCAACCGGAATCGACGAGTGCCTCGGCTTCGGCAGTTCTGGCATGCCCAGCCAAGACAACTGCACATCCACATTCGTGCGCACGCAACAACGCCACCTCGCGGGCATGCGGATAGGGCGATCGAGGTTCGGCATAACCGTCGTCACCGTCATCCCACATAAGCAGCAAACCCAGATTTCGTGCGGGAGCGAACACCGCGCTCCTGGTACCGACGACGATCGACACCTCACGTCGTAGTGCCGCCAACCAGCGCCGGTAGCGTTTGGCAGGACCGAGACCTGCGGACAATGCGATCACCGCGTCCGAGCCTGCAACCGACTCGCAGGCTGACGCAACACGATCCAAGTCGCGTTGATCCGGCACCACCACGACGACGCTTCGCCCATTCGCTGCTGTGACGCCGGCGAGTTCGGCGATGCGGTGAGCCCAATCCTCGCCCGGAAGTGCTTGCCATACCGCACGCGGGCTTCTCGACGCTCTCAGTGCATCGAGAAATGCCTCACCGTGGGTGTACGACGACCACGCACTCGAATCGATCACGGGAGCGACAACGACCGGCATGTCGTCGGAAGGCTCCCCTTCGACCTTGGCATGTCGCGGCGGAACGGCAAGACGCAGGACGTCCGCTCTCGTGCCGGCATATCTCGCAGCGACAGCGGTGACCAACGCGCTGATCTCGGGCGTCAGGACCCTCTCGGAAGAGACGACGCGGTCCAGCCAGCCGAGCTTTCCTGTGTGGTCGCTGGATTCGACACGCTCGACGACGTATCCGTCCACCAACCTGCCGGCGAACCGTATTCGAACCCGCACCCCGGGCTGAGCACTATCGGCGAATTCGGCCGGTACGAGATAGTCGAATTCCCGGTCGAGGTGAGCGAGCGGCAGCAGCGGCAACACCCGCGCAATGGGATGCTCCTCGGCTGCTGTTCTCGCTGCCCCGCTCACCTCACTCCGTTCGTGAACTTCTTTCCCGCGAGGTACCCGAAGCCGATATCAGAGACCGGCGGCGGCGCGCAGCTTGTCGGCACGATCGGTAGACTCCCACGGCAGCGAGATGTCCGTTCGGCCGAAGTGGCCGTATGCGGCGGTCGGTGCATAGATCGGACGAAGCAGATCGAGGTCACGAATGATTGCACCGGGGCGTAGATCGAACACCTCGGAGATCGCCGCCTGAATCCGCACCGGATCGGTCTTTTCGGTTCCGAAGGTCTCGACGAACAGACCGACCGGCGCCGATTTACCGATTGCGTACGCAACCTGAACCTCGATGCGATCGGCAAGTCCGGCCGCCACTGCATTCTTCGCAACCCACCGCATCGCGTAGGCGGCACTACGGTCGACTTTGGACGGGTCCTTGCCGGAGAAGGCACCGCCACCATGACGGGCCATGCCGCCGTAGGTGTCGACGATTATCTTTCGGCCGGTCAGGCCGGCATCACCCATCGGTCCACCGAGAACGAACTTGCCGGTGGGATTGACGAGCAGTCTGATGTTGGAAGTGTCGAGGGTCGGGATGTCCAGATCTGCCAGCACCGCACCGAGGACCTTGTCACGAATATCCGGGGTCAACAGATTGTCCAGGTCGATATCGGCGGCGTGCTGCGTGGATACGACGACCGTGTCCAGCCGCACTGCCTGATCACCGTCGTATTCGATGGTGACCTGGGTTTTACCGTCCGGGCGAAGATACGGCAGCGTGCCGTTCTTGCGAACCTCGGTCAATCGACGTGCGAGACGGTGCGCTAATGCGATCGGCAGCGGCATCAGTTCTGGGGTATCGGTATTGGCGTACCCGAACATCAGCCCTTGGTCGCCTGCACCCTGACGGTCGATCTCGTCCTCGGAGAGGCCTTCGACACGCGATTCGTGTGAATTATCCACTCCCTGGGCGATTTCCGGAGACTGAGCACCGATCGCAACGTTCACGCCACACGAATTGCCGTCGAAGCCTTTGGCAGAGGAGTCGTAGCCGATCTCGAGGACCTTCTCGCGGACGATTTTTGGAATGTCGGCATAGGCGGTGGTGTTCACTTCACCGGCGACATGGACCTGACCGGTCGTGACCAACGTCTCCACGGCCACGCGTGCACGAGGATCCTCGGTGAGGAGTGCATCGAGGATCGAGTCGCTGATCGCATCACAAATCTTGTCTGGGTGACCCTCGGTCACGGACTCACTGGTGAAGAGCCGACTGCCGGACTTGCTCACGGATTTCCTCTCGACGCGTACTTGCGGCCGGCCTGGAGCGTTACTCCCTGTCGGCCATCACATTCATTCGATTCGAGCACATACCTGGTGACGCACTCTGCACTGAAACCAACTCTGAACTACAACTATGAGTTCGACGCCCCGAGCCGGTTTTCGACACGAAGCGCACGTCACTTTAGTCGGGCGGACGGGTGCTGTGCACCCTTCGGATCACCGGTGATCCGAAGGCTGGATCGCGAGCATGCCGACAACTGCGTCGACGACCCGGCTCGCAAGCAGAGCTTTCGAACCCTCTCCGAGCGCTGATTCCGAACCGTCGGATCCCAACAGCCACCCGTCGTTGTCGTCGACCTCGAATGCTTTTCCCTCACCTACCGCGTTGACGACGAGCAGATCGCATCCCTTGCGTTCGAGCTTCGCTCGCGCATAGGTGAGTACGTCTCCCTGCTCGTCACCGGTCTCGGCAGCAAAACCTACGATCACAGTGGATCGGGCGATGTCCCTGTTGCGACGCGACTCGACCAATCCTGCCAAGATGTCGTCGTTTCGAACCAGCGGGATCGAATCCGGTTCGTCGGCGCCCTTCTTGATCTTGCTCGCGGCGATGGTTGCCGGGCGGAAGTCGGCGACAGCTGCGGCCATCACGATAACGTCGGAATCCGGGGCGAACTTGCGCACCGCCTCCTGCATCTGCCGCGCGGTCTTCACATGCACGACGTCCACAGCTGCGGGATCTGGAAGTTCGGTGGTGAAACCTGCGATGAGGGTGACGGCGGCGCCACGTTGAGCAGCCACCCGAGCCAACGCATATCCCTGCTTGCCGGAACTACGGTTGCCCAGAAATCTGACGGGGTCCAACGGTTCGCGGGTTCCGCCGGCGGTCACGACGACTCGGCGACCGGAAAGATCTTGCGGGAGTGCATCCGATCGCTCGGCCAGCAGCATCGCAAGCGCAAATATCTCGGAGGGTTCCGGAAGGCGACCCGCTCCGGTATCGCTGCCCGTCAGACGACCGGACGCAGGTTCGACGACGGTGACACCGCGACCACGCACGGTGTCGACGTTGGCAACCGTCGCCGGGTGCTCCCACATCTCGGTGTGCATTGCCGGAGCGAGGACGACCGGGCATCGCGCAGTGAGAAGTGTGGCGGTCAGGAGATCGTCCGCACGCCCGCCTGCGATCCGGGCCAGCAGGTCTGCCGTAGCAGGCGCCACGACCACGAGGTCCGCTTCCTGCCCCAGCCGAACGTGTGGAACCTCGGGCACGTCGGAGAAGACTCCGGTGTGGACCGGGTTACCGGACAGCGCTTCGAACGTCGCCCGCCCCACGAACTCGAGCGCCGACTCCGTGGGGATCACCCGAACGTGATGTCCACCCTCGGTGAAGCTGCGAATGAGGGAACAGCTCTTGTAGGCGGCGATCCCGCCACCTACTCCGATGACTACGCGCAACGGCTGCTTCCTTACCAGCGGTTCTTATTCGCCTTCGGAATGCTCGAGGAGATCGGCATGAATCTCCCGGAGTGCGATCGAAAGCGGCTTCTCCTGCAGACCCGGCTCGACCAAGGGGCCTACGTACTCGAGGATGCCGTCGCCGAGCTGGTTGTAGTAATCGTTGATCTGACGGGCCCGCTTGGCCGCGTAGATCACGAGGGCGTACTTCGACGACGTACGCGCCAGAAGTTCATCGATAGGGGGATTCGTGATGCCGAGCGGCGTGTCGTAGGCCGGCAGAACGCTGGATCCGTCGAAATCGGACACGGCCGCTGAAGTGCTACTCACTAGTGATCTCCTGAAAGTGCATCGGTACTGCTGCGAAAATTGCTGGTGCTGTCTGCTGGTCGAAGCCACACTGCTGGTACTGCAAGACTGCTGAAGCTGGCGAAAATCGGCTCTACATCGCCCGGAGTACGCCGGAATCAACCGACCGAAGACCTACCGACCAACAAGGATACCAACTCATCGCACGAATGGTCGACATCGGCATTGACAATGACCGTGTCGAACTCGTTCTGCGCCGCCAATTCGACCCGTGCAGTCTGAAGTCGCCGCTCGGTAGCATCCGATCCTTCGGTAGCCCTGGACGTCAGGCGCTCCACAAGATCTTCCCAGGTAGGTGGTGCCATGAACACCAACAGAGCTTCGGGCTTCGACACGCGGACGGCACGGGCACCCGCGAGATCGAGTTCGAGCAGCACCGGATGTCCTCGCTCCAAGGCTTCCTCTACCGGGGCGGCCGGCGTGCCGGAGCGGTGCAGACCACCGTGCACACTCGCCCACTCGAGCAATTCGTCTGCCTCGACCATGCGATCGAACTCGTCGGCAGTCACGAAGTGATAGTCCTCGCCGTCGACCTCGCCGGGGCGTGGCGCCCGGGTGGTCACGGAAACGCTGAACCACAGCTCGGGCAGTGTCCGTCGTACAACTCGAACGACGCTGGACTTACCGACGCCGGAGGGACCGGACAACACGATGAGCCGACCCCTCCCACTCGGTGACGCGTCACTGTCGGACACGGTCGATACCTCCGCCACTAGTCGAACCTCTCAGGCTTCGAAATCGAATTTCGTCAACAACGCCTTGCGCTGTCGGTCACCGAGTCCACGTAGACGACGAGTCGGTGCAATCTCCAACTCGGTCATCAATTCCTGGGCCTTGACCTTGCCGACCTTGGGAAGTGCTTCCAAAAGTGCCGACACCTTCATCTTGCCGAGAATCTCATCGGTTTCGGCATCCTTCAACACTTGCTGTAGGTCGGTGCCGCCACGCTTGAGACGCTCTTTGAGCTCGGCTCTCGTTTTACGGGCGAAGGCCGCCTTCTCCAAAGCGGCTGCTCGCTGCTCTGCGGTCAACTGGGGAAGGGCCACGTTTCCTCCGTCACATCGAAAGGTGAACAGTGCACGGGTATTGCTTGCACTTGGCTGCGGTGTACCAGCGGTAACCTGCATCGATAGCGACGGTACCCACGCTCGACGGAGTTCGCGAACCCACCCCCACCGCCCAGCGCTTTCGGCCGGTGAGCTATGCCAAGGCAGTCTCGATCTCATCGCGCAGCGTTCTGGCGGCGTCTTGGAGGGCGCCGACCGTCGGCCCGGCGGCGAGCACTCCGCGGGACGAACTGGGCAGCAGCAGCTCCTGGCAATTTCCGAAGATGTGCCGCAAGTCGCCGACCTCGGCGCCCTGGGCACCGAGACCCGGTGCGAGAATCGGTCCACCGAAGCCGTCCAGGTCCAGACCGTGGTCTCGGGTGGCACCGACAACCAGGCCTACCGTGCCGAGACCGTCACGATCGACAGTTCGTGCTCCGTCGACGATCGCTTGCGCAACCGATCGATCGCGGCTTTCGGCCAACTGCACCGAAGAACCTTCGGGATTCGACGTCCGAGCGAGAACGAAGACGCCTCGCCCGTGAGCCGATGCCACCTCGAACGTCTCGGTCAAGGAGTCGAATCCCAGATACGGCGACACCGTCACCGCATCCGAGGACAACGGGCTCTCCTCCCCCAGCCACGTCTGCGCATACGCGCGCATGGTGGTACCGATATCTCCACGCTTCGCGTCGGCGATCACCATCGTGCCGGCATCCCGCAACACCGTGATCGTGCGTTCCAACACCGCAAAGCCTGCGCTGCCGTAGGCCTCGAAGAAAGCGACTTGAGGCTTCACCACGGCGATCTCACCGACGAAGGCCTCGACGCATATCTCCGCGAATGCCTCCAGCCCGTCGGCCGTCCTGGGCAGACCCCACGCGTCGAGCAGTGCCGGATGTGGGTCGATGCCGACGCAGAGGCGACCCCGCGAGGCGGTCGCGGTGCGGAGTCGATCCAACCATCCGCCGACGGTCATGCCTGACCGCGCCCGGCCATCGCGGCATGCAGATCCTGAAGCGAGCGAACTCCGATGCCGCCTGCGATGGAGGCTTCGATACCTTGCACGGCTGCCGAGGCACCCTGGACCGTCGTGATGCACGGGATGTTTTGTGCCACAGCCGCACTCCGAATTTCGTATCCGTCGACGCGCGGACCCGAATTGCCGTAGGGCGTGTTGATCACCATCGCGATGTCGCCGGCGAGTATGCGAGCGACGATCGTCGTCTTTCCTTCCGGGACTTCCTCGCCGGACTGCTTGTACACCTGCTCGCAGGTGATCCCGTTGCGCCGCAGTACCTCCGCGGTTCCCTCGGTGGCCAGAATCGTGAACCCCAGGTCGGCAAGGCGTTTGACGGGGAAGATCAGGGACCGCTTGTCCTTGTTGGCGACCGATACGAACACAGCGCCGGAGAGTGGAAGCGATCCGTACGCCGCTGTTTGACTCTTGGCGAACGCAGTGCCGAAATCAGCGTCGATTCCCATCACCTCGCCGGTCGACTTCATCTCCGGACTCAGCAGAGTGTCGACGCCGGTGCCGTCGGCGCGACGGAATCGGTTGAACGGCAACACCGCTTCCTTGACGGCGATAGGTGCATCGAGCGGTGTGGTCCCGCCGTCACCGAACGCAGGAAGCATGCCGCTGGCGCGTAGATCGGCGATCGACTCACCCATCATGACCCGAGCACATGCTTTGGCGAGTTGCACTGCCGTCGCCTTCGAGACGAACGGCACGGTGCGACTGGCACGCGGATTCGCTTCCAGGACATACAGAATGTCGTCCTTGAGTGCGTACTGAACGTTGAGAAGGCCCTTGACGCCGATCCCCTTCGCGAGAAGTTCGGTCGAGCGACGAACGTTCTCGATATCGGCTCGGCCGAGCGTGATCGGTGGAAGCGCACAGGCCGAGTCGCCGGAGTGGATACCGGCTTCTTCTATATGTTCCATCACTCCACCGAGATAGACCTCGGTGCCGTCGCACAGCGCATCGACATCGATTTCGACGGCATCTTCGAGGAAGCGGTCGACGAGAACGGGTCTGTCGTGCGAGATCTCGGTTGCTCGGTCGATGTACCCGGCCAGTGACGGCTCGTCGTACACGATTTCCATTCCGCGCCCACCGAGAACGTACGAGGGACGTACGAGCACGGGATATCCGATGCGCGCAGCGATATCGCGCGCGCCGTCGAAGGTCGTTGCAGTACCGAATTTCGGTGCGGGCAAACCGGCTTCGTTCAGGACGCGGCCGAATTCACCGCGGTCTTCCGCGAGGTCGATTGCTTCCGGGCTGGTGCCGACGATCGGAACGCCCGCTGCTTTCAGCCGTTTCGCCAGGCCGAGTGGAGTCTGGCCACCGAGCTGAACGATGACGCCCGCTACCGTGCCGGACTGTGCCTCAGCTCGGTAGACCTCGAGTACGTCCTCGAACGTGAGCGGTTCGAAGTAGAGGCGGTCGGCCGTGTCGTAGTCGGTGGAGACGGTTTCGGGGTTGCAGTTGATCATGACCGTCTCGTACCCGGCTTCGGACAGTGTCTGCGCCGCGTGGACACACGAGTAGTCGAATTCGATTCCCTGGCCGATGCGGTTGGGTCCCGATCCGAGGATGAGGACCTTGTCGCGTTCGCGTTGCTCGGTGACCTCGGACTCCGCTTCGGGATCGAGTTCGTAGGTGCCGTAGTGATAGGGCGTCTTCGCTTCGAATTCAGCGGCGCAGGTATCGACCGTCTTGTAGACCGGGTGGACGCCCAGTTCGCCTCGCAAAGCCCGGACGCCGTCTTCGTCGCCGAGTTCGGGTCGAAGCACGGCGATCTGGCGATCCGAGAGTCCGTGGTACTTCGCCTGACGCAGAAGGGCTTCGTCGAACTCTGCAGCATCGCGGATGTCGTTGCCGAGCTCGTGGATCTGTTGGAATTGGTCGAGGAACCACGGATCGATCTTGGTGGACTCGAACAACTGCTCGATCGTTGCGCCGAGAGCAAATGCCTTCTCGATGCCGTACATGCGACCGTCCTGCGGAACGGCCAGATCAGCGAGCAGTCCCTCCAGATCCTCGGCAGGATCGCCTTCGGCGTCGCTCGGCCAAGTCACTTCGGGGCCGGTCCAGTAACCCGCGCGCTTGGTTTCGAGCGAGCGCATGACCTTGCCGAACGCCTCGGTGAAGTTGCGTCCGATAGACATCGCCTCACCGACGGACTTCATCGTGGTGGTGAGGGTGCCGTCCGCCCCCGGGAACTTCTCGAATGCGAACCTCGGCGCCTTGACCACGACGTAGTCGAGAGTGGGCTCGAAGCACGCAGGCGTTTCCCTGGTGATGTCGTTGACGATCTCGTCGAGCGTGTAACCGATGGCGAGCTTGGCGGCCATCTTGGCGATCGGATACCCCGTTGCCTTCGATGCCAGCGCCGAAGACCGCGACACACGTGGATTCATTTCGATGACCACGAGCCGGCCATCGGCAGGATCCATCGCGAACTGAATGTTGCAGCCGCCGGTATCGACGCCCACCTCACGCAGAATGTCGATGGAGAGGTCACGCATGGCCTGGTATTCGCGGTCGGTGAGTGTCATCGCCGGAGCAACAGTCACCGAGTCACCGGTGTGCACACCGACCGGATCGACGTTCTCGATGGAGCAGACGATCACGACGTTGTCGCGACTGTCCCGCATGAGTTCGAGTTCGTACTCTTTCCAACCGAGGATCGACTCCTCGATCAGGACGTTCGCGGTCGGCGAGGCGGACAGACCTCCACCGGCGATACGCGTCAGATCGGTGTCGTTGTATGCCATTCCGGAGCCGAGCCCGCCCATGGTGAACGACGGGCGCACGACGACGGGGAAACCGAGTTCTTCGACGGCGGCTCGCGCCTCGTCCATCGTGTAGCAGACAGCCGACTTCGCGGACTCGCCGCCGACTTTGGCGACGATGTCCTTGAACTTCTGTCGATCTTCGCCGCGCTGGATGGCGTCGAAATCGGCGCCGATCAGCTCGACACCGTACTTGGTCAGAATTCCCTGCTCGTGCAACGCGACGGCTGCGTTGAGGGCGGTCTGACCGCCGAGAGTCGCGAGAACAGCTTCGATCGGGTGACCCTGTTCGGCCTCCCGGGCGAAGATCTTTTCGATGAACTCGGCGGTGATCGGCTCGACGTAGGTCGCGTCGGCGAATTCCGGGTCGGTCATGATCGTCGCCGGGTTGGAGTTGACCAGGCTGACACGCAGGCCCTCTTCGCGCAGTACGCGACAAGCCTGGGTTCCCGAATAGTCGAACTCGCAGGCCTGACCGATCACGATCGGGCCCGATCCGATGACCAGTACATGGCTCAGGTCTGTGCGGCGTGGCATTACTTCTTCTCCTGAAGGACGCTGGTGAAACGATCGAAGAGGTATGCGGCGTCGTGTGGACCGGCCGCGGCCTCAGGGTGGTACTGGACGGAGAACACCCGCCCGCTCAACAGTTCGACGCCTTCCACGGTGCCGTCGTTGGCGCACGTGTGACTGACGCGCGCTCGGCCGAAGTCGGTGTCGAATTCTTCGCCGGCCTCGCCTTCGAGCGCGAAACCGTGGTTCTGCGCAGTGATGGCGATCCGGCCCGTGGTGTGTTCGATCACCGGGATGTTCATTCCGCGATGGCCGAACTTCATCTTGTAGGTAGAGCGCCCGAGGGCGCGTCCTAAGATTTGGTTTCCGAAGCAGATGCCGAAGAGTGGCAATTCCCGCTCGAGAACGCCACGGGTGAGGGCCACACTGGAGTCTGCGGTCGCCGGGTCCCCGGGTCCGTTCGAGAGAAAGACGCCGTCCGGATTCAATTCCAGAATCTGCTCGATGCTCGTCGTCGAGGGCACTACGTGCACTCGGACACCGCGGTCGGCAAGCATGCGAGGAGTGTTCGTCTTGATCCCGAGGTCGACTGCGACGACGTTGAATCGAGTCTCGCCTGCAGGCTCGATCGTGTAGCTCGACGCCGTGGTCACTTCGCTGGCGAGGTCGGCTCCCAGCATCGATGGCTGACCGAGTACCTGCTCGAGCATCTCGGCTTGGCTTCCGAGTCCGTCTCCGGAGAACACGCCTGCACGCATCGATCCGCGAGTGCGGAGGTGACGCACCAGCGCGCGGGTGTCGATTCCGGCGATGCCGACGACGTTCTGTTTCTCGAGCTCGTCCTGCAGCGTTCCGGTCGAACGCCAGCTCGACGTTCGGCGCGCTGGATCGCGAACGACGTACCCCGCCACCCAGATCTTGTTGGGGTCGCTTGCGCTCGAGGCTTCACCGTCCTCTTGGTTCCAGCCCGTGTTGCCGATTTGGGGAGCGGTGGCCACCACGATCTGGCGGTGGTAACTGGGATCGGTGAGGGTTTCCTGATAGCCGGTCATTCCGGTGCAGAACACTGCTTCGCCGAGAGTTCGACCTTCGGCCCCGAAAGTTGTGCCGCGAAACGTCCGGCCGTCCTCCAGAACAAGAACTGCGCTGCTCACGCGAGTGTCTCCTTCGAATCATCTGTACCGGCACTCGAGCCGGAATCAGTAGTTGTATCTGTGTCGACCCACGCCGGGTAGACAAATTTGTCGTCGGCGCGAAATCCGGTGTCGATCTCAGTGCCCGTGGGTAATTCCCAACGGATTACCAGAAGTCCGTCCTTGCTCATGACCTTGCCTGCGAGCCCACGTTCGGTTCGGATTGCGCGAATCGACTCATCGGGAATCCAGATAGTGGATTCGCCGGTTCGTACCAACAAGATGCCGTGCTGGTGCCGGGAGAGTTCGGCGGTAGCCCGATGGCCGATGTCGCCGACCGCGATACGGTCCTGCCAGCTGGGCGCGATGGTGCTGCCGACGTACAGACCCGTCGACGGCTCGAGCACGGTGCTGCCGATATCCGACGGCACCTCCGGGAAAGTGCCGATTCGATCTGCTTGCCGTTTCTGCCGTCCGCGCCAACCCCAGAAGATCAACGTGATCATCAGAACCCAGAACACGACGAACGCGACGACGATGAGAACTCTGTCCATGTGCCTTACGCTCCCGTCGGCATTCGGATCACACCGTCGCGTGCGGTGATGCGCCCGCGTAACAGCGTGGTGGTCACTTTCGCCGAGAACGTCATCGACTCGAACGGTGTGTTGTCAGCGACACTCGCCAAATTCTTTCCCGTGACGGTCCAGCTTGCTCTCGGATCCACGACGGTCAGATTTGCGATCTCACCGACCTCGATAGGCCTGCCCTGATCCGGCAGTCCCACGATCTCGGCCGGCCGCTCGCTCATGACTCGGGCAACACCTCGCCAGTCGAGTAGTCCCGGCTCGACCATCGTCTGCACGACAATCGACAGTGCGGTCTCCAACCCGAGCATCCCAGGCTTTGCCTGCGCGAACTCGCAGCACTTGTCCTGTTCGGCGTGCGGCGCGTGGTCGGTCGCGACGCAGTCGATCGTGCCGTCTGCCAGACCGCGCCGTAGGGCCTCGACGTCGGATGTCTCACGCAAAGGCGGATTCACCCGGTTGATTGCGTCGTACGTTTCGAGCCGTGAGTCGTCGAGAAGCAAGTGATGCGGTGTCACCTCGGCGGTGATGGAAATGCCCTGGCCGCGCGCCCACGCGAGTAGGGCGACGGTTCCCGCAGTCGATGCGTGGCAGATGTGGACCCTCGCACCGGCGTCTCGCGCGAGAATAGCGTCGCGGGCGACGATCGACTCTTCCGCTGCTCGCGGCCAGCCTGCCAGTCCTAATCGCGCGGCCGTCGGGCCTTCGTGGGCGATGGACCCGATCGTCAGCCGCGGCTCCTCCGCGTGTTGTGCAATCAGCACTCCGAGCGAACTCGAATATTCGAGCGCGCGCCGCATGATCAAAGGATCGTCGACGCAATGCCCGTCGTCGGAGAACATGCGTACCTTGCCTACGCCCGCGGCCATGATCGCCATCTCGGCGAGTTGCTTTCCTTCGAGTCCGACGGTGACAGCACCTACCGGATGCACGTCCACGAGGCCGACCTCTTGACCGCGTCGCCACACATAATCGGTAACCACTACCGAGTCGGCGACCGGGGACGTGTTCGCCATCGCGAACACTGCGGTGTAGCCGCCGAGAGCGGCAGCAGCCGAACCGGTTTCGATGGTCTCGGTGTCTTCGCGGCCGGGTTCGCGCAGGTGCGTATGCAGGTCCACGAAACCGGGCAGCACAATCTGTCCGCGCGCATCGACGACTTCGGCATCACCGACATCGAGATCTGTCCCGATCGCCACGATCTGACCGTCGTCGATCAGGATGTCTGTTTCCGGGCTCTCGCCGTAGACGAGTACACCGGTGAGTACAACGCTCATTCCGCTCCTCCGTCCGAGCCGACGAGCAACCGAAACAGCACAGCCATGCGCACGTGAACTCCATTCGTAACCTGTTGCAGCACAGCAGTTCTTGGAGAATCAGCCACCGAGGACGCGATCTCCATGCCGCGAAGCATCGGACCTGGATGTAATACGATCGCGTGCTCGGGCAGCAGATCCATACGCTTCTGCGACAACCCGTACGTGATCGAGTATTCGCGAGCCGAGGGAAAGAACCCCCCGTTCATTCGTTCGGCCTGCACTCGAAGCATCAGCACGGCATCGAGCCCAGGCAGCTCGGCATCGATATTGTGCGATACCCGAACCGGCCAGCTCGACGCTCCGACCGGCATGAGCGTCGGAGGTGCGATCAGCACCACTTCGGCTCCGAGCATCGACAGCAGGAGCGCGTTGGACCGTGCGACTCGGCTGTGCAGGATGTCACCGACGATGGCGACTCGTTTGCCTGCGATGGTCCCGAGACGCTGCCTCAGGGTCAAGGCGTCGAGAAGCGCCTGGGTGGGATGCTCATGTGTGCCGTCTCCCGCGTTGATCACCGCCGGGCCAGTGCCTTCACCCTGCCCTGCCGTCCACGACGCGATCTGGTGTGCGGCGCCCGATGCCGGGTGCCGCACAATCAGTGCGTCGGCTCCTGCAGCACGCAGCGTCATCGCCATATCGCGAAGTGATTCACCTTTGGAAACCGATGAGCTACTTGCACTGACGTTGATGACATCGGCGCTCATCCACTTTCCAGCGACCTCGAAAGAGACGCGGGTCCTGGTCGAGTTCTCGAAGAACACCGTCATGATGGTGCGGCCACGGAGGGTCGGAAGCTTCTTGACCTCACGGCCGAGCAACGCCTGCTCGAAACGATCGGCCTCGTCCAACAGCTGTGTTGCAGACTCGACGGTCAGGTCGGCCACGGATAGCAGATGCTTCATCAGGCCGAGCTCCCGTCGGACAAACTGACCCCATCTCGACCATCACGTTCGGTGAACAGGACTTTTACGTCCTCCGATCGCGCCGTCGGGACGTTCTTGCCTACGTAGTCGGCGCGCAGCGGCAACTCGCGGTGCCCGCGGTCGATCAGGACTGCGAGTTGGACGGCACGCGGACGTCCGAGGTCGCGAAGAGCGTCCAACGCCGACCGGACCGTGCGACCGGAGAACAGGACGTCGTCCACCAGAACCACCAGGGCATCGTCGATACCCCCGGCAGGAACGGAGGTGCGCTCGAGTGGCCGGTGCGGCTTGTTTCGGAGATCGTCGCGATACAAGGTGATGTCGAGCGAACCCAGCGGCGGACGGACACCCGAGAACGCCTCGATACGTTCGGCGAGCCGATCCGCGAGAATGGTGCCCCGGGTCGGGATCCCGAGCAACACGACCCGCGGAGCATCGGCGGAGTCGAGCGCTGTCTTCTCGATGATCTGGTGTGCAATTCGCGCGATGGTCCGGCCGACATCGGCAGCGGACAAAAGTTCTCGCGCGTACTCCGACTCTTCGGGCGGAGGTGACGGGCTTTCGGGCGCAGGCAAACTACGACCTCCTTCTCCGCCTCTCTGGACGGATCGTTAAAGGATGTCTGACAATGGGACAGCCTAGCAATGCATCATGCCCTCGAGCACTGCCGGGGCAGCCTGGCGTGACGGACATTACTCGTCGGAAGCGTGCTCTCGGTTTTCGACCGATGAGGTGTCTTCGCCAGTGCCATCCGGCTGAGAACTGGGTGTTGCAACGCGCGAAGACACCGCCGCTGCTGCCGCGCGAACCTGCGGCGCGACGAGGACGATTTGGCCGAGCACACCGTTGACGAACGACGGTGAATCATCGGTGGACAACTGCTTGGCGAGTTCGACCGCTTCGTCCACAGCAACGACTGGGGGAACGTCGGTAGCGTGGAACAACTCCCATACCGCAACGCGCAGAATCGCACGATCCACCGCGGGCAGCCGCTTGAGTGTCCAGTCGTTGAGATGATCGGAGATCACACCATCGAGCCGATCCAAGTTCTCGGCCACACCGACCACCAAGGTTTCGGTGTACTCACTCACGGGGGCGATCGAATCGTCCGCGCGAGCAAGCTCGATGCGTTCTTTGGCGAGGTTCACCGGATCGGTGTCCCGTGCCTCTGCCTCGAACAGGAAATCCACAGCACGCTTGCGGGCCTTATGGCGCGCACCGAGCTTCTTCACAGGCTCGGTGCGCGCTGCTGCCTTCTTGGACGACACGTTAGGAATTCACACGCCCAAGGTAGTTTCCGTCGCGCGAATCGACCTTCAGCTTGTCACCGGTGTTGATGAACAGCGGGACCGAGATCTCGGCGCCGGTCTCCAACGTGGCCGGTTTCGTACCTCCGGTCGAGCGGTCGCCCTGCAGGCCCGGGTCGGTGTGCTTGACCTCGAGTTCGACCGTCACCGGTAGCTCCACGTAGAGCGGTGAACCCTCGTGCATCGCGATCTGAACCCGAAGGTTCTCGAGCAGGAATCGAGCGCCGTCGCCGACCGTTGCCTCCGGGATGGCGAGCTGGTCGAAGGTGTCCGCATCCATGAAGACATAGTCGGTGCCGTCGTGGTACAGGTACGTCATGTCACGACGATCGACCGTGGCCGTCTCGACCTTCACGCCGGCATTGAACGTCTTGTCGACGACTTTGCCGGACAGGACGTTCTTGAGTTTGGTACGCACGAACGCGGGGCCCTTACCCGGCTTCACATGCTGGAATTCGGTGATCGTCCACAACTGGTTATCGATGCTGAGGACGAGACCATTCTTGAAATCGCTGGTGGAAGCCACTGGCTTTTATGTCTCCTCGTGTTCGCGTGTTCTTATCTCGCAGTGACCGTGATGTCACACGAGAGTGAGTTGCTTGCTGGTCATGGTGAGAAGCTCAGGACCGCCGGGGCGGACGATGAGTGTGTCTTCGATCCGAACGCCTCCGCGCCCTGAGAAGTACACACCCGGTTCTACAGTCACAGCAGCACCGCACTGCAGTGTACCGGTGCTCGTGCGTGCGATTCCCGGCGCTTCGTGGATCTCCAATCCGACGCCGTGGCCGAGTCCGTGCAGAAACAGTTCGCCATACCCGGCTTCCTCGATAACGGACCGCGCCGCAGCGTCCACCGATGCGGTGCTCACACCAGGGACGAGTGCATTCCTGCCTGCTGCCTGAGCACGCAGAACCAGCTCGTACACATCTCGCTGCCAATCGGCAGGGGTTCCGATCACCACCGTTCGGGTCATATCCGAGTGATACCCGCCGACCAGCGCGCCGAAATCGAACTTCACGAAGTCGCCCGATTCCAGGATTGCCGCAGTGGGTCGGTGATGCGGCACTGCGGAGTGCGGACCCGCCGCCACGATCGTCTCGAAAGAAATCCCGTCCGCGCCGTGTTCGACCATCAGCGACTCCAGTTCACGTGCCACGGCAAGCTCGGTACGCCCAGGCCTAATCGAACCTCGCTCGACGAGCACGGCAAAAGCGTCGTCTGCCGCGCGGCAGGCCTCGCGTAGCAAGCCGACTTCGTACTCGTCCTTCACCATTCGAAGTTCCTCGACGAGACCGGGACTGCACACCAGATCGAGCGGCCCATTTGCCTCACTCCATCCGCGATGCTGATCGACGGTCACGACGTGGCTCTCGAATCCGATTGTGCCGTCCCGCGGCGCATAGTCGCTCGCCAACAGACGCGCCGCCGAAGACCGGTCGATCACGGCGCGAAGATCGGGGACTTGCTCGGCGACCTGAGTGAGATATCGGCCGTCGGTGCAGATGACGGTTCGGCTTTCATCCGGTGACGAATCACCGGTTCCAACGATCAACGCGGCGTTCGATCCGGTGAACCCGGTGAGATACCGAATGTTCAGCAGGTCTGTGACCAGCAGAGAGTCGAGTGACTTCGCGATCAAGGACTGTCGAAGAGCCGAGCGACGGGCAGCGAAATCTGCAGGCATTCCTACAACGTACCGCCGTCGCGAGTTCGACCCTTGGACGACGCGAAGACGCAGTTTGTGTGGGGCCCGCCACAGTGCCGCCCCGAAACGGATACGCTGTCCCCCATGACAGGGTGGGTGGTACGCGGAATCGGAATGGGACTGATCAACGTCGGAGTGCGGATTCTGCTGGGTTTGGCAGTTGCGCAGTGGCCGTTGCATGGTTCGCAGCTTCGATGGTTGGGCTTGGCTGCGGTGTTGCTCGCAGTCATCGTGTGGGCTGGGATCGACGGTATTCGTGACCGTCGCGCAAATCCGGACCCGGATTACGCCGCCGATCTGACGATGCTGTGGCTCAAGGCAGCAGTTGTCGGCGGTCTGCTCGCCGGACTGTTCGCATGGCTGATCGGTCTGATAGTGGACTTCAGTCTCGGCCAGAACTCACTGTTCTTCGAGATGACCTCGGGTGCAGCGTTCACCATTCTTCTGATCTTCATCCCGGCGACCATCTCGGTGTTCCTGGGCCGCCTCATCGTCGGACGCGAGGCGAAGAAGAAGCTCGCCGCATCCGATGCCGAACACGAACAGGAACGCCATCTCGTCGGCGCAGGGACTACCGCCTCGCATCAGGGTTCGGCGGCAGACCAGAATCAGTGGGCCGACGACAATGCGGACACCGAGGTATTCCAGGCTGTGCAGCCCGACGCCAAGGACCCGAAGGGTACTTCACACGGCGAGCATCGTTCCGAACACTGACTCTCCAACACAAGAAATCCCCCCTGCATTTTCGACCCTTGGGCCGAAAATGCAGGGGGGATTTTCCGTTCGGATCGCGCCTGGATCAGAGCAGAATTCCCGAGCTGCCCGGTCCCGGGTCCTCCTTGGCGACTACCGAATATGCTGCGACGAGGAGTGCCGGATCAGGCCCTTCGAGCCTCCCCGGTTTCGCCAGTCCGTCGAGCACGACAAATCTGAGCATCCCGGCGCGATTCTTCTTGTCGGTTTGCATTCCCTTGAGAAGATCACCGAATGCGTCCCCGTCGTATCCGACGGGAAGACCGACCGACTCGAGAATGCTGCGGTGGCGGTCAGCAGTGGCGTCGTCGAGGCGGCCAGCAAGGCGTCCCAACTCTGCCGCGAACACCAGACCTACCGACACTGCCGCGCCGTGACGCCAGCGGTACCGCTCGCGTCGCTCGATGGCATGGGCGAGAGTGTGGCCGTAGTTGAGTATCTCCCGAAGGTCGGACTCACGTAGGTCAGCGGCAACGACTCGGGCCTTGACTTCGACCGACCGGCGAATGAGCTCGGGTAGCACCGATCCAGTCGGATCCAGTGCTGCTTCGGGATCGGCTTCGATCAAGTCGAGAATGACTGGATCCTCGATAAAACCGGTCTTGATGACCTCGGCGAGGCCGGAGACGATCTCGTACTTCGGGACTGTCTCCAACGTCGCGAGATCGATCAACACTGCCGAAGGCTCGTGGAACGAACCCACGAGGTTCTTTCCCGCCTCGGTGTTGATGCCGGTCTTGCCACCGACTGCCGCGTCGACCATCGCCAACAGCGTCGTCGGCACGTGGACCACCGTGACGCCACGCATCCACGTCGCGGCAACAAAGCCTGCGAGGTCGGTAGCTGCTCCCCCACCGATACTGACCACAGCATCGCTTCGGGTCAGTCCGATTCTGCCGAGAACCTCCCAGCAAAAACCGGCAACCGCGAGTTCTTTGCCGTCCTCGGCGTCCGGGATCTCGATGCGATGTGCATCGATTCCCTGCGTCGCCAACACTTCTCGGACGGCCTCGGCCGTCTCGGCAAGCGGTGGCTGGTGGAAGATCGCCACAGTCTTCGTACCGACGAGTTGATCGACCAGATCGGTCAACAACCCCCTACCGATGATTACCGGATACGGCGCTGCAGTCTTGACCATTACGCGTACGGGGTCGGTCATCCGTTCACCTTCATCCACTCGACGACTCGTTGTGCACTGTTGATGGCGTAGTGCCTTCCTGGGCATGATGCTGCTTCAGCTTCGCCACGACCTGCCCGACCACTCGGGCCGGACTTCGCCCGTCCGTGCGGACGCGAATGGTGGCGACAGATCGATAGAGCGGACGCCGTGTGCGCATCAAAGCCTGATATGTGGCGCGTGCATCCGGACCGGCCAACAGCGGGCGGGATGTGTTGGCCCCGGTACGACGCAACCCCTCCGCGACACTGATTTCGAGGTAGACCACGGTCTGCGACGCCAGCGACGCGCGTGTGCGATCGGAGAGAATCGATCCGCCCCCGAGCGAGACGATGCCGTTATGAGTGGCAAGCGCGTCGGCAACGACCTGCTCCTCGATCACTCGAAACGCCTGCTCACCGTCCTGCGCGAAGATCTCTGGAATCGTACGACCGGTGCGGCGCTCGATCGCTGCGTCCGTGTCGAGCAGTTCCAACTCGAACGCCTGCGACACGCGCCTACCGATGGTGGACTTCCCTGCGCCTGGAGGTCCCACCAACACCGCATAGGGAGTCATCGTGGTGGTCGGGCGGCGTTGCCCTTCAGGTAATGCGCGAGGTTGTTCGTCGTCTCCGTCAACGAATCGCCACCGAACTTCTCGAGCACTGCCTGCGCCACAACGAGAGCCACCATCGTTTCGGCTACGACGCCCGCAGCGGGTACCGCACATACATCGGAGCGTTGATGGATCGCGACGGCTTCTTCGCCGGTCGACATATCCACCGTTGCCAGCGCGCGAGGAACAGTCGAGATCGGCTTCATCGCCGCCCGGACACGAAGCGGCTCTCCGTTTGTCATACCACCTTCGATACCACCTGCGCGGTTGGTCGATCGCAGGATCCCGTCGGGGCCCGGGGTGATCTCGTCGTGCGCGGCGCTGCCTCGACGACGGGCCGTCTCGAAGCCGTCTCCTACCTCGACGCCCTTGATCGCCTGAATTCCCATGAGCGCTGCGGCAAGTCGTGCGTCGAGTTTACGATCTCCGCTGACGAACGAGCCGAGGCCGACAGGAAGCCCATGTACGACGACCTCGACAACACCGCCGAGGGTGTCGCCGTCTCGCTTCGCGGCCTCGATCTCGGCGATCATCGACTCACCCGAAGCGGCATCGAAGGCCCGCACCGGGCTTGCATCGATCGCGTCGAGATCGTCACCGGACGGTGGCGGACCGACGTAGGGGTCCGACGCACCGATAGAAATGACGTGGGACACGACATCGACACCGAGTGCTTGTTTCAAAAAGCTGCGCGCAACGGTGCCGATCGCGACCCGCGCGGCAGTTTCACGGGCACTCGCCCGCTCGAGAACCGGCCTGGCGTCGTCGAATCCGTATTTCAACATTCCCGAGTAATCGGCATGCCCGGGACGGGGCCTGGTCAACGGAGCGTTCCGCGCCAACGCGTCGAGAACCGACGGGTCCACCGGGTCCGCGGACATGACCTGTTCCCATTTGGGCCATTCGGTGTTGCCTACTTCGATCGCGATCGGGCCGCCGATGGTCCGACCATGACGCACACCACCGGTGATCGTCACCTTGTCGGCCTCGAACTTCATCCGGGCACCGCGTCCGTAGCCCAGTCGGCGGCGAGCCAACTGATCGGCAATGTCGTCCGAGGTCACCTCGACACCCGCGACCATTCCTTCGAGGATGGACACGAGGGCAGGGCCGTGAGATTCTCCGGCAGTTATCCAGCGCAGCACGGCCTCATCTTTTCACGTCGGTGAAGCCGCGAGTGCCAGCAGGGTCGACAGGCACATGGATGGGCCATGGGGAACGGTGCAATCTCTGCGGCCGAGCGCCGTCATCATCACCCCGACCAGCCCTGTCAGCAGCGGCGGAAGAATCGCAACCAACGCCCACGTGTCGAGACCCGACATTGCCGCAACACCGCCGAGTGGCCACGCCAGTTTGACGTCACCAGCACCGAACGCCATGGGCAGGCACACATGAACGAGGAGGTAGCTTGCGAACAGCGCCGCCGCACCGACAAGCATGGGCGCGATGTCGCCGGAGAAAGCTCCGAGCAACAGGACAACGATCGCTCCTGCGCCTGTCAGCGGATTCGGCAATCGCCGGCACCCGATGTCGATGCACGCCAGCACCGAACACCACCAACCCAACAGCCCGAGCGCGATACCGCAACCGAGCAGCGATCCCGCTGACCACACCACACCCAGCGCCAACGGAAGTCCGACGGCCTTCCAGGACGGCGCGAGCCCTCGCACAGTTCGCTCGGTGACGAGTCCTACGCCCCATCCGATCGAACCGAACGCGAGTGCCCATCCCAGAGATGATGTGGTCATTGGGTGAGTGTGGAACTACTCCCGACCCATCTCGCGTTGGATTCCCAGGTGGAGAACTGCCCTGTGTATCGGCAAGCCGCCTGTGGATCAAACGGTCAGTAGGCTTCGATCACTGCCATCATCGCCGTGCGCGGAGCCGTTAGACCTGTGAATTGCTCGATCTGCCCGAAAGCTTGATTGAGCAGCATCGACAGGCCCGAGACGATGATCCCACCGGCCGATTCCACCGCGGTCGCCAACGGCGTCGGCCATGGATCGTAAATTGCGTCGAGGACGATCGGCGCATGCGCAAGGGCCGCCGACACCGGTGCAGCACCCTGTGCAGGCACGGTACTGACAACCACGGCGGCCGCGGCAGCCGCGTCGGATAGCAATCCGTCGGACATACCGAGGAACGCGGTCCTCAGACCGGCCGCTTCGCCGCAAGCGAGGGTCTCGCGGGCTCGATCTGCCGATCGTGCGACGACTGTTGCCGAATGTGCCCCCATTTCGGCGAGCGCAACGAGCGCCGGCCTCGATGTCCCGCCGGCTCCGACGACCATGACTGCCCGACCGGCAAGATCGGCGACACCGGCCTCGCGCAGCGCCCCCATCACCCCATCGACATCTGTGCAGTCGGCTCGCCATCCGGTCTTGGTGCGCAGCAGGGTGTTCGCCGAGCCTGCGAGAACCGCACGATCGGTTCTCGTGTCGGCGAACTCCAACGCCGCAACCTTGTTCGGCATCGTCACCGATAGGCCGACCCAGTCCGGGCCCAGACAGCCCACGAGCCCCGGCAGTTGATCGGCAGAACACTCGATGCGTTCGTAGGTCCAATCGCTCAGGCCCAAGGCACGGTAGGCAGCGAGATGTAACTGGGGCGATTTCGAGTGGATGACCGGATTACCCAGAACGGCGGCGCGCATCGGTTTCTACCGTCCGCTGTCGAGGAATCCGTCCTCGACCTTTTCGATATTCGCGAGGTGCTCGTCGTAGTCACGCGTGAACAACGTCTCACCTACCTGGTTGATAGTCACGAAATACAACCAATCACCGTCGGCGGGCGCCTCGACCGCTTCCACTGCACCGATGCTCGGCGCCGCGATCGGGGTCGCCGGGAGCCCCTCCATGGCGTAGGTGTTCCACGGCGTCACCGTTGCTCGGTCCTCATCAGTCGTGGCGACCTCGGTTGTATCGAGGGAGTAATTCACCGTCGAGTCGAACTCGAGCTTCTGCGGTGCGGCCAACCGATTGATGATGACGCGCGCTACCTTGCTGAAATCCGACGGAAGCGATTCACGCTCGACAAGAGACGCTGCCACCAATGTCTGATACGGGCTGAGCCCCGAGCTGGCGCCTGCGGTCAGGATTCCAGTGTTCTCGTAGGTCGTCGCGCTTTCTTCCACGAGCTGTCGAAGAATCTCACCCGGTGCTGCGGTCGGATCGAAGTCCCACGTGCCGGCCGCGATGAGTCCTTCCAATTGACGGTCTCGATCGGGGACCACACTCACCTCGGCCCGCGCCCATTCCGGAACACCCAACTCGGTCGGCTCGGCGAGCCCACCGGCGGTGTTGAAGTCGGCGTAGGAAATACACGTCGGCGTGCCTGCACCTGTCGTGTCGATGCAGCTCGCTTCCGACAAGAGCGTGTAGATGCCCCTTTTGACAGCATCGGTATTGACGTCGCGTGAGTCGTGCAGTTGACGGCCTTCGGAAATCACGACGTTGCCGACCCGAGCGGATGGATCGACGAGTGCCGTCACTGCGTCCTCAGCAGGTATGTGGCTCGCGAGCAGGTAGTAACCGGGCTGCACCGACGACATTGCCGGGTTGACGACGGCGGATTCCATGAAGGCACCCGAACTCGCCACGATGCCTTTCTCGGTCGCCTCGACACCGATCTGATCTGCAGTGTCACCCGGCTGCACTCGTAGCACCACCGACGGCCCCGAACTACCAGCCGTGAAGTCCTCGGGGGCCATCGGGCCACCTGCAAATCGGTCGTACACGAGGAAACCTCCCACTGCGATCACGATGACGAGGACCATCCCCAGCGCCAGCCCGACTTTGCGGCCGCGTCGCTTGCGCTTTCGGGCCGACCAGTCCTGCCGAACCTCTGCTCGTGAACGTCCCACCTCCTGCGGACCGCCACGAGTTACGGTGCGAAAAAATTCGCTGCCTTCGTCGACCTGATACCCGATCGGATCCGTCAGCGCTTCGTCGTCGTACTCGTACTTCCCCCGGTCCGTGGACCTTTGGTTGTTCACTCGACCTCCGGCGTTGGATCGGTCTCTGCCGATTTCAGCTGCGCGGACCGCTCATCCAGCCATCCCTGCAGAATTGCGACCGCAGCAGCTTGATCGATGACCGAGCGCTGTGATTTCCCCCGCACACCACTGTCTCGAAGTGCACGCGTCGCAGTTACCGTAGTCAATCGCTCGTCCGACATCCGAATCGGTACGCCGGGCAGTCGCCGCGACAACACTCGCGCAAAACCCTCAGCTGCCTTGACCGCAGATCCACTCTCTCCTCGCAGAGTGCGTGGGAGTCCGACAACCACCTCGACCGCCTCGTACTCGGTGACGATCTCGACGACACGCGCGACGTCGGATGCATCCGATCCTTTGGGCTTGGACCGCAGGACAGTCTCCACCGGGGTCGCAAGTACGCACCGTGGGTCGCTGATGGCAACACCGACCCGGACGCTTCCGACGTCGATTCCGATTCGACGTCCTAGGCCGGGATCGTCCGCGCCTGGACGGTCCGGAAGGCCGGGAGGTCGACGAGAGGAATCCGGCACGATCACGCGCCGACGAGTTCTGCGATCCGAGCACGCACAGCGGCCAATCCATCGGCAATACCGCTTGGATCCGATCCGGATCCTTGTGCGGATTCGGCTTTCCCGCCGCCGCGACCACCGATGGCCGGGCCGAAGCTGGCCACCAGTTCCCCTGCTTTCACACCCGCTTCCTGCGCTCCGGCGTTTGCGGTCACCACGAATGGAACCTTTCCATCGACGTCGCCGATAAGGACCACGACCGCAGGTTCGGACCCGAGACGGCCGCGGACGTCGGCCGCGAGTCCACGGAGATCGTTGCCGCCCACGCCATCGGGGGCGCGCGCTATGACTGCTCGAATGGCCCCCAGCCGTTCGGCACCTGCGGCGAGGCCACCTGCCGAAGCGAGCACGGAGGCTGCCTTCACTGCCTCCAGTTCTTTCTCTGCCACTCGCAGCTTTTCCACCAATGTTTCGATCCGGCCCGGCACTTCCTCGGTCGGAACCTTGAGCGAGGACGCTATCCCGGCGAGCAGGGCACGTTCTTTCGCCAAGTAGCGGTATGAATCCAAGCCGACGAACGCTTCGACTCTGCGAACCCCGGAACCCACCGAGGACTCGCCGAGCAGAGTGACCGGCCCGATCTGCGAAGTATGTTGCACGTGCGTTCCTCCGCACAGTTCCATGCTGAACGGTCCACCGATGTCGACGACGCGAACCTCGTCCCCGTAATTTTCGCCGAACAGCGCCATCGCACCCATGGCCTTGGCACTGTCGAGGTCGGTAACCAAGGTGTTGACAGCGAGATCGGCACCGATCGCGTCATTCGCGACGGCTTCGATGTCGTGTCGCTGTGCCTCGGACAGTGCGCCCTGCCAGGAAAAGTCGAATCTGAGGTACCCGGGCTTGTTCAGCGATCCGGCCTGGGTGGCATTGGGGCCGAGCACCTGCCGCAGTGCCGCGTGCACCATGTGGGTTCCCGAGTGGCCCTGCGTTGCGCCCTTACGCCACGATGGGTCCACGTCGACGCGCACGACGTCGCCTTCGGTGAGCTGACCCGACCGAACCGTGACCTTGTGCGTCCAGACCTTCTTCGCGATCTTTTGGACATCTTCCACGTCTGCGCTGAAACCCGGGCCGCTGATCGTTCCGATATCGGCGATCTGTCCACCCGACTCGGCATACAACGGACTGCGATCGAGAATGACCTCGACGGACTCTCCCGCTATCGCCGTCGGGACGCGAACTCCGCCCGAGATCAGGGCAAGCACATTCGCCTCCGAGGACAACTCTTCGAACCCGGTGAACTCTGTTGCCCCGAGGTCGACGAAGTCCTTGTAGACGGACAGGTCGGCGTGGGCGTGTTTACGTGAGCGCGCGTCTTCCTTCGCGCGCTGACGCTGCTCGGCCATCAGCGACCGGAACCCGTCCTCGTCTACGTTCAAACCTGCCTCCGACGCCATCTCGAGCGTCAGATCGATCGGGAATCCGTAGGTGTCGTGCAGCGCGAATGCTTCCGCGCCGCCGATTGTCTTCTTTCCTGTCGACTTCACCGACTCAGCAGCTGTATCGAATAGCTTGGACCCGGAAGTGAGGGTCTTGAGGAAGGCCGACTCCTCGCCGACCGAGACGTTGAGGATGCGATCGAATCCGGAGACGAGCTCCGGGTACGACTGAGCCATCGTGTCGCGGACGACGGTGATGAGCTGGCCCATGGTCCGGTCCGGCGCACCGAGCAGACGAGCCGAGCGCACGATTCTACGCAACAGACGACGCAGCACGTATCCGCGACCGTCGTTGCCCGGGTTGACGCCGTCGGAGATGAGCAGCGCGGCTGTGCGCGCGTGGTCTGCGATGACACGGAACCGGATGTCGTCCTCGTGGTTCTTGCCGTACGCCCGGCCGCTCAGTTCCTCGGCTTTGGCGATGACCGGACGAACGAGGTCGGTCTCATAGACGTTGTCGACCCCCTGAAGCAGGAAAGCCACGCGCTCGACGCCCATGCCGGTATCGATATTCTGCTTCGGCAGCGGCCCGAGGATCTCGAAATCATCCTTGCTGATTCCCTGACCGCGCTCATTCTGCATGAAGACGAGATTCCAGATCTCGATATAACGATCCTCGTCCGCCTCCGGCCCACCGTCTACACCGTATTCGGGCCCGCGGTCGTAGTAGATCTCCGAGCACGGCCCACACGGACCGGGAATTCCCATCGACCAGTAATTATCGGCCATCCCTCGGCGCTGAATACGCTCGTCGGGAATTCCGGCAAGTTCTTTCCACAGCGATATGGCCTCGTCGTCATCCAGATACACCGTCACCCAGATCCGCTCCGGATCGAATCCGTATCCGCTGTCGGCGACGCTACCGGTCAGGAGCGTCCAGGCATGGTGAATCGCTTCACGTTTGAAGTAGTCACCGAACGAGAAGTTTCCGGCCATCTGAAAGAACGTGTTGTGCCGCGTGGTGATGCCGACGTTCTCGATATCGAGTGTGCGGACACACTTCTGAACACTCGTCGCCTTGGCGAACGGAGGTGTCTGCTGGCCCAGGAAGTAAGGAACGAACTGCACCATTCCTGCATTGACGAATAACAGGTTGGGATCGTCGAGCACCAACGAGGCACTGGCCACCTCGGTGTGGCCTGCCTTTACGAAGTGGTCGAGGAAACGCCTGCGAATGTCGTGGGTTTGCACCGGTACAGGTTAACGCGCCGCCGGTACACCCCGTGTCATCACCACCACTTGCATAAACGGCTCGTACGTCAACGGCCACGCACGATCCGACGTAGCTTGCCCACACGAGTCGCGATCTCACGCTCCGCACCGTGATCAGTCGGCGTGTAGTAATCCACCCCCACCAATTCGTCCGGTGGATACTGCTGCCGGAGAACACCGCCTGAATCGCTGTGCGGGTACTTGTAACCCACCGCACTGCCGAGCGCTTGCGCACCTTTGTAGTGACCGTCCCGCAGATGGGCGGGCACCGGACCGGACTTGCCTGCTGCGACATCGGCCATCGCCGCACCGAGCGCAGCGATGACGGCGCCGGACTTCGGCGCTGTCGCTAGGTGAATTGTGGCCTGCGCCAACGCTAATCGAGCCTCCGGCATGCCGATCAGCTGTACCGCGGTCGCAGCAGCCATCGCCGTCTGCAACGCGGTGGGATCCGCCATTCCGACGTCCTCGCTCGCATGTACTACAAGTCTGCGTGCGATGAATCTCGGATCCTCTCCTGCTGTGATCATCCGCGCCAAGTAGTGCAATGCGGCATCGACGTCGGATCCCCTGATCGATTTGATGAACGCACTGATGACGTCGTAATGCTGGTCACCGTCACGGTCGTAGCGCACTGCCGCCTTGTCGACACTCGCTTCGACGGTGGCGAGGTCGAGTGTCGGTCCGGTAGCTGCCCCAGCGGCCGCCTCGAGCGCGGTCAAGGCTCGACGTGCATCTCCTGCTGCCAAACGAACCAGATGAGCCATGGCATCGGCGTCGATCGAGACGGCTCCGTCCAGCCCCCGCGGATCGTCAGCGGCGCGAGTGAGCAGCAGTTCGATGTCTGCAGAACTCAACGGGTGCAGTTGAAGCACGAGGGAGCGGGACAGCAACGGTGAGACTACGGAGAACGACGGATTCTCCGTAGTCGCGGCCACCAGAAGTACGATTCGGTTTTCCACCGCAGCCAGCAGGGCATCCTGCTGCGTCTTGGAGAACCGATGAACCTCGTCGATGAACAGGACGGTCTGCTCACCCGCAGTCAACCGGCGGCGAGCCAGGTCGATGACTACCCGAACCTCTTTGACGCCGGCCGACAACGCCGACAACGCTTCGAACTTGCGACCCGTCGCTCCGGAGATGAGCGAGGCCAACGTGGTCTTGCCGGTGCCGGGTGGACCGTACAACATGACCGAAGATGCCCCGGAACCTTCGACCAAACGTCGCAACGGGGCTCCCGGTGCAAGGAGGTGCCCCTGTCCGACGACCTCGTCCAGATTCTTGGGGCGCATCCGCACAGCCAATGGAGCGTCCGGCCGGGCGTAGGACTGGCTCGGACGCGACACTTCGCCTACTTCGATGCTCGCCGGATCTCGCTCACCGGGATCGGAGTCAGCGGCATCCAAGGTCTCGAACAGACCGCTTTCTTCTCCTTCGTCGAATCCAGCTCCGAAACCGATACTCACCAGTCGAACGCTACAGAACTGCGGGCAAAGTTCAGCGGTCCCACTTCGACCTCAGAGACGCCAGAACACTCTCGGCGAAATCGGCCACATCGTGGTCACCGGTACGTTGCGCCTGCTCGAAGAGGATTCGCCAACGCGATACGAGTGCCTCGGACCGTGGAACGGAGAGGTGGTGCCTGCGTGCGGCGGCGATCCGGGTGTGGTCGTCGGGGAGAAACCAGTAAGTCGACATCCAGACCCAGATGAGCTGAGCATCGAGAATTTTCGACGCAAGGACACGGTCATCGGCCAGCTGCGGCCAGATTCCGACCACCTCGGCGCGCCATGCGTCGACCATGGCTTGTGCACGCTCTGTCGAGAGGTCGAAATGGCACAGGCACCCCGGAGAGGACGCCAACGCGTATGTGATGTCGAGGGTCGCGTCTCGAAAGCCGCCCCATTCGTAATCGAGGAAGCGCACACCCTCCCCGTTGACGATGATGTTGTCCGGGCACAGGTCGGACGGGCTGAAGGCACGAAGCGCGCCGTGCGCGAACAACCGCCCGCTTCGCTCCACCCGGTCCAGGACCGGCTGTGGAGTGTCCGTCATGCCCAGTTCTTCGACGAGCATCTTCGGTACGGCGACAAGCGCATCCGGTATCTGCTCCGAAATACCATCGGACGAATGCCGCAGCCCCACACGCCTGAGCAGAGCCGCGAAGTCGTCCTCTCGGCCTGCGGTGGCGGCATGCATACGTCCGAGTGCTTGCGCCATGGCCATCAGCGAGTTGGTGACCGATGCCGAGTCTGAATGTTTGAGCAATGCAGTGATCGAACTGGCATCGCCTAGATCACTGAGAACAAGCAACCTTGCCCCCAGGTCGTAGGCGAGCAGGGCCGGCCCTGGCCGACTGTCGATCGCGAGAGCCGTAGTGAATTGATACGACGCCGCCTCACGGAGGAAAGCTGACCTCCCGCCGACCGTCTCCGCTTCGCTGTGGAGTTCGGTGTCGGATGCCGTATCTCTAACCTGCTTGATCACCAGGGTTCGAGGCAATTGAAAAGGATTCTCCGAAACTCGAACGCGAAGGACGATTGCCTGGCCACTGCCTCCGAGATCGACGGGGTCGACCAGGGTGACGTGCGCACCGGTACGTCGGGTGAGCAACTGCTGCGCAGCTGCTACCACCTCGGAGACAGGATCTGCCAATGTTGCGGTCATCGCATACCAAGGTACCCGGTCTGTATGACAAACTATGGCGGCTCCGATACGTCGAATCGTCTTGTTTCGGACTGACCTGGGGAATCGCCGATACCAATTTCATCACGACGGTCATCGAACCGGACAGACCGAAAACAATGGTCCGACACTGGTGGAACTTCCCGCGGTAGTACGGGATCTCAGGAAAAAGCGATTCGCTTCGACACGCGCACTGCACGTCGACACCTCACGCTTGACACATCCCGGCCTGTGGGGTTCGCTCACCCTGAAATTGCGTCAGTACACGACGGCGCATTCATGGATGAACAACGATTCGAGGGGGATATTTCGTGACCAACCCGCCCAATGATCCGCAGTACGGCGGCGTAGACCCGAATCAACCGCAGTATCCGCAGAATCCGCAGAATCCGGGCAATAGCTACCCACCACCCGGGAACTACCCACCACCCGGCAGTTACCCACCGCCGCCAGCCTCGGGTAATGCTGGGTACGGCCTCGGCTCTCAGTTGCCAGGAGGCGGCAGTCCAGGGGGCTTGGGGGCGCGGTTCGGCGCTCGCTTCATCGACGGCATCATCGTGTCCGTAGTGGCGCTCGCCGTTTATGCAATCTCGCCGAGCGGCTTCGTCGGGCAGTTCATTCTCGGTCTCGTCACCGCGGTCCTGGGATTCGCCTACTTCACGCTTCTCGAGTCGAGTCGAGGGCAAACGCTGGGCAAGCAACTGCTGGGTCTTCGCACCCTCGGCGCTGCAGGCGGAAACCCCACGCAAGCCGAAGCTGCGAAGCGAAATGCGTTTCTGCTGCTGAACATCGTCCCGGTTCTAGGCGGCTTGCTCGTTTTCGTCGCGTACATCGTCATCGCTGTGACGATCAACTCGAGTCCCATCAAGCAAGGCAAGCACGACGAGCTCGCCGGCGGCACTCAGGTGATCACAGTCAACTGAGCCTGGCCCTAGTACGGGTGGCGTAACAAGGCGGATCCATCGGAAGAGTCCCGATGGATCCGCCTTCAGCTTTCACCGACCGACCGACGGATACGGATGCTCAGCCGACTCGGACGGCGCACAATGACCTGAAGTCCCTGAAAAGGAGAAATACCGTGAGCGAGAACCCACCGAACGGCCCGCAGTACGGCAGCACTCCAGACCCCGACCGACCAGACCTGGGGAAGTCTTCGCAACCAGGAGAGGGCGGCTACCCACCACCGGGCAACACCCCACCCGGCAATTACCCACCTCAGGGTGGATACCCACCCCCCGGTAACTATCCACCCCCTGGTGGATACCAGCCTGGAGGCTATCCGCCACCCTCCGGTAACTATCCACCCCCGGCTGGCAACTACCCACCCGGGAGCTACCCTCCACCTCCGGGCAACTATCCCCCGCCTCCCGGCAACTACCCCCCGCCACCTGGAAACTACGGGGTACACGGGTCCGGATTCGGTGGCGGACTGCCCCCGACGCTCGACATCGGCGGCGCGATCTCCTTCGGCTGGAACAAGTTCAAGGACAACGCAGGCGTGTGGGTCGGTATCGTCTTCATCGCTGCAGTCCTTCAACTGGTCATCAATCTGATTTTCGGCGGATTCGACACCTCCGGGGACGTCTCGTCGAATTTCGATGTTCTGGGAATCATCGGCACGCTTGTCGGTGCGGTTGTGACGTACCTGATCCAGGCTGCGATGGTTCGCGGTGCATTGCACGAGGTCGACGGGACCAAGCCCAAGATCGGATCGTTCTTCCAGTTCGCCAATGTGCCAGCGATCATCATCGCTAGCGTGCTGATCGGGATATTGGCGACGATAGGCTTCGTGCTGTTGATCATCCCGGGCATCATCGTGGTGTTTCTGACGTGGTGGACGCTTCAGTTCGTGGTCGATCGCAACGAAGATGCGATCACAGCCATCAAATCGAGTTTCAAGGCGATTTCGTCGAACGCGGGCCAGCTGTTCTTGCTTGCACTCGCACTCGTCGGAATCAACATTCTCGGCGCCATCCCGTGCGGGCTAGGACTACTGGTGACCATTCCGATCACCATCATTGCCTCGACGTATGCCTACCGCATCGTGACGAGCGGACAACCGGTCGCCTGAGCCTTCGGCCGAACAAGTGGAAAGGCCCCGATTCTCTCGAAGAGAATCGGGGCCTTTCCACTGTGATGTCGACTACCGAGCAGCCGACGGCTCATCATTTTCGGCCTTCGCGGATTCCTTCTTCTCCGGCTTGGCGTCTATGCCGGACTCCTTACGCTGCAGCGGCGTGATCGGCGCCGGTGCGTCGGTCAACGGGTCGACGCCGCCGCCGGACTTCGGGAAGGCGATGACCTCGCGGATCGAGTCGACTCCGGCCAGTAGTGCAGTGATCCGGTCCCAACCGAAGGCGATTCCGCCGTGCGGTGGCGCTCCGTAGCTGAAAGCGTCGAGCAGGAATCCGAACTTCTCCTGTGCCTCGGCTTCACCGATCCCCATCACCGCGAACACACGTTCCTGAATGTCCTTGCGGTGGATACGAATACTGCCGCCACCGATTTCGTTGCCGTTGCAGACGATGTCGTATGCGTAGGCGAGCGCCGAACCTGGGTCGGTATCGAAGGTCGCCATCGAGTCCGGCTTCGGCGAAGTGAAGGCATGGTGAACGGCCGTCCACGCCCCGGAGCCCACGGCAACGTCACCGCTGGCCGTCGCGTCGGACGTCGGCTCGAACAGTGGCGCATCGACGACCCAGACGAAGGCCCAAGCCTTCGGGTCGATCAAGTCGAGTTTGCGCGCGATCTCGCCACGCACTGCACCGAGTAGTCCGCGCGAGCCCTTGATCGGTCCCGCGGAGAAGAAGATTGCATCACCGGGCTTGGCACCCACGTGAGCTGCCAAGCCGTCGCGCTCGGTATCGGTGAGATTCTTCGCTACCGGTCCACCGAGGCTTCCGTCCTCGCCGACGAGAACATAGGCAAGTCCCTTGTGCCCGCGCTGCTTGGCGAACTCCTGCCATTTGTCGAGCTGCTTGCGCGGCTGTGATGCGCCGCCCGGCATCACTACCGCTCCGACGTACGGCGCCTGGAATACCCGGAAAGTCGTGTCGGCGAAGAAGTCGGTGCATTCGACGAGTTCGATCTCGAACCGAAGGTCCGGCTTGTCCGATCCGTAACGCCTCATCGACTCGGCGTACGTGATCCGAGGAATCTTGTCGACGATCTCGTAGCCGACCAGTTTCCACAAGGCCGCGAGGATCTCCTCGGCCAGCAGAATGACGTCTTCCTGGGTGACAAAGCTCATTTCGACGTCGAGCTGGGTGAACTCGGGCTGACGATCGGCTCGGAAATCTTCGTCACGGTAGCAGCGTGCGATCTGGTAGTACCGCTCGATTCCACCGACCATCAGCAGCTGCTTGAACAGCTGAGGACTCTGAGGGAGCGCGTAGAAGGTGCCTGGCTGCAAACGTGCAGGCACGAGGAAATCCCGTGCACCTTCCGGCGTGGACCGCGTCAAAGTGGGTGTCTCGACCTCGACGAACTCATGGTGCGCCAGCACACTGCGTGCTGCAGCATTGACATGCGATCGCAGACGGATGGCGCTTCCCGGGCCCTGGCGACGCAAATCGAGGTACCGGTACTTCAGGCGAGCTTCCTCGCCCGGCTGCTCATCGAGCTGGAACGGAAGCGGGGCACTCTCGGCGAGAACTTCGATCGCAGATGCGTCGACCTCGATGGCGCCGGTCGGAATCTCGAAATTCTGGTTGCCGTCCGGCCTGGTCTCTACCTTGCCGGTCACCTTCACCACGTACTCCGCCCGTAGGCGGTGGGCCTGTTCGGCGACGGCGCCTTCACGGAAGACGACCTGAGCGACGCCGGACGCGTCACGAAGGTCGATGAAAATGACACCGCCGTGATCGCGTCGCCGAGCAACCCAACCCGTCAGGGTGACTGTTCGGTCGACGTGCTCGGGTCGAAGTGAGCCGGCGAGGTGGGTGCGCAGCACGGGTTTCCTTTCACAAAATTTCACAAAGCGTGTTCGTCGGTAACCAATCCTACGGAGACACCTACGCCGACCGGAAACGCGATCCCACCACGGCGTGCGAAGCTAGTGCCCGACCACGACCGACAGCCCACAGAATTGACCCCGAAGAGAGGATTTCGGCGATGACCTTCAACGAGGGCGCTCGTATGCAACCTGGCCGGGTGTCGACCGGCGGGGGCGGTGGCGGACGAGGCGGCAAGCTCGCTCTGGGCGGCGGCGCAGGCGGCCTGGTCATTCTGGTCTTGGCCTTGCTGTTCGGTGGAGATCCGGGGTCCGTTCTAGGTCAGCTCAGCGGCTCTACCGACAATGCAGGTCAGTCGCAGGCAGGCGGCGCGGTGGAGAACTGCGAGACGGGCTCCGACGCCAATGCGAATGTCGACTGCCGAATCGTCGGAACGGTGCAGAGCTTGGACACGGTGTGGGAATCCGAACTTCGATCGCAGACCGGGGTCGCGTATGTGCAGCCGGCCGTCGAGCTGTTCACCGGTTCGATCAGCACGGGATGTGGCAACGCCACCAGCGCCGTCGGCCCTTTCTACTGCCCGGCCGACTCGACGGCCTATTTCGATTCGAGCTTCTTTCAGGTCCTCGTCGATCAGTTCGGATCCAGCGGCGGCCCTCTGGCAGAGGAATACGTTGTGGCACATGAGGTAGGCCACCATATTCAGAATCAGCTCGGCGACATCGGCCGCGCGCAGGCCGATCCACAAGGCCCGCAATCAGGCGCTGTTCGGGTCGAGCTGCAAGCGGACTGCTATGCAGGCGTCTGGGCGCATCACGCTGCGACGATCCCTGCACAGGACACCGGTATCCCCTTCCTCGCTCCGTTGACCGACACCGATATCCGCGACGCGCTGTCTGCGGCGTCCTCCGTGGGCGACGATCGGATTCAGCAGGCGTCCAGTGGCCGGGTCAACCCGGAGGGTTGGACCCACGGGTCGTCCGAGCAACGACAGAAATGGTTCCTCTCGGGCTATCGGACGGGCCAGGTCGCGGCCTGCGATACGTTCACGGCGCGCGATCTACTCAACCCTCCCGCGCTCACCCGGTGACGATCAGAACAGCGTGAGGGCAGCGACCGGGACGTCGATCTTCGATGCTGTCCCTGCCGGTACGTTCTCCGGCAGGGATCGAGTCTCCTCGGGCGCGAATCCGTGACGGCCGAGCAGCGGGTCGATTCGTTCGCGAAACCACCTCGTGTACTCGGGCGTGACGTACGAACCGCGTCCGTAGAGCTGCCGGTATCGCCGGACCAAGGCAGGGTGTTGTTCGGCCAGCCAGGACATGAACCAATCCTTGGTCGATGACCGCAAATGCATCGGCAACGCGGTCACAGACGTGGCGCCTGCCTCGGCCAACGCCTCGAGCAGTCCGTCGAGCTGCTTGGCTCCGTCGGTCAGGAAGGGGATGACCGGTGCCACCATCACAGCGCACGGCAAACCTGCCTCCCGAATCGAACGGATCAGATCCAACCGCGCCCGCGGACTCGGCGTCCCGGGTTCCAGTTGTTTCTGCAGATCCGCGTCGTGGATAGCGAGGCTGATACTGATGCGCACATCCACCTCCCGAGCCGCGAGTGTCAGCAGGGGTAGATCCCGCCGCAGCAACGTGCCTTTGGTCAGAATCGAGAACGGCGTGCCGGACTCCGCCAGTGCTCGGATGATGCCCGGCATCAGCCGGTAGCGACCCTCCGCGCGCTGGTAGGGATCGGTATTGGTTCCCAGCGCGACCGGTTCACACTTCCACGATCTGCGCGAGAGTTCCTTTCGGAGCACCGCAGCGATGTTGGTCTTGACGACGATCTGCGAATCGAAATCGTTGCCGGAGTCCAATCCGAGATACTCGTGGGTGGGGCGGGCGAAGCAGTAGCGGCACGCATGCGAACAACCGCGCGCCGGGTTGATCGTCCAGGTGAACGGTAGCGAGGCGTCACCGGAGATCTTGTTCAATGCGCTTTTGCACAGCACCTCGTGGAACGTGATGCCCTCGAACTCCGGCGTTTGCACGCTGCGCACAAGGCCGGCACGTTCCAAACCCGGTAACGCATCCTCGTCAGCAGCGTCGAGTGTTTGTCCCGCCCATCGCATGCACACAGTCGAACATTTGTTCTATGCCATGTCAAGACGCAACGAGGCCTGCACCTTTCGCTTCGCGGAGCACTAGGCGGGTGAACGAACGCGACGAAGGATAGCGTGTACCCACTGCCCGAACAAGAAGGAGTTCTTCTCGCCGTGACTGCACCGAATATCCCTACGCTCGAACCGATCCTGCGACTCGGCGTGACTCTCGGAGTTCCGATCGACATCGGCGGTGTGCCCACAGGAGAACGAGTCGTCATCCCCATTCTCGGCGGTGCGGCGCCCGGACCGGACATCGAAGGCACCCTGGCCGGTACTTCGTCCGTCTTCGGATTGACACGATCGGATGGCTGCACCGAATTCAGCGCCGAGCTCACTCTCGAATTGACGATGGGAGGCTATCTCTCACTGTCGTACCACGGGCTCCAGTTCGGCCCGGCCGATGTCATCGAGGCACTGGGAGGGACCGAGGAAGTCGATCCGGCCACGTACTACTTCCGCGGAACTCTGGACATCGCGACTTCCGTGCCGCAGTTCACCTACCTCAACCGCGCGCTGGTGGTGACGTCCGGCTCACGATCGGCCGAAGCTGTTGTGCTCGACGCATTCCTGGTGACCTGAACCATCAACTCGACAGTTCGGCGACTTCGCGATCGGTCAACGTGGCCAGCGGGGTTCGTCCCGTCGAGCGGACCAGCTCGATGGCTCGAAACAGGGGCCGCTCGTGCAGGCCCGCGTCGCGCGCTTCTGCCTTGAGCTGATCGACCAGAACCGATGCGATCGCCGCCGCCGGTACCAACTCGGTTGTCCAGAGCGCGTCGGCGAGCTTGCGCAAGGACAG
>JBBPZN010000140.1:0-9756 GCA_038198705.1 Mycobacteriales bacterium
CGAACGCGACCAGATGATGTTGCCGCAAGGTACGACCGGAGCCCACGACATCAGCGATGGCGTCGGCGACACCGAGTTGGATGGAGATCTCGACGGCGCCATCGAGTCGAATGACCTCCGCAGTAAGGCCGCGACGAGCCAAGTCTGCTCGTACGAGGTTCGGGTACGAGGTTGCGATTCGGAGTCCGTCGAGGCTCTCCGCAGTCCATTCTTTTCCTGCCGGCGCAGCGTATCTGAAGCTGGATCGCCCGAAGCCGAGGGCCAAACGCTCATCGACCGGGGCACCTGAATCGAGTGCAAGATCGCGGCCGGTGATGCCGAGGTCCAGCTCGCCGGAGCCGACGTAGATGGCGATATCTTTCGGGCGCAGAAAAAAGAACTCGACCTGATTGGCTGGATCGAGGACTGTGAGATCACGAGCGTCGGTCCGGCGCCGATAACCGGCCTCGGACAGAATCTCAGCGGCGGATTCGGAGAGCGAGCCTTTGTTGGGAACTGCTACACGCAACATGGAGTTTTCCTGTTCGGGGGTGTCGGTCGGGAATCGTTGGGGCGGAGCTCACAGGTGTCGGTAGACATCTTCGAGTTCGAGGCCCTTACCCACCATCAACACCTGAACCCAATACAGAAGCTGGGAGATCTCCTCGGCGAGCGCTTCGTCGCTCTCGTGTTCCGCGGCGATCCACACTTCGCCTGCTTCTTCGAGGATCTTCTTTCCTTGCGCATGCACGCCTGCATCCAACGCAGCGACCGTGCCGGAACCCTCAGGGCGTGTCGCGGCGCGATCGGTGAGCTCGGCGAACAGGGATTCGAAGGTCTTCACGGGTTGTGATTCTTTCATGACGAAGTAGTGGAACGCGCGTCGCACCACGCCGAGGAGAGTTCTTCCGCGGTGAGCCCGACGAGCGAGCTGCGTACGACATAACCCGCACGAGGGGTTATCGCGAGTTCGGAGGGCACAAAAAGCACGGAACAACCGGCGCGATGAGCGGACAACGATCCGGTCGGTGAGTCCTCGACAGCGAGGCAGTCCTCCGGAGCGACACCGAGCAACGAGGCCCCGCGGAGATAGGGCGCAGGATGCGGTTTGCCGGCCTCGACTTCGTCGCCGCTCACAGTGGCGTCGAAGTAGTCACGGCCGACGGTATCCAACGCGTACTCGACCAGGCCCCGCTCGGTGTTGGTCACCAGAGCAGACCTGAGACCGAGATCGCGGACTAGCTGAAGCGCGTCCTTGGCACCGGGGCGCCACGAGATTCCCTCGGCGAACAACACAGCGACACGGTCGGTGAGCCAGTTCCTTGCGGTGGCCAGCGACTGGTCGGTCACCTCGGTGCCGGTGTGGGCGAACACTGTGCGGAGGGCGTCCTGCATCGAATTTCCGAGAGTGCTCTCGCGAACCTCCGGCGTCAGTTCACGTCCGAGATCGAGGGACAGTTCCTCGACCGCGACGTCCCAGATCTTCTCGGAATCGAGCAAAGTTCCGTCCATGTCCCACAGCACAGCCCGCAGACGGCGGTCAGAAGAGTCAGACATTGAAATACTTGGCCTCCGGGTGATGAAGAACGAATGCGTCCGTGGACTGCTCCGGATGCAGTTGTAGTTCCTCCGACAGCGTGACGCCGATCCGTTCGGGTTCGAGAAGTGCAGCCAACTTGATGCGATCCTCGAGGTCCGGGCACGCACCGTAACCGAACGAGTAACGCGCACCACGGTATTCGAGTTTGAAGTATCCCTCAGCCTCGGTCGGATCCTCGGCCGCAACACTCGCACCACTGGAAAGCTTCAGTTCTTCACGGACTCTACGATGCCAATACTCGGCGAGCGCCTCGGTCAGCTGCACACCGATGCCATGCACTTCGAGGTAGTCACGGTACGAGTCCGCAGCGAACAGCTCGTTTGCGAAATCTGCGATCGGCTGCCCCATCGTGACCAGATTCATCGGAAGAACATCCACCTGACCAGTTTTCGTGGCGTCTTCCCGCGACCGAATGAAGTCGGCAATGCACAGGAATCGATCCCGATTCTGACGTGGGAAGGTGAACCGGAATCGTTCGGGCGCATCGACGCGCGGCTCGGTCAGTACGACGACGTCGTCACCTTCCGAGACCGCTGGGAAGTATCCATAGACGAGGGCCGCATGCGCGAGAATGCCGTCGGTGCTGAGACGATCCAGCCAATACCGCAGTCGCGGTTTCCCTTCCGACTCGACGAGGTCCTCGTACGTTGCTCCTTCGCCCTTGCGTGCGCCACGCAAACCCCACTGGCCGAGAAAGAGTGCGCGTTCGTCGAGGAGTTCGGAGTAGTCGGACAACGACACGCCCTTGACGATGCGCGTCCCCCAGAACGGCGGAGTCGGAGTCTCGATATCCGTCGCGACGTCCGAACGCTCCGGCACCACGATAGGAACCTCGTTCGCCTTGCGCTGCTCGGCGATTCGACGTGAACGTTCGTGGCGGGCCTTGCGCTCTTCGGTTTTCGCCTTGGCCGCCAACGCCTCCGGGCTGTCCGGCGCCGGTCCACCTCCACGCTTGGTCGTCATGATGGTGTCCATCAGGCTCAGACCCTCGAACGCGTCGCGGGCATAGTGGACGTCACCTTGGTAGACGTCCTGTAGATCGTTCTCGACATAGGAGCGCGTCAAGGCTGCACCACCGAGCAGCACCGGAAACTTCTCGGCGACTCCCCTGTTGTTGAGTTCGATCAGGTTGTCCTTCATGACGACCGTGGATTTGACCAGCAGTCCCGACATGCCGATGACGTCGGCACGCTTGTCGATCGCCGCTTCCAGAATTGTCGCGATCGGCTGTTTGATTCCAAGGTTGACGACCTCGTACCCGTTGTTGCTGAGAATGATGTCGACGAGGTTCTTGCCGATGTCGTGCACGTCGCCCTTGACGGTGCCGAGGACGATTCGCCCCTTGCCGTCGTCGTCCGACGCTTCCATGTGGGGTTCGAGGTACGCGACAGCGGCCTTCATCACCTCAGCGGACGCCAACACGAACGGCAGCTGCATCTGACCGGAGCCGAACAACACTCCCACGGTCTTCATGCCCGACAGGAGCGTTTCGTTGATGATCTCCAGCGGTGGCTTTTCCTTCATTCCCGCATCCAGATCCGCTTCGAGTCCGTTGCGTTCGCCGTCGACGATGCGCCGCTCGAGCCGCTCGAACAGCGGCAATCGACCAAGTTCTTCGGCACGAGACTCGCGCGCCGACGCCGCCGAAACCCCTTCGAACAGCTGCATGAGCTTCTGCAGCGGGTCGTATCCCTCGGATCGACGGTCGTACACCAGATCGAGTGCAATCTTGCGATGCTCGTCGGGGATCTTGTTCATCGGCAGAATCTTCGATGCGTGCACGATGGCCGTGTCCAACCCGGCCTGGGTGCACTCGTGCAGAAACACAGAGTTGAGGACCTGCCGTGCAGCGGGATTCAAACCGAAGGAGATGTTCGACAATCCGAGCGTGGTGTGCACCCGGGGATAGAGTTCCTTGAGCTGGCGGATGGCCTCGATCGTTTCGATTCCATCGCGCCGTACTTCTTCCTGCCCCGTGGAAATCGGGAAGGTGAGTGTGTCGACGATGATGTCTTCCTGACGAAGACCCCAGTTGCCGGTGATGTCCTCGATCAGGCGTGCGGCGACGCGGACCTTCCATTCGGCGGTGCGTGCCTGACCTTCTTCATCGATGGTCAGGGCGACGACAGCAGCGCCGTGCTCCTTGACGAGCCGCATGATCTTCTGAAAACGTGAGTCCGGGCCGGCGCCGTCCTCGTAGTTGACCGAGTTGACTGCGCTGCGACCACCGAGATGCTCCAATCCGGCTTTCAGTACGGCAGGTTCGGTCGAGTCGAGCATGATCGGCAACGTGGATGCCGTCGCCAGACGACTGGCGAGTGCAGCCATGTCAGCGGCCCCGTCCCGGCCCACGTAGTCGACGTTCAGGTCGAGCATGTGGGCGCCGTCGCGAGTCTGGTCCTTGGCGATGTCGAGGCATTTCTCGTAGTCCTCGGCGAGCATTGCGTCGCGAAATGCCCTGGAGCCGTTGGAGTTGGTGCGCTCGCCGATCACCAGGATGCTGGAATCCTGTTCGAAGGGCACAGCCGAATAGAGCGAGGAAACTCCAGGTTCCGGAGTGGGCGTGCGCTCGGCCTGGCGGGTGCCGTGAACGAGATCGGCGACCTGACGAATGTGCTCGGGCGTCGTTCCGCAGCACCCGCCGACCAGCGACAGCCCGTATTCGGAGACGAAGCCGCTCAGTGCGATTGCCAGCTCGGGCGCGGTCAGCGGATATTCGGCTCCTCTGGCTCCCAGAGTGGGTAGCCCGGCGTTCGGCATGACGGACACCGGCAACCTCGAGTGCTTCGACAGGTGCCGAAGATGCTCACTCATCTCTGCGGGTCCAGTTGCGCAATTGAGCCCGATCATGTCGATACCGAGTGGCTCGAGCGCAGTCAGCGCGGCGCCGATCTCACTTCCGACGAGCATGGTGCCGGTGGTTTCGACGGTGACGTGCGTGATGATCGGAATACGCGTGCCCAGCTTGTCCATCGCGTGCTGGCTTCCGATGATTGCCGCCTTGACCTGTAGCAGGTCCTGGCAGGTTTCGATGAGAATTGCATCGGCACCGCCGTCGATCATGCCGAGCGCGGCCTCGGTGTATGCGTCACGTAGGCGCGCGAACGGCGCGTGACCCAGCGTGGGGAGTTTGGTACCCGGGCCCATCGAGCCCAGCACGAAACGGTCCATCCCGTCGCGACCGGGGCCCATCTCGTCGGCCGTTTCACGCGCGAGGCGTGTCCCCTTCTCGGCCAGCTCGCGGATCCGATCCTCGATGTCGTAGTCCGCCAGGTTCGGAAGGTTGCAACCGAAGGTGTTGGTCTCGACGGCGTCTGCACCCGCATCGAAGTAGGCGCGGTGGATCTCACGAAGTACATCGGGACGAGTGTCGTTGAGAATCTCGTTGCAGCCCTCAAGCCCGATGAAGTCGTCGAGCGTCAATTCGGCGTCCTGCAACATAGTCCCCATCGCACCGTCACCGATGACAACGCGCGAACGAATCGCTTCCAGCAGACCGGTCTTGTGTAGCGCAGGCATTGCTACAGCCTAGTGGTCACCCAGCAATACCCAAGACGGGCCGGGCTGGTCGTAGGCTGTCGTCGTGAGTCCCCGAAACAGCGACGGCAATATTCCAGCTGACAACGACGTTACAGAACGCGACAATTCAGACAACGCTGCAGAAGCGCTGCTCGAAGCCGTCTCCGACGCTGTGTCCAATTCCACATCGTTATTCGTCCCCGAAGACGAAAATTCGGACGTCGAGCCGGAGCTTCCCACGCTGCGCGACCCGATTCTAGTGGCCGCATTCGAGGGCTGGAACGACGCGGGGGACGCAGCGAGTGGCGCCGTCGAGCATCTGGAATTGATCTGGGATGCCAGTCCGTTGGCCGAGCTGGACTCCGAGGACTACTACGACTACCAGGTGAACCGTCCGACGATTCGACAGGTAGAGGGCGTCACGAGAGAAATACAGTGGCCGTCGACGCGCTTGTCGGTGTGCTCGCCCCCCGGCAGCAGCCGGGACGTCGTCTTGCTGCGCGGTATCGAACCCAACATGCGCTGGCGAAGCTTTTGCGACGACCTGCTGGAGTTCATCGAGCAGCTCGGGGTGGACACCGTGGTCATCCTCGGCGCTCTGCTCGCCGATACCCCTCACACCCGACCGGTGCCGGTGACGGGAAGCGCGTACAGCGTCGAGGCCGCCGAACGGTTCAACCTCGAGCAAACTCGATACGAGGGGCCGACGGGCATCACCGGTGTTCTTCAGGACGAATGCGTCAAGGCAGGTGTTCCGGCCGTCTCGTTCTGGGCAGCGGTGCCGCACTACGTGTCGCAGCCACCCAACCCCAAGGCGACCGTGGCGTTACTCCAGCGCGTCGAGGATGTACTTGATATCGAAGTTCCGCTCGGTGAGCTCCCTTCCCAGGCCGAGGACTGGGAAGAGGCGGTCAACGAAATGACCGCGGAGGACGAGGAGATCAGCGAATACGTTCGAACGCTCGAGGAGCGCGGAGATGCCGAGGTGGACATCAGCGATGCGATCTCGAAGATCGACGGCGACGCCATCGCAGCCGAGTTCGAGCGTTACCTTCGACGTCGCGGACCCGGGAACTTCGGGCTGTAGCGGAACTCGGTCCGGGTTGCAGTTGCAGGCCCGCGCTCAACCGCACAGCGACAGAACGATCATTGTGAGATCTTCCTGACCCCTCTGTAACGTCAACGCAGCGGGAGTGCAACCCCAACGCGGCACCGTGGCGTCATGGCCAGCACACCGCGATTTCTTCAGGGCGTATTCCCATTCACCGGGCACGGGCTCAGCAAGCCCGAGTCGATAGATCCGTCGACCAGGTTCGTCGTTCCATCCGGGGCTACCGCTCAACCGCTGTACTTCCGTGGCGGTAATTCGAGCGAAGAGCTGGTGGTCGTGACCTTGATGAGGGACGGGCAGCCCATGCGGATGTTCCCCATGGGCTCCAGGAGCGGGGTCAACATCGCGCTTCGTGTCGTCGAAGACGTGGATCCGGACTCGATCCTCGAGCTCATCGTTGCAGCGCAGGAAGGGACGACTGGCGAAGTCGTCGTCGATTTCGGTTTGGTGCTGATCTGATGACCAACGACGCGATGCGTAGCGAAGAGACCGACCTGCGGAAACTGCTCGTAATCGGGAACGGTATGGCGGGCGCACGAACAGTCGAGGAGATCCTCGAACGCGGTGGAAGCACACTGTTCGACATCACGATGATCGGCGACGAGCCGTACGGCAACTACAACAGGATCATGCTGTCGCACGTGTTGTCCGGTGAAGCCGGCATCGACGACGAAGATCTGCTCCTCAATCCGATGAGCTGGTATCGCGAAAACGGTGTCACGCTGTATGCAGGCGACCGTGCCCTCTCGCTGGATCGGTTCGCCAAGTCCGTGGTGTGTGAAAGTGGTCGAACTGTCGCGTACGACGTCCTGATCATCGCCACCGGTAGCAACACGTTCTTTCCGAACATGGACGGGCTTCGTGAGAGCGACGGTCGCCTCGCCCGCGGGGTGTTCGGTTTCCGGACCATCGCCGACACGAACGGCATGTTGCAGATGGCGGAGGCTCAGGACGACGTCGCTGCGGTCGTGATCGGCGGCGGACTGCTCGGATTGGAAGCTGCGTACGGTCTTCGAACGCAAGGCTTGGACGTCGATGTCGTGCACTCGCCCGGCCACTTGATGAATCAGCAGTTGGACGAACGCGGTGGACGGGTACTGCGCAACAAGATCGAAGCACTCGGCGTCGGTGTGCACACCTCCAAACGCACAACTTCGGTCTTGCGTACTCGCGAGGGCGCAGTGGCCGGTGTGGGCTTCAACGACGGCACCTCACTTGCCGCCGACATGATCGTCGTGACCGCCGGAATCCGTCCCAATGTCGAGTTCGCACGCGGGGGCGGACTGGTGATCGAACGCGGAATCGTGGTGGACGATCAACTGCGCTGCGAGGACGAGGGGTCGATCTTCGCAGTCGGTGAATGCTGCCAACATCGCGGTGAGGTGTACGGCCTCGTAGCCCCGCTCTGGGAACAGGCTGTCGTCCTCGCCGATCATCTGACCAACGCGAATCCTGCTGCGGCATACCATGGTTCACGCCTGACAACCAAACTCAAAGTGGCCGGTGTCGACGTGGCGGCAATGGGCGTCAAAGGACCGGAGCGTGAGGACGACGAGTTCGTCCAGTTCTACGAACCACGCAGCGGAACGTACAAGAGCGTCGTCGTCCGTGACGGCAAACTCATCGGTGCCACGCTTCTCGGGGACATCAGCAAAGCGAACTTTCTGACGCAGGCGTTCGACGAGAAGGTTCCGCTCCCCGAAGAACGAATCAGCATGTTGTTCGACATGGGAACCCCGACGGCGGCAACCGGTGCAGCCGAACTCGCCGACGACGTCCAGGTGTGCAACTGCAACGGCGTCACCAAAGGTCAGATCGTCGCCTGCGTTCACGCAGGCGCCACGACGATGAGCGACGTCACCGCCAAGACCCGCGCAGGTAAGGGGTGTGGGTCCTGCAAAGGCCTCGTCGCCGATATCTTGGCCTGCGCTGCCGGAGGCGCAGTCGCACCCGACCCCGCCGCCGACTGGTACGTGCCGTCCATCCCGTTGGCCAAGCCTGCCTTGATCGATATCATCCGCGAGCGCGACCTACGTTCGGTGTCGCAGGTGTTCAGCGAACTTGCTGCGGGTGGCCGCGAAGATGCGAGCGCGAAGATGCCCCTCGCATCTTTGCTGCGAACGATCTGGGGACCGGACTGGGTAGACGAACGGGGTGCGCTCTTCATCAACGATCGCGTCCACGCCAACATTCAGCGTGACGGCACTTTCTCGGTCGTACCGCAGATGAAGGGCGGGGTCACGACTCCGGATCAGCTTCGCAAGATCGCCGACGTCGCCGACAAATATCACGTTCCCCTGGTCAAGGTCACTGGCGGGCAGCGCATAGATCTGCTCGGAATCAAGAAGGAAGATCTACCCAAGGTCTGGGGTGACCTCGACATGCCGTCCGGATTCGCGTACGGCAAGAGCATGCGAACCGTGAAAACGTGTGTCGGCAGCGACTTCTGCCGCTTCGGCCTCGGCGATTCGACGGCGCTGGGCATCGCACTCGAAGAGCGCTTCCAGGGACTCGAGACCCCCGGCAAACTGAAGCTGGCCGTCGCCGGATGCCCGCGAAACTGTTCCGAAGCACTGTGCAAGGACTTCGGTGTCGTGTCCGTAGGCGAGGACAAATGGGAGCTCTATGTCGGCGGTGCCGCAGGTGCCCACATCAGGAAAGGCGATCTGCTGGCCACTGTCGTCGGCGGCGAGGAAGTTCTGCGGATGGCAGGGATATTCATCCAGCACTACCGTGAGACGGCGCAGTGGCTCGAGCGAACATACGCGTGGGTCCCCCGGGTCGGACTGGACGAGCTTCGACGAGTTCTGGTCGAGGACGGTGACGGAATCGTCGCTGGACTCGAACAACGCATGCAAACATCGGTGGACGGGTACCGGGATCCCTGGCAGGACCGGGCCGAACCCAAGTCGCCTGCGCAGTTCACACCGTCATTGCCGCTCCTTCCGCTCCCCCAGGTACCGGTCCGATGAGCGTGCCGGTAGGTCCTGTCGAAGACCTGACACCAGGTGAGGGCCGCGCCTACATCGTCGACGGCAGGCAGGTAGCGGTATTCCTCCTCCAAGATGGGAGTGTGCGCGCCATGGACGCGGCATGCCCGCACAAAGGTGGGCCATTGGCGGACGGTCAAATCGACGGCTCGGTCGTGATGTGCCCGATGCATCAATACGCGTTCTCTCTCGACGACGGCACCTGTCCGAGCGGAATCGCCTCCGTACGAACATATCCCGCAGTCATCGTCGACGGAAAGGTCATGGTGGAGGTGTAGCGGCAGTCGCTATCTTCCGCGACCAACCCCATACCGATCACCGTCAGCCGATCGAGCTGCCGTCCGACATGATCGCCCCGGTGAGATCGGCACCACCCGAGTAATACATACCGTCTATGAAACTCGACGCGCGACGCGCGCATTTCACTCACCCCCCGGCCAACGCCTACCCTGTTCCAGTGAGCGATTCAGACGACAACGCACGGCTCGGTGCCGCGGCAGCGTTCTTGCAGGAAGATCGCCTCAAACTCTTCGCATTCACGGTCGCGGAAAAACATA
>JBBPZN010000141.1:0-10337 GCA_038198705.1 Mycobacteriales bacterium
CGCGCACGCAGCACCGATCCTGCTGTCACGGTGGAGTTGCCGCACTGCACCGTTCGATTTCTGGTTCCGCACGAACTGGCACATGCCCGTTCGTCGGCTTCCGATCACACCACCTCGGAATCGATTGCGCTTGCGGTCTGGGCGGTACGTGCCGCGGACGAGTCGGACCGCGACGACGTATATGTGAGTAGTACTGCGGTGGTCGGTGATTCACTCCCAACGTCGACGGCCCGAGGAATCGCACGGTCAATTCTCCTCGATGGCCTTACCGGAGCCTCGGGTATACAGCACGGTGCCGCTGCGAGGGCGACCCGTGTTGTGAAAGCTGGTTCGGCTGTATGGCTTGCGGATGCGTGCGCTGAACTGACTGATCACATCGAGTGGTACGCCAGTAGAAACGCCAGGCACACTCGTATCGGAGTCGCTCAGATCATCGCCGAGATCCACGCGCGAGTGGAACTCGGTACATCGGCGGACCTTGCACTTGCTGCAATGGCACTGGGCACCGAGTCTTCCGGTGAAACACCGCTTCGGCGTTCGCGTCTCGTCGGTCTCGGTGCGGTGGCCACGCAGAAAGGCGAGGATTTGGACGTCGACATCTATCTGGGCGACGCCGATTCCGACGCCGTTTACCTGATGCGTCGCCAGTGGACAGACGACTCGCCCACCGGCCACACGGTGGCCGGCCACAAGTTCGCTCGTACGACGGTTCGCGCCCTCGCTGGATCGACGGTGGTGACCGAGTCGGCGGTTCGCAGTTCGAACCGGGAAGTTCGACTCGGCCGCGGGGGTATCGGGCGGACATCGATACTCCCCCTCGGTTCGGACGCCTGGCAGAACTCGGTGCGCGTCGAACGCGACTACGCCGCGGCGTACCGCCGACTGCGCCATCGCGCACCGTCGTTCGCCAGAGAGCGGTTGATGACAGAAGGCGTCGGCGTCCTCGGCGTCGTTTCCGTTGTCGATACCGATTACGACCCGTCGGAGCAGGCATCGACGGTTCTGATCGAGGATGGTTCAAGGAACCGGGCAAGGGTGGTCATAGAGCACCGAGCCGAGACGCCGGGAGCAATCAACGCCGTACTGCGGTCGATGTCGTCGAGACCACGGGCCATCGCAGGACGAATGACCGCCCACAAAGGCGCGCTGTGCATAACGCCGTTTGCGATCGCCTGTGATCTCGGCGTAGTTGTGCCTGACCTCGAGCCCTACGCTGGTGCGACCGATTTGACCCGAACTGCAGTCGCCGCACCGCCGGATCCACTCGAAGGGGCTGTAGCTAAGGCACTATCGCATTTGGCGGATCTTTCACACCGAGGTCTTCGGTACGCGCGGGAACCCGATGTGGAAGCAACGATCGTCGCTGCCGAGCACTTGAACGCCGTCGGTATGCAATCGACGGGCTGCGTTGTTCGCCAGTTAGCGGATGCACTGGCCGGGACTGCGCTGGACTCAACCGCGGATGCATGGGTTAGAGCCGTTCTCCGGCTCATCGTCGCGAACGAATGCCGCTAAGGCGTGTGCTCCTAGATCTGGGTGTGGTTGTGCTCGAGAATCTTCGGTATGTCGAGAACGAAGATGTTCACCGATGCACAGTGGGAGATGATCGAACCGTTGTTGCCGTCGTCCGACGGCCTGCGCGGCCGTGCGTTTGGCAACAATCGCCTGATGATCGAGGGTATGGCTAATCGCTGTCGGACGGTCCATTGCGACCTCGTCGTCAATCATGCGGGCTCGGGCAACATCGTCGGAGCGCTCGCTCACGGCGTCCCCGTTGTAGCGATTCCCATGAGAGAAGACCAAGAACTCAACGCCGAGCGACTCGACAACCTCAATGCAGGGATTACGCTCCATCCGATTACCCTCACGCCCGACGAGGTCCGCCCTGCCGCAATCGGCGCCCTGGGTTCAGAAATGCTACTGGTGGGTGCGCAGCGGGTTCGCACCGAGATCGAGGAGTTACCCCGGTGGAATCCATTGTTGGGGTATTGGAAAGCCTCATTGGGTACACGGGCGCATAACCACCTTCTTTTGCAAGATCGGGACTGCCCCGCCTTATTACCGGCCCGAGCTCCAACCACCCGAACATAGCGACCGCGCTCAATGCCAGGCGTTATAATGACTACCGCAAGTGGTGTCGAAGTCTTTGCGTCTCTGACACTCGAGTGTCAGAGACCGCGTCGCCGTGACGTTCCGGTGGTTTGGCCTACCTGTTGCAGCGCGGCGGCAACTGTTCCTAGCACCACCAGGGGAACAGCGTAGAGAAGGTCGCCCCAGAACGAGGTCCAGTTCGCCAGCCCGGTGATCGACAGGCCAACGAGCGCCGCGACGGCCACCCAGGACACCCACTTCCGCATGACCAGTGCCGCCACCACAGGCGGCGTCGTGAGTAGCAATCCCAGGCCGATCACCGGCCAAATCCCCAGCACGTCGACAATGCGGTCCTCGCACCGGTAAGCGGCGAAGCTTTCGCCGGTCTTCGAGCACGCCAACCCCACATCGGCCATCGACCCCGAGATACCCACCGACGCGGCGAAAGCGAACGCGACAACAGCGGTAATCCACCAGATTGCTCTCAACACGTCTCAGCGTATCCCGTCGCACTTTCGCAATTCGGGTTGTACGTCCCAGTGCAGGTTGTCGTCCTCGACGACCAATACCGCGCAAGTACCGGTCGGAGTGAATGCACTTGGGCTGAAGACGACTACCTCTCGACTCCTTCTGAGAGACTGTCGCTGTGGAAGACGAGTGGACGGACAACGATCTTCAGCAGGATGTCTCGGAGAGCCGCTGGGTTGCCGACAACCTGAAATTCACACCCACCACTACAGTTGGGTCCCTCGTCCCCGCCACGTTCGACGCCTACGCCCGAATCTTGTACCCGGTGCGTGCATCCGATCAGAACGGCAACAAGAGCCTGGTTCGCTGGTCCGACATCGCACGCCACACCGGGGCAATCGCCCACGGCGAGATGGAACTACACTCAATCGAAACGAAGGGCGAACGTGGTTTCCTCCAGTCGAACCCCCCGACCGCCGCCACACCTGTCCTCGACTGGACGAGCCAGCTTACGCAGGTGGTACAGGTTCTCGCCGAACACACCAGCACGCCCGACGATTGCAGGTTCGCCGTTTGGGAAGGCAACACCTCACTCGACGACATACGGGCGACGACGCCCACCGCGGTCATTAACGGCGACAACTACTTCCTGCTTCGCGGCCCCGGCGCACGCGCCACGCTCTCCTACCGGGCCTTGTCACCGCACATCTGGTGGCCCGCCGACCATTCATGGTGCATGGTCGCCCACTTCGACTTTCCGTGCGTCTACCTCGGAGGCAACCGACAGACCGTCGACGCTGTCCTCGCGATCCCCGAAATCGAAGCCTGGCCAGCGCGAGTCGGTCAAGTCGTCACCGCAGATAACGACAAACTCAACAGATGAAAGGCTGGCGTCGTGACCAAGCGGAAGTGGTATGACAACCCCACCGTCGACCGATGGGGAACTGTTTATCTACTAGTGGTTTCGGTCGTGCTGGTCGGGCCGCAGATCGTCGGCAACGTCATCGACGAGCCCTCACCGTGGAACATCACATTCGCTTTTCTATATCTCCTGGCATTTGCCATCATTGCCACGTCTTTCGTGCGGCAGTGGCGAAGACGCAATCGCGCCTCCTCGCCCGAGGTGACACGCGTCGAACCCAGCAGTGTTCCCACGCGCGAAGTCTGGAAAGCGAAGACCTCGTCGTCGTCACGAATATCCGCGATCAAAAAGCTGCGCGAAAGCTACCCCGGTCTTGGCCTTCGCGAAGCCGCGAATCTTGTAGACGACACAACCGACCCGCCGAACCTGTAACGGAGTGTTCATGCAGGTTTCTGGCCACTTGACCCCCGGACGAGTTTTGGTATCACGTCGAAGAGACGGATGAGCAAGTACGTCTCGCCGAAGCGACGACCCGACGGTTGGGGATGCGTAGTTCGGTCGCGAACTCCCAATGGAGGGCATTTCGTGCACCATGGTGGTCATCAGGCCGCGGACGGAGCCAAGAATTATCAGCAGCGCCCGTAAATTCCACAGGAAGCCATGACCCCGTTCACGCTGGATAGTCAAAAGCATCAAACGCCCAGGAGTGTGCACTTCGTTTACGCGAACGGCCCCATCCGAGGTCGGGCGGCGTGTCCAGGAGGTCACGGTCGCGCTATGCCGAGAGGCATCAACCCCAGCAGTTCATGGTTGGGCGGCAACAGTGCGATATTGCTGATGGTTTGGGGCAGCAGGCGTTCGTCCACACCTCCGACGAATGTGACACCTACACCCAGCTCAGCGCACGCAAGGTAGACATTTTGACTGATATGGCCTGCCTCCAACCACGCGTACCGCTCGCCGCGGCGCCCATAGGGCCACTGTTCTGCGAACTCAGCATTGACCTTCTCGAAATCGGCCGACAGCATCACAATGGCAGCCGAATCCTTCACCCATTCCTCGTCGACTATGCACGCTGAGGCAAGCGTAGGGCGCAGGTCCTCATCGGTCACCATCGACAGCGAATGATCAGATGCGGCATATCGATACAGTCCGCAATCGACATTGCCCACTCGACTTACCGCGACCGAGACAGACACCGCATGAACAGCGTGAGCCGACGGTACCGTCCGTCGGGTCTCGGAACTGCTCCCCCGCGCCGCCCAAAGAATCTCGGAAAGATAGGCTTTGGTTACCGGATGGGCTGTAAAAGAGCGTGAGCTGCGACGGTCCTTCAAAAGGCCGGCGAGTCGCGGTGCGGCAACATGAGAATCGAGCATCACCGGTTCGATCACCACCCGACACTACCTGGCGATCTTGCACATCCATCGATTGAGTTTCTCGAAGCTACTTACCTGTGCGCACTCCTGTTCATTCGCCTTACTCTGCATCGTGACCCAGACACGTCGTCGACGGTCTGTTGGCTTACCGGGTTGCTCCCAGTAGGACGCGCGGCAACCGTCATAAGAAGCCGAAAGGCATTGACGAGCCAGCGTTCCACATCGTTGTACCGTCACTGCCGGATTTCGTCTACAGCTGCCAGCCCGCCGTCACCGGGTAGGGCACTGAGAAGGTCGCGGCGGCTGGGTTCAACTGATGTGTCTGCTCGGCTACGACAAGTTCGCAGCCCACGGCGGCGAACGGCGAGAAGAGATCACCCACGATCCTCGGCGGCAAGTTACCGGAGCACGTTCTCGGCATCCACACAACGTTCGGGGAGACACCGCCCGGATTCTCCGCCGACGGGCTGACGCAGGCCGAGCAGACGTGGGTGCAGGAAACTCGCGACTTCAAGCGTGACCACATCGCCAACGCCAAACAGCAGGCAACCGGGCCGCAGACCATCGGGTATTCGCTCGTCGACTCGCCGGCCGGGCTACTGGCCTGGATCCTCGACAAGTTCGCGGAGTGGTCCGATACCCACGACAGCCCGTTCGAGACAATGCCCAAAGACCGCATTCTCGACAACGTCACCCTGTACTGGCTGACACGGTGTGGCACATCGTCTGCCCGCAACTACTACGAAAACCACAACTCACGTCGACCCCGAACTTCGGGTCGACTGAGGTTCCCCCCGAAAAGTGGACAGTGGTCACGCGGCCATGATGGGCGCGATCAGTGACTGTTCGTACGTGGTGGGGCTGAGCATCCCGATCGTGGAGTGCCTACGGTGAGTGTTGTAGAAGTTCATCCAGTTGTCAACTGCAGCAACCAATTCAGTGGCTTGAACGAAGGTGTGCCGGTAGTAGTACTCGTGCTTGAACGTCGACCACAGACTCTCCGCGCCGGCGTTGTCCCAGCAAATACCGGTTGCCCCCATCGAACGCCGCAACCCGTACCGTTCACACGCCTGCTTCATGATGTCAGCAGTGTACTGAGATCCCCTGTCCGAGTGCATGATTGTTCCCGCGACATCGCCGCCACGTTCGGCGACCGCCATATCCAACGCCTCGACAACCAGCTCGGTGCGCATGTGATCGGCAACGGCCCACCCGAGCACCTTCTTCGAGTGCTCGTCCTTGATCGCACACAGATACATATCACCCTCCCCGCAGGTCAGATACGTGATGTCCGAAGTCCACACCGCGTCGAGTTCGCCCTGATCGAAGCGGCGCTGAACCAGATCATCAGGGAACGAGGCGAACGGATCGACCACGGTGGTGCGGACCTTGAACGTGCGCGGACTGATGCCGACGACACCGAGCGACCGCATGATCTTGGCGACGGTTTTCTCGGTGATCACCTCGCCTCGATCGTGGAGTTCGGCGGTGATGCGCGGTGCCCCGTACACGCCCTTCGACTCCTGGTGGACCGCGAGGATCTTGATCTCCAGATCAGCTCTACGTTGCTGCCGTTCTGCCAATCGGGTTGTCACCCTGCGTCCTTGGTGCTTGTAGAAACCGGAGGCCGACACTTCGAGTAGTCGTGCCATCCGGGCAACGGCGGAGTTCGCGTACTCCGCGGCCATCAACGAGTAGAGCTCTACTTTTGTTGATTGGCTGCGAAGTACGCGGACGCTTTTTTCAGGAACGCGATGTCTTTCTCCTGCTCGGAGACCTGCCGGCGTAACCGTGCCAGCTCGGTGCGTTCCGCGGCCGTGAGCGGTTGATCGCCGGATGCTGCCGCGGCTTCGATCCGGCGGCGCTCATCGGCGACCCACCGACCGAGTAGGGCTTCGTTGATACCCAGTTCGCGGGCGACCTCGGCGATGGTGCGGCCGGAATCGATCACCCTGCGGGCGGCCTCGACCTTGTACTCGGTCGTGAAAGACCTGCGTTTGCGGGACATGAGGACATCCTTCCAGCGGAACCATCGATCCCGCTATCTCGGTGTCCACCATCCGGGGGGAGCCTCAGACGTCCCATCGGCAATCACTATGTATCCCTACGACGCCGAAAAGGCTTCGCGCATCCGGGCGCAGAAGCGGTACCGACAGATGGGACTGCCCCGACACCTGCCGGCGCAACCGTGCCAGCTCTGTGCGTTCGGCGGCGGTGAGCGGCCGGTCACCGGATACTGCGGCGGCCTCGATCCGCCGGCGTTCGTCGGCAACCCAGCGTCCGAGCAGGGCTTCGTTGATGCCGAGTTCTCGGGCGACTTCGGCGATGGTGCGGCCGGAATCGATCACCCGGCCGGCGGCCTCGACCTTGTACTCGGTCGTGAACGACCTGCGTTTGCGGGACATGAGGACATCCCTCCAGCGGAACCATCGGTCCCGCTATCTCGGTGTCCAGCATCCGGGGTGAACCTCAGTTCGCTGACTGTGCCCCGCTCGTGTTCGTAGAGCAGGGCACAGTCGGCGGACCTTTCGGCGTATGGCAGGCCTGAGCTACCGCCTGGCCTGATGTAGGGGCTTTTACTCGGCCCGCAGGGTAAGAGCTGCGATGAGGCTGTCTGTTGTGGCGCTGTATCCGCCGAGCGAGAGACGTTTGCAGCCGTCGAGTTCGACTTGCATGTGCGTTCCTCCGGAGCCGTCGGGTCGTAGTAGCTCGATTACGGCATAGCGTTGGGCTGATTGTTCGCAGGGTGGCGCCAGAGGTAGTTGCACGACTGTCTGCATCAGGGTTCGGCTTTGGTCGGCGGTGAGGCGATTCCGTGACTCTTCTACGGGCACATCTGCATTGGCGAATCGGCAAATTTGGAGTCTGCCGACATCGGCGATCGGCGTTGCTAGCTCGGTAGCTTCTCGATATTGCTGGCGCTCGTCCGGTGGGTTGTTCTCGATCGTGACGGAGAAAGTGGGCACGGTCTGTGGACACACTCCGGCGTTGTCGGCGGCCAGTCCGTCTACTACGTTCTGTTCCCGTTTCACTTCATGCAGTGTGGCCAGCGCGTCCAAGGGTGACAGGTCGTATCCGCATGGGGTGGTGGGCCATTGAGGGCGTATCGCGTGGTCATCTCGATTGACGAGCCAGAGTCCTACCGGGGGTCGACCGTCGACGGCACAGCTGGACCCGGATCCACTGCCTGCGAATCGCTGGGAGAGAGTTCTGAACGTTTCGTAGACGTCGTCGACCTGCCCTTCCATGTGTATTGCATCGATGGTCAGTTGCCCGTTCGGGTCTTCCCCGCGTTCGCAGCGGACTATCGCAACGGGTTCGAAGTCATCCGGGGGGTATCCGGGGGTGATTGTCGGCGGTGCGTCTATCTGTGGCCATTGGACCGCACCGGCGAGCGGTGTCTGTATTTCGGGGAGAAGGCAGTCCGCCTTCTCTACGACCGAGGCCTCTGGGGGTGTGAATGTTTCGATGTTGTGGCCGCCACCGATGGGGGACCCGCATCCGGTGGCCAGGAGGAGCAATGCCACGCCGAAAACGGACACTTCCACTTCAGGTCTGATCGATGGCCGGTACATGGGTCGAGGGTACGGTCAGTTGAGGGTGTGGTCGGGATCGCTGCCGATGACCGCGCCGTCGCGGGGTGTGCCGTACGTGGATTCCGAACCCACGCGCTTTCGCCGTCTGCGTAGTTGTGATCGCCAGATCAACCCCGGCACCACCGCAGCCGAGGATCGGAATCGGAAATTTCTAGAACATCCGCTTCGTACAGCTGCGCGGGGACGAAGGGAACGCCACCCGCGATGCCGCAACGCCTCGGTGCACTACAGCGGCTCACGACGCCAGGCATGCCCGCGCGTCCTTAGCGGCTGCGATTGCAGTTCGGCCGTAGACGAGGAATCAGGACGCGAGGATGGTGTTCATCGCATCCATCAGCGCGGCGACTGCCGGAATTCGGGTGGAGCTCGCCGCCCGCAGGGAACGTGTCACGACCGGGCTGGTCGGCAGGTAACGGACGCCGGCCGTTCGCGCTCGCGCGGTGTCCGGGACGAGCGCGACGGCGAGGCCGGCTTCGACGAGGGCCAGTTGGGTCGAGTAGTCGGAAACCTCGTATCGGATTGTCGGTTCGACCCCGGCTTCACGCAATACGTGTACGAGCGCTGAGTGCGCATCCGATCCTGCTGGGCACACCGTCCAGATCGAGTTGGCTTCGTCACCGAGGCTGGCCATCTCACGGCTGTCGTCGGTGGGTACCGCGAGGTGTACATCCTCGGTGTGGAGCGTGTGTACATCGATACCTGCCGGCACGGTCGCCGGCCGGTGGTCCCAGGACTCGAACACGACGACATCGAGGGTGCGGTGCTGGAGGCGGTCGAGCAGGTCGATTCCTTCCCCGTCGACGACTTCTGGGCGCAGCAGTGGATACGTACGAACAAGGTCGGCCAGTGCCGGAACCACCAGTCGACGCAGCGCGCTGGCGACCGCGCCCACTCTCAGAGCGCCGGCGACGGCGGTGTCGATAGCGGCGACATCGTCCTCGGCAGCGTCGGCGAGAGCGGACATGGCAACCGCGCGCGTCGCCAACGCCCGACCGGCGGGGGTCAGCCGTATCGACCTCCCTTCTCGCTCGACGAGCGCGGTGCCGGCTTCCTTCTCCAACTTGCGGATATGTTGCGAGACTCCAGGTCCGGTGAGCCGCAGGGATTCTGCGGCCCGTGTGACCGAACCGTATTCGGCCACTGCGGCGAAAATCCTCAAACGATCCCACGAAAACATATAAGTAAGACTACTGCGTTAGTGGTAGAACTGACTAGTAGACTTATCGGTTTGTAGCTGGTTGCCTTGAGCAGGTGACCAGGACCGCGATACCGAGAGCTGCCGCCACCGATCGGGGGGTGGGCGGGAATGCGGCGTTGGTGATCGCGGGTGCCGCCTCACTGTCTCTGTCCGCCACCTTCGTCAAGCTTGCCGATGTCACCTCGGGCACTGCGGCATTTCTGCGATGTCTGATCGCTCTCGCGGCTCTCGTTCCGATGGCGCTGTGGGAACTTCACCGGCGCGGGGCGATGCCGGTGAGGTTGTACCCCATGGCCATCGGTGCCGGCGTCTTCCTCGGGGCCGACTACGTCATGTGGACCGCGAGCATTCTCGACGTCGGTGCGTCGATCGCCACCGTGCTCATCAACGTTCAGGTGGTCGTCCTGCCGCTGATCGCGCTGGTCGTGGATCGAACCGCCATCCCCAGACGTTTCCTCATGGCAGTGCCCTGCATGCTGCTCGGCGTCGCCCTCGCCGGCGGACTCATCGGCAGAACAGGAGCCGACAACGCGCTGCGCGGTTCCATTCTGGGCATCACCGCCGGTGCCGCATACGCGGCCTACTTGTTCCTGAACCGCCGCTCCACCCAACACAGCCCCAGCCATCTGGTCACCCCGATCTGCGTGGCCACCGCATCGGCAACCGTGACCGCCGGCGTCGTCTCGGCTGGCCTCGGCGACCTCGATCTCGACATCTCCGCCTCTGCCTGGGGATGGATGATC
>JBBPZN010000142.1:0-10270 GCA_038198705.1 Mycobacteriales bacterium
CATTGGCTTGTATGCGCGTCCCTCGGCCGAGACGGTCTGTGAAGACCTCCACCTTTGCGATCCTTCTGGTGGTACTGGTTGCAGGTGTCTCGGTCTACTTCGTAACCCGCTCCCCCAGCGCAGACAATGAGTCGACGACCGTCGATACCACGGTGACGCTACCGGAGAGTCCGGGGAGTACCGAGTCCGTGGCACTCGACACGCGCCTCTACGTACCTCGGACAACCCCGGCCCCTGCTGTCCTTCTCGCCCACGGATTCGGCGGCGACAAATTCTCGGTCGACGGACAGGCACGAGCGCTCGCCGACGACGGGTTCACGGTGTTGACCTACAGCGCTCGTGGTTTCGGACTGAGTACAGGCTCGATATCGATCAATGCCCCCGATCGGGAGGTCGCCGACGGCCGCGGCCTGGTGGATTGGCTCGCGAGTCGACCCGAAGTCCGACTCGACGGACCCGGCGATCCCCGCGTCGGTGTCGCCGGCGGCTCCTACGGCGGCGCACTGGCGTTGAGCCTTGCCGGAACCGACGAGCGGATCGACGCAGTCGCGTCGGCCATCACCTGGAATGACCTGGGGCAGGCACTGTTCCCCAATTACGGTGTCACGAACGACGACGACCGCGCACGACTGGATGCATCGAAAACTCCTGCGGCTACGGTCTACGGCGGACAGGGAGTACTCAAACGCGGATGGGCAGGAGTCTTCTTCGGAGCTGGAGCAGCCTCGCGCCCTGGAGGCAGTGAGCCCGGCGCAGCAGCGGGATGCGGACGGTTCGCATCCGAGTTCTGTTCCGCATACGCGCAATCGGCGGTCACCGGTGAGCCATCGCCAGAATTGTCGGCGCTACTGACGGCGCACTCCCCCGCGGCCGTCGCGTCGAACATCAAGTCACCGACGCTCCTGGTACAGGGCATGCAGGACACCCTGTTCGGGCTCGATCAGTCCGACACGACGGCGAGGCAGATCTCCGACGCCGGTGGTGATGTCCAGGTTCGCTGGTTCAACGGCGGTCACGACGACGGTGGAACGAGCGGTGGCGCCGAGAACACGATGAGGGATTTCCTTCGTACACAACTGATGTCGGATACAACCGTCGATGTTGCAGATCAACCGCGTCCGTTCGTCTACTCGCTGCAGACCCCTGCGATCGAACAGAATCGAACTCGCGGGCGCAGAATGACAGCACCGGAATACCCCGGGCTCTCCGGTTCCGACGCCGCAGGCGCGCCGAGCGCAACCACAGAAGTACCCGTCGAACTGCGCCCTTCGGGTCCTACCTCGTCCATGTCGGAGCAATCGGGAGCCCCGAACGAGCAAACCATCATCAGACCGCCAGGGGCATCCCCATCGGCGATCTCATCCGTTCCGGGCCTCGGCTCAGTGCTGGCCACATTGAGCGCCACCTCAGCTGGATCGCAGTTGTCCGCTGACCTCCCCGGCCAAGCTGCCACCTTTGCAGGCGATCCCCTGACCGCACCGCTCACCATCACGGGCGCATCCCGTATCGATCTGCGTATCGGAGCATTCGCGCAACCACAGCAGGCGGTCCTGTTCGTCAAGCTGTACGACGTCGGCCCCGACGGCAAGCGCACCCTTCCCGGCGGCGCGGTCGCCCCGGTGCGACTACCGAACACCGTCGATGCGGGTTCCGTTCCGGTGTCGGTCGTTCTGCCCGGCATCAGTTATGTAGTCCCCGAGGGACATCACGTCGAAGTGTCGGTGTCCACCACCGATCAGGCATACGCAGTTCCCCTCGAGCCCGCACAGTTCGTTGTTGCACTGGACGATTCGGCGCTACGAGTACCGACCGTGGCGGGGGTGGCGAGCAGCACTAGTACCGTTCCACTCGGCTCGATCGTCGGTATCGGCGTCATCGTCGCCGCACTGGGTGCATTGATCGCGGTCAACATCATTCGATCACGCAGACGCTTGATCGCCGAAGTGGACGAGGATCTCATCGACACCCCACTGGTGATCACCGATTTGGCCAAGACGTACTCCAACGGATTCAAGGCCGTCGACAACGTCAGTTTCGAAGTCCGTCAGGGGCAGGTGCTCGGCCTGCTCGGCCCGAACGGAGCAGGCAAAACAACCACCCTGCGGATGCTCATGGGTCTGATCACCCCGACGAGCGGGGACATCCGGGTCTTCGGGCACAAGGTCTCGCCCGGCGCGCCAGTCTTGTCGAGGCTGGGGTCGTTCGTCGAGGGTTCTGGTTTTCTCCCCCACCTGAGTGGCACGGAAAACTTGCGCCTGTACTGGCAGGCCACCGGCCGTCCCCTCGAAGACGCACACCTCGAAGAAGCATTGGAGATCGCCGATCTCGGCACCGCGGTCGAACGGAAGGTCAAGTCGTACAGCCAAGGAATGCGACAACGCTTGGCGATTGCGCAGGCAATGCTGGGGCTACCGGATCTGATGGTCCTCGACGAACCCACCAACGGTCTCGATCCACCACAGATCCGCACCATGCGTGAGGTCCTGATCAACTACGCCAAGACCGGTCGGACCGTCTTGGTCTCGAGTCACCTGCTGGCCGAGGTGGAGCAGACCTGTACGCACGTCGTAGTGATGAACCGTGGGTCGGTCATCAGCTCAGGCACTGTCCGGGAGCTGACTGCTGCAGGCGGAATGACCGAAGTACGAGTCGACGACGCGCAAAAGGCATCGGCAGTGCTGAGGGAGCTGGGGTGTTCGCCGACTGTCATCGACGAGTCCGTCGTTCGTGTGGACCTCGGAAGCGTCGATCCGGCGATCGTGATCAGGGCTCTCTTCGACGCCGGCCTCGAAGTGCGCGGGCTCTCCCAGTCCACGAGGCTAGAAGATGTCTTCCTCGATCTGGTACATCGCGACACCGAGCACCTGACGCAGTTGGTCGAGATCGACGCTGAAGCCAGTGGAACCGTATCGACGAAAGAACACGAATGAGTACGACGCACACAGACGGGCGGGCCCCCGGATATCACGCGGGCAAGACACTTCCGTTCCGCACCGAGTTGCGTCGACAGTTCGGTCGGCGCCGCACACAATTCGCTATCGGATTTCTTGCACTGTTGCCCGTGATCCTGGCAATCGCATTCGCCGTCGGAAGCTCCTCGGGCGATTCCGACACGGGTGGTCTGATAGAGCTCGGGACCCGGGGCGGTGTCAACTTCACCGTGTTCGCACTGTTCATGTCGGTCGGGTTTCTGCTCATCGTCGTCGTGTCGTTGTTCTTCGGAGACTCCGTGGCGAGCGAAGCGTCCTGGTCCTCGCTGCGATATCTGCTCGCCATTCCGGTGCCGCGCACCCGGCTTCTCGTACAAAAAGCTCTGGTGTCGGCGACGTTGTCCATCGCCGCCGTAGTCGTTCTGGTTCTCGTATCGCTGATTCTGGGCACCGCGCTCTACGGCGCAGAACCACTCGTCACCCCATTCGGTGACGGACTGCCCTACGTCGACGCACTCGGTCGCCTTGCCATTGCAGTGGCGTATATCGGAGTCAATCTGTTGTGGGTGGCAGGCCTGGCGATGCTTCTTTCGGTTCTGACCGATGCGCCACTCGGCGCGGTCGGCGGAGCAGTGATGACATCGATTCTGTTGCAGATTCTGGACCAGATCACTGCGCTCGGTTCGCTTCGCAACTACCTGCCCGGGCACTACGCAAATTCGTGGACCGATGCGCTGCAACCGACTATCAGCTGGAACGACATGTTCGTCGGATCGTTCTCCGCGCTTGCCTACGCGGCCGTCTTCGGCGTGATCGCCTGGCGGGTGTTCGCCTCCAAGGACATCACCAGCTGACCTGAACGACGCGCTATTTTTTGACGGCCGTCCCGAAGATGCCGTCCGGGAACACGTTCTGAGCGAGAAGTGCGTCTCGCCATGGCGACGCGAGCTCGACCAGACGGGCGGCGCCGTCTTCACCCAACGAAGCCCACGGGGCGAGCGCCAGATCGTCCGTGATGTCCTCGACAAGTGTGCGGATGTCCTGCCCGTGCTCGGTCAACGCACCGTCCGTGTCGAGAATTTCACGGTCGGCAAGTGCCCCCACGGCCTCGCCCCACTGCTCGACCGACCAGCCGCGACGCTTACGAGCGAACTCCTTTTCGAAGCCGTACCCCGTTGCGGTGTGGGTGATCAAGGCTTCGATGCCATTCAATTCAGCGGTCTGCAGGGCGGCGATATGTCCATCCCCGCGGTGCTCGCGGAGCAGCGTCAACGCATGCCACAGAACGAGGTGCGGTGCCGTAGGCCATTCGAGCTCGGCGTACGCGGAATACAACGGCCGTCCATCGTCCCCGGGAATTCCTCGGGCAGCTATCGAAGCAAGTTCGGCAGCTTCGCTCATCTCGTGCGAAGAAATATCCTCAGCACCCAGAAGCCTCGTGAAGGCGGCATCCAACGCTTGATAGCGGATCTGCATGATCTTCTCCGGTGCACATATCGACCACGCAGCGGGAATCAACGGTGCAATCAGCTCACGGTTGAAGTTGTAGAAAGTGGCTGTCACAACTCCAGCCCCCACCGCGCCCAACGGCGCAGCACGTCCAGCGAAATAGCAGGCACGGTCGGCCAGGCCTGCCTCCACCAGCCCGTTCTGAGTCTCTGGGACGAAGTACGCCACCGAATGAAGAAGTTCGAGTGCGCGAGCACTCCGGCCGGCAGTGGATGCGTCCATGTCGTAAACCGTAGCGAACGCCCGGACACCGCGGCGCGGCGCGTTGACTATGGAGTGGCAGGATCCGCGTTACTTCAGACCCGCCGCGTCCATCCCGCGGAGTTCCTTCTTCAGGTCCTGGATTTCATCCCGTAGCCTGCCTGCAAGCTCGAACTGCAACTCGCGAGCTGCATTCATCATCTGGTCGGTGAGGTTCTTCACCAGGGCTGCCAGCTCGGCCCGCGGCATCGACTTGACGTCCTGCCCCTCGTATACGCCGGAACTGACGGCGCGCCCCTTCTCGCCTTGTGCACGACGACCCCGACTCGAATTGCGCCCGGACCCACCGACTTCCACCGATTCGTCCGTGTCGTCGGCTTCCTCATACACCTGATCCAGGATATCCGCGATCTTCTTTCGAAGTGGTTGCGGATCGACGCCCTTTTCCTTGTTGTATGCCACCTGCTTCTCGCGCCGACGATCGGTTTCCTCGATGGCGTACTTCATCGAGTCCGTCATCCTGTCCGCGTACATGTGAACCTCGCCGGACACATTACGAGCTGCGCGGCCAATTGTCTGAATCAAACTGGTGCCGCTGCGGAGGAAGCCTTCCTTGTCCGCGTCGAGAATAGAAACGAGTGACACCTCCGGCAGATCGAGCCCCTCACGTAGGAGGTTGATACCGACCAGAACGTCATACTCCCCGAGCCGCAGTTGGCGTAGCAATTCCACTCTTCGCAGAGTGTCGATGTCGGAGTGAAGGTATCGGACTCTGATGCCGAGCTCGAGCAAATAGTCGGTGAGGTCCTCGGACATCTTCTTCGTCAGTGTGGTGACCAAGATGCGCTCGTTCTTGTCTGCACGGATACGAATCTCGTGAACGAGATCGTCGATCTGACCCTTGGTCGGCTTGACGACCACCGCTGGATCGATGAGTCCGGTGGGACGAATGACCTGTTCGACGAATTCTCCACCGGTCTGCCCCAGTTCGTACTTGCCCGGCGTCGCCGACAGGTACACGGTTTGCCCGATCCGCTGAGTGAATTCTTCCCAGGTCAATGGCCGGTTGTCCGTCGCCGACGGTAACCGGAAACCGAATTCGACCAGGTTACGTTTGCGGGACATATCGCCCTCGTACATCGCACCGATCTGGGGAACGGTCACATGGGACTCGTCGATCACCATGAGGAAATCCTCGGGAAAATAGTCGATGAGCGTCGCGGGCGCTGTGCCTGGGCCTCGGCCGTCGATGTGCCGCGAATAGTTCTCGATACCGGAGCAGAAACCAACCTGTTTGATCATCTCGAGGTCGTACTGAGTGCGCATGCGCAGTCGCTGAGCTTCGAGCAGCTTGCCCTTGCCCTCCAGCTCGGCGAGCCGATCCTCGAGTTCCGCCTCGATGTTCTTGACTGCCTTCTCCATACGCTCCGGGCCTGCAACGTAGTGCGTGGCAGGGAAGATCCGGACGGAGTCCACCTGACGGACGACATCACCGGTCAGAGGGTGCAGGTAATACAGCGCCTCGATCTCGTCTCCGAAGAACTCGATCCGAATCGCCAGCTCCTCGTACGAGGGAATGATCTCGACGGTGTCGCCTCGAACCCGGAACGAACCACGAGTGAAGGCCATGTCATTGCGGGTGTACTGCACATCCACCAGAAGCCTCAACAGAGCATCGCGTGGAACCTCGACACCTACCTGCAGCTCGATGGACCGATCTACGTAGGACTGCGGTGTGCCCAGACCGTAGATACAGGAAACCGACGCAACAACTACTACGTCGCGCCGCGAGAGCAAGCTGGCCGTGGCAGAGTGCCGCAAGCGCTCGACGTCGTCGTTCACCGAGGAATCCTTCTCGATGTAGGTATCCGTCTGAGCGATGTACGCCTCGGGTTGGTAGTAGTCGTAATACGACACGAAATACTCGACCGAGTTGTTGGGAAGCATGTCTCGTAGCTCGTTGGCGAGCTGTGCGGCCAAAGTCTTGTTCGGGGCCATCACCAACGTGGGGCGTTGCAGCTTCTCGATGAGCCAAGCCGTCGTTGCAGACTTACCGGTACCGGTGGCACCGAGCAACACGATGTCCTTCTCGTCGGCCCTGATCCGACGCTCGAGCTCGGCAATGGCCGCCGGCTGGTCTCCTGCGGGCTCGTATTCACTGACGACCTCGAATGCGGGCCCCGTGCGTTCGATGTCTCCGACGGGGCGGAAGTCCGAGTGAGCCACCACGGGATGTTCGGATGCAAAGGCCATGCTCTACAGGTTAGACGCGACCACTGACACGTTCGAGGCGATGCTGCGTTCGACCGTGCAGATTGGAACCGAACAGGTAGCTTGGTCAGTCATGGACGGACACGCCGCAGAGGCTACTCGAGTGCACGTGCACGCTCCCAAAGTCGAATACTTCGACTTGGACGCGTCGACGAACACCGACCCCAAAGGCGTCGTTCGCCCCGTTGACGAGTACCGGGCCGAGCCCTGGGGTCTGTACATGGCCAGGCCGTCCGACCATCCCCAGTTCGACTATCTGCAATCCTGGTTGCTCCCGAGCCTCGGAATACGTGCGTCGATATTCCACTACCTACCGGGACACCGACGTGATCAAAATTACTATGTCGACATCGGTGAATTCGTAGCTGCGCCGCACGTCTGGACGTCGACCGACCATTACCTCGACATCACGGTGAGAACCGGGCGCGGATTCGACCTCCTCGACGCGGACGAACTCTTGCAGGCACGCGTCGAGCATCACCTCGACGCGGAAACGGCCGAGCTCGCGATGCACCGTGCCGTGACGGCCATCGATGGACTTGCTCGGTTCGACTACGACCTGGACGCGTGGTTGGCATCGATCGGGATGCCGACCACGTGGCGCCCGCAAGCTGACCGTTAGGCTTGCCAACCGGTCATTTCGGCCCATTCCCACGCACGAACATAGGCTCGATCGAACCATGGCGCCTTCGCATTAATATATGCAGTGGCAGCTTCCTGATCGTCGGCAAATCCCTCGGCGGCCGCAGCCGCTCTCCTCTTGATATCGAGGTATTCCGCAGCGGCGGCAGGATCAGCGCGGAGCCAATCACGAAATACGAGCGCAAACTGCTGAGCCGGCCAGCCGTCGACCCTGATGTAGATATTGGCCGTTCGACCCGGATCAGCAGCTCCATGCAAACGCATGCCCCACACCGCAGGATCTGCCTCTCCCCCGATGCCGTATGCGGGCTTGGGATCGTCCGATTCGATGTGCTGGATGCGAGGAAAGCCGATCCGGCCCAACGGTTCTGCCAACGAGTCGGCGACGCCCAGGCCGGTCACCGTGATCTGGATGTCGATGGTATCGACTGCTTCCATATCGGCAACAGCGCTCGATCCGATGTGATCGATCCGAACAGCTGCACTTCCGCAGGCGACCGCAATACGGGCCGACAACCTGCCTGCCTGGTCCGTCCATGTTGGATCCGATGCCACGAGGGTCGGATGGGTAGTAACGACGGTGCCCTCCCGGATGTTGCGTTCGAACGGTACGAGCCGGTCGAACCACAGGCTGCGCGCCACATCTTCGATATCCCCAGGCGCACCACTGTTGTCTATCCAGACGTCGGCCGCGGCACGTCGCGCTTCATCGGTCGCCTGGGCCGCGATCCGTGCCCGGACGTCCTGCTCTACCATCTTCCGTTGCCCGACCAAACGATTCACGCGCTCTTCCGAGTCCACGTAGACCACGGCTACGAGATGGAACAGTGCACCCATCTTGCCCTCGACCAACAGCGGAATGTCCTGAACGATCACTGCGTCTTCGGGTGCGCCCTCGACGAGTTCCGAGGTTCGCTGCCCCACCAGGGGGTGGACGATCGCATTCAGTTTCCCTCGCGATTCGTCGTCGCGAAATGCCTTGGCCGCGAGTGCAGCACGGTCGAGTGCTCCGTCCGGCCCGAGAATGTCCTCGCCGAATGTGTCGACGAGTTGCGCCAAGCCATCAGTCCCTGGCTCGACTACTTCTCTCGCGATCACGTCGGCGTCTACCAAAACACCACCGAGCCCGGCGAGAATCTTCGACACTGTGGACTTCCCTGCTCCGATGCCTCCGGTGAGGCCGAGTCTCAACATGGTGTCCAGTCTGTCATCGAACACGCCGAAGCACACCAGCCCCAAATGCACCAGCTTTACCGTCATGTCCGTTATCTTCGACGTGCGAGATAAATATCTGCCGACCCACTGCTAGCGAAAAGGACCCTTCGATGCGAAGCAATCAGATCCACCAGGGTCGGCACCGTCTCGGCATGGACTTGGGTGTCCACTGCGTGCTTATCCCCGAGATTGCCCTGGCGTTGGCCGACCACCGGCGAAACTGGTTCACCACGTTGCTGAGCCCGGCTCGACACAGCTTCGCCACCATGCGCAAGCGGACGTCCACCGTCGGTCAGTGGAGTCCCGCCGTCGCAGGCTGAGCCAGACTCCATCGAATTTGAAAATGGGCCCGAATCCACATGGATCGGGTCTATTTTTGCGTGCGCATACCTGGGCCTGATGTAACTCGGACAGCGCATCTGCACCTCAACCCGTGCCAACGACAAAGAAATGCCCCGGCTCTGAAGTACAGAACCGGGGCATCACTCTCACACCCTTACGGGTGGACTACTTCGATCAGGCGTTGCCCGACAGCTTCTCGCGCAGCGCAGCAAGCTGTGCGTCGCTGGCAAGCGATCCACCGGTCGAAGCTGGAGCCGATGCTGCGGGAGCATCGCCTTCTGCTTCGGCAGGGGCCTGGCCCGACTCCGAGGAGTAGTTGGTGTTGGCAGCCTCGGCAGCTTCGTCCTTGGCTGTCTTCTCCATCTGAGCGGTGTGCATCTTGTGACGACGCTCAGCCTCGGCGTAGCGGCCTTCCCACTCTTCACGCTGCTTCTCGTAACCTTCGAGCCATTCGTTGGTCTCGGAGTCGAAGCCTTCGGGGAAGATGTAGTTGCCACCCTCGTCGTACGAGTCGGCCATGCCGTACTTGGACGGATCGAACTCTTCTGCGTAGTCCTCGTTGGCCTGCTTGAGGCTCAACGAGATACGACGACGCTCGAGATCGATGTCGATGACCTTGACGAGTGCGTCGTCGCCGACACCCACGACCTGGTCCGGAACCTCCACGTGGCGCTCGGCCAACTCGGAGATGTGCACGAGGCCCTCGATGCCCTCTTCGACGCGAACGAACGCACCGAACGGAACGAGCTTGGTGACCTTGCCGGGCACGATCTGACCGATCGCGTGTGTGCGAGCGAACTGGCGCCACGGATCTTCCTGAGTCGCCTTGAGCGAGAGAGAAACGCGCTCGCGGTCCAGGTCGACGTCGAGAACCTCGACAGTGACCTCGGTGCCGACCTCGACAACCTCGGACGGGTGATCGATGTGCTTCCAGGAAAGCTCGGACACGTGCACGAGTCCGTCGACGCCACCCAGGTCCACGAAGGCACCGAAGTTGACGATCGAGGAGACGACGCCCTTGCGGACCTGCCCCTTCTGGAGCTGGTGCAGGAATTCGCTGCGAACCTCGGACTGAGTCTGCTCGAGCCATGCGCGGCGCGACAGGACCACATTGTTGCGGTTCTTGTCGAGCTCGATGATCTTGGCCTCGATCTCCTTGC